>DANA01000086.1:3110-7094 GCA_002508495.1 Methanoregula sp. UBA276
GAGCCGGTGTTCGGGACAAGGATGCGGAGGACGAGTCCTGCATGGGGCGCATGGTCGCGGATCTTCAGGATCTCGTGGTGGTTGTCGAAGGTGACCAGCGGCTTGTACTTATCCAGCGCTTCCAGCGTGTCAATCGGCTTTATGGTATTGGCGTAGATGATCTTGTCCCATATCCAGTTCTGGCGCTCTTTTGGGGGGAGTTTCCTGATGTTTTCGTACACGATCATGAACTCGGGCATGGATGCGACATCAAAGCTGCACCCGATATCGTACAGGGTCTTCACAATCTCGGGATTGGAATTGGCTTTCACTGCAAAATAGACCTGCACATCCGGCATGTGACGCTTGAACTCCCGGTAATTCTCCCGGAGTTTCTTGTGATCGATTACAAAAATGGGGGTGCCGTGCTGTTCGGCAAGTTCCAGCAGGAGATCTTTGCTTACTTCCCCGATATGGTGGACCGGGGTCTCCCCGGTCTCTTTTTTCTTCCGCCTCTTTTTGGCATCCACCGCGACTTTTGTCATTATATGATTGATTTATTGCACGAATATGAAGTTTTTGAATTGCCAGATATCCTCGCGGTCATAATTGTTCTCCGGGTTCTCCTTATAGTAGACCACGCGGTTCTTGAGCGGAGTCCAGTCCTGGGGCCGTGAGACAAAATCGCCAAGATACGGCTTTGCGATGTTTAATACAAACTCGTGCGGAAGGTCATCGGGCAGGCAGAAGCCTTCGCGTGGATTTTTGATCATCCACATCACCGCGCTGACAACCCCGAGTGCAACCTGGATGGTGGTCGCGTTCTGGCCGGGGGCGAGTTTCTTTGCAATGTCGATGGGCAGGATGCTGCCGGTCCACCATGATTTATAGGGGTGGCCCATCAGGAGTGCGCCAAGGATGTCTGCGCCCGTGATGATCTCCCGGTCGCTCATGATGCGGAGCTTGGGCTGGAGCACGTAGTTCCGCGCCCGGAGTTCGTGCAGCGATGCAATCGTTGCATCGCAGGGCATGTACGCGTAGAGAACGGTTGGCCGGTATACCGCTTTGCCGTCCTTCCAGACCGTCCAGCGATCGGAGATGCCGAATGCCTCCCCGTGCCGGATGACCATGCCGATGATCTCCTGGTGGGGGATATACGACCGGACCCACGTGTTGATCCCCATTCTCGGCAGGAGGATCCCGTTCTTGGGACCAACGGGGGGAATGATCGCCATGGGGGGGAGGGTCTTCTCGTGCGTGCCCCACCCGATCTCGGCAGGGGCAGTTCCCTCTTCATGCAACCCTTCGATACACCAGGTGCCCACGAACTCGCCAACTTTCTTGGGAGTGCGGGAGATCTGGGTGTCGTGTTCGGAACAGTGGATGACCTTGACGCCGGTCTCCATCGCGAGTTCACCGAACTTCTGCTCGCGGATAAGGTGTTCGACCCGGGCCGGGTCCGGTGCAATCCCGTCATCGAGCATCCTTTTT
Source organism: Methanoregula sp. UBA276 (assembly GCA_002508495.1). Classification (GTDB taxonomy): domain Archaea; phylum Halobacteriota; class Methanomicrobia; order Methanomicrobiales; family Methanospirillaceae; genus Methanoregula. The sequence goes on from DANA01000086.1 coordinate 4,581, forward strand.
GCGATGTCGATAAGGCCCTGCTTGGCAAAGTGCGAGATGAGGCCGGGATTTGCGCCATGGTCGACAATACAGGTGGTTGCACCTTCCCAGTCCCTGGTCAGCTCGATGAGTTTCATCTGCCGGAAGTACAGGGTCTTCTCGTATGGCGTGGCAGTCTGGATCGTGGCCTCCGGCTCCCATACTTCCACGGATGTGTTGACATAGAGGACGTCGTGGTCGTGGCACCACTGCAGCATCTCGCAGGTGTCAATGTTCCACGCCTCATCGATGAGGAGCCCGCCGGGTGCCAGGTATTCACCAAGGACTACGGTGAGGTTTTCCCGGCTGATCTTCTTTTTATAAAAACGGAGCCCCCCGGCAGTCCAGGCCTTGAGATCTGCTGACTTGTCCTTGAAGTCGATGATGGTTATCTGCTCCAGGGGGATGTTCACGTGCCGGAGCAGGATAGGGAGCATGCATTTACAGACAGCGCCATAGCCGATTATGAGTACCTTGTTTTTAAAATCCATCATACGCCTCCTCAGACCCGCCGGGCCTGCACAGGTATATACGGCCCGGAATGGTTTAAATACGTCGAAAAAACGGGCTGATGCAAATACCGCATGGGGTTAAAGGCGGTTTTTTTTTTGAAACGGTGGCGGGACCATGGGGGACTTCCCATTTCGCAGGGTGTGTACGGTGCCGCAAATACCGGACAGCCGTCTACAATGATGTTTTTATGATGGTGGAGAACATACATATCAGGAGTCAGGATTGACAAACAGAGCAATCAATACGAGGAGTGGCAGATTTTGACACCTACAACGCAACCCATGGACCAGCGCGAACTGATGACGCTCCAGCAATACCTGCAGGAATACGGCCAGCAGGCAGAGATCTTCATGCAGCAGCTGCAGCTTCTGGAGAACGGGCGGATGGAAGCCCTTGCAGCAATCGAGTCGCTTGAGGATATGCTTACCGCAGGGGAAGACACCGTGGTCCTTCTCCAGATCGGTGGCGGTGCCAGTGTCCGGGCAAAGGTCTCTGACCCGGAAAAGGTCCTTCTTGCGATTGGTGCCGACGTCGTGGTCGAGCGTTCCAATAATGAAGCAGTTGAGTTTTTGAAAGAACGGGTCATGGAGATGGAGGCATCGGCAAAGAAGGTTGCCGAGACCCTCGATCGCCTGCGCGGCCAGATAAACGAGATCAACAAGCGCATCGAGTCCGGTTACCAGCAGGCAATGGCATCCGGGCAGGGACAGGAATAAGGGGTAATCTTCGGTATGTTCGGGGGCCTGCGAGAGAAGCTGAAAGCGGCACGGAACCGGCTTGGCAGCAGCATTCAGAATGTTGCAGTACCTCCGGGATCCTCCGGGCCGGACCAGGTGGCACCTGAGCCTACGGCACAGGCTCCTGCGGCGGATGAGCCGGAAACGGGCGGGCTGCGGCCGGTCGGGTTTGTTGACAAGTTCAAGACCTTCATCATCGATCGCGAGCTGATTGTAGCGGAAAAAGACCTTGCGGATGCGCTCTCCGATCTCGAGATCACCTTACTGGAATGCGATGTTGCGCTCCCTGCCACCGATGCGATCATCGGCAAGGTCAGGAAAGGCCTCGTGGGAAAGCACCGGAAGATTGGCGAGTCGGTCGACTCCCTCGTGGTCACTGCGCTGAAGACGGCCCTCATCGATGTGCTGGGAAACGGGTTTGACCTGTCCGCGTATATCCGCGGGCACGAGAAACCCGTGAAGATCCTTTTCACCGGTGTCAACGGCACCGGTAAGACCACGACCGTTGCGAAGATCGGGTCATACCTCAAGAACCAGGGTTTCTCGGTGGTTATTGGTGCCGGTGATACCTACCGTGCCGGTGCCATCGAGCAGATCGCCGTTCATGCCGAACGGCTCGGAATACGGGTTATCCAGCACCAGGAAGGTGCCGACCCTTCAGCCGTACTGTTCGATGCAGTCCAGTATGCTTTGTCCCACAAGATCGATGTCGTGCTCGCAGACACCGCAGGCCGGTTCCATAACAAGGCGAACCTGATGAGCCAGCTGGAGAAGATCCGCAGGGTGATGAAACCCGATCTCGTGGTCTATGTTGATGAAGCGGTTGCCGGTAACGATGCCGTTACCCGGGCGTTCGAATTTGACAAAACGGTCGGTGCCGATGCAGTGGTCCTGACCAAGGCAGACATGGACTCGCGCGGTGGTGCGGCGATATCCATTGCCCATACCATCGGCAAACCCCTGATGTTCCTCGGTGTCGGGCAGTCGTATGATGACATCATGGCATTTGAACCGGAAAAAATTGTTGATGAACTTCTTGAGGGTGGTCCCTGATGCTTGACGGTCTTTCCAACTCACTCAAGGACGCGATGAAGAAACTGGCAGGCAAGACCGTGGTCGACCGGGCAGCGGTCGATGAACTGGTAAAAGACCTCCAGCGCGCCCTCCTGTCGGCGGACGTGAATGTCAAACTGGTCATGGACCTCAGCAAGGCGATCCGCAGCCGTTCGCTGGACGAGGACCTTCC
>DANA01000086.1:7152-20342 GCA_002508495.1 Methanoregula sp. UBA276
CTGCAGGGCAGCGGCAAGACCACGACCACTGCCAAGCTCGCCCGCTACTTCCAGAAGAAGGGTATGAAAGTCGGGGTTATCTGTGCCGATACGTTCCGGCCCGGGGCGTTTGACCAGATATCTACGCTCTGTGCCAAGGTCCACGTACCCTGTTATGGCAATGCGCAGGAGAAAGATGCCATAAAGATCACCCGCGAGGGCCTTGATGCACTCCGGGAACAGGAACTCATCATCATCGACACGCAGGGGCGTCATGCGCTCGAAGCGGATCTCATCAAGGAAATTATCGACTTAAACGTGCTCACGAAAGCAACGCACCGCTGGCTGGTCATCGATGCGGCGCTCGGCCAGCAGGCAAGCGAGCAGGCCCGGCGGTTCCACGAAGCCATCGGGATTGACGGGGTCATCATCACCAAGATGGACGGGACGGCAAAAGGCGGCGGTGCAATGTCGGCTGTTGCCGAGACCAAGAGCGGTATCGCGTTCATCGGGAGCGGGGAGACGATCGAAGACCTCGAGCGGTTCGATCCCGACGGGTTCATATCGCGTCTCCTGGGCATGGGCGACTTAAAAGCCCTCATGGAGAAGGCGAGCGAGGCGCTCAAACCCGATGATGTTGATGTCAATGCCATGATGAAGGGCCGGTTCACCCTTCGCGACATGTACAAACAGCTCGAGGCGCTCAACAAGATGGGCCCCTTAAAACAGATCATGGGAATGCTCCCGCTTGGCAACATGCAGCTGCCGGATGGCGTGTATGATGTCACCAGCACCAAGATGGTGCGGTACCGGATCATCATGGACTCGATGACATCCAATGAACTGGATGACCCGGCCCTCATCAACAGTTCCCGCATGCAGCGGATCGCCCACGGGGCCGGTGCAACACCGGACGAGGTGCGCGAACTGCTGAAGTACTACAAGATGATGCAGCGGACGCTCAAGGGGATGCGGGGCGCATCCGGTGGAAAATTCAACATGCAGCGCCTGATGAAACGCTTCTCCGGAATGCAGTGAGATGACCTCCTTTGCCATCATCGGGCACCGTGCCCGGACTGACGGGAGTTTCTCTCTCAATGATTTACCGGGAAGCGGGGGCAGGATGGACGTGCTCTGCCGGTGCGTGAACGCCGCACTCTTCCTCTCGCATGACCTGCGGCGGGACGTGGACTGTTATCTTGTCCTCTGCGGCGAGCCGGCCGGGCAGAGGACGGTAAAATTTGCCGGGGGGCTTGTCCGGTCGCTCTCCCCGGATGAACGGAGCGCCGCCGCATTGATAAAAAAGGTCATCGATGTCCCGTGCGGGAGCGAATTCCGGGAAGCGGCACCGGGAGTGTTCATCCGCAAAGGAGGCCTTGAACGTCTCCTTACGGAACACCGGTTTGCGGTCCTGGACGAGAAGGGATCGGATGTCCAAAACGCACCGGAACTGCCGGATGCGTTCCTCTTGTCAGACCACCTGAATTTTACTGACGAGGAAGAAGCATTGCTCCACGACTGCCCGCGGTATTCGGTGGGGCCGAAATGTCTCCATGCTGACCATGCAATTATCGTGCTGCACAATGAACTGGACCGGAGGTCGTGCTAGATGGAAATCACAGAACAGGTAACGGCAGTCCTTGCCTATGGTGAGATATGCGACCATTGTCTCGGGCGGTTCTTTGGCAAGCGATCGCACGGGCTCACGAACGACGAACGGGGCCGCGGGCTCCGGATCGCCCGGGCCCTTGCAACAAACACCCCCTACAAAGCGTTTGCCGGCACCTGCTGGGTGTGCGGCAACTTCTTTATTAGCGTCCCGCTCTGGGCCGACCGGGTAGTCGAAGCAGTGCAGGGGCTGGAGTTCTCAACACTCCTTGTAGGCTGCCGGGTGCCTCCCATGATTGCCGAGAATGAAGAGATGGTCTGGAGCGACCTGTCGCTGACCGATCCCGAGCCCTTCAAATCGGAAGTGAACCGCGAAGTCGGTAAAGCGGTTTCAGGAAAGACCGGAAAAGTCGTGGATTTCAAAAAGCCCGATGTCGTGATAATCCTCGATCTGGCAAACGAGAAGGTCGAGGTGCAGGTCAATTCGGTCTTCTTCTACGGGAGATACCAGAAGTTCGAACGGGGCATCCCCCAGACGCACTGGGACTGCCGGTCATGCAAAGGCAAAGGCTGCGAGAAGTGCAACTTCACCGGTGCCCAGTACCTGGATTCGGTGGAAGAACTGATAGCACGACCGGTCATTCAAGCATTTGAAGCCACCACTGCGGTCCTGCATGGCGCGGGGAGGGAGGATATCGATGCCCGCATGGTGGGCACCGGCCGACCGTTCATTCTCGAAGTGGTTGAACCAAAGAAACGTTCTCTCGATCTTGCCGCCCTGGAAGGGGAGATAAACCGGACCGCTGAAGGCCGGGTATCGGTTGCCCTGAGCCGCTGGGCTGAGCGCGCAGAGGTGGAAACCCTTAAATCAAACAAAGCGCATAAAAAATACAGGATCCTGGTCGAGGTTGACGGGGCAATATCAGCGGATGAGTTCGCAAATGCCACAAAAACCTTAAAAGGCGTCATAATACAGCAGCGCACGCCCATACGGGTCGCACACCGGAGAGCAGATAAAGTCCGGGAGCGAAAGGTCCTTGATATCGAGTGCGTGGGGCAGCAGGACGGAAAATTTATTGTTGAAGTCCTCGGCGAAGCCGGCCTCTACATCAAAGAACTCGTGTCCGGGGACGAAGGCAGAACCATCCCGAGTCTTGCCGAGATCCTGAAAAAGAGCGCTCACGTCACCAGCCTCGACGTTACGCAGGTTGAAGGAGTTACGGAGGGAGAATAAATCATGGCACACCACAATGGTCCACGAAAGAAAACACGGTATAAGTTCAAGAAGGATTTGAGAAAGCGCGGGCTCCCGCCGGTAACCTCGGTTATCCAGCAGTTCGAGATCGGTGACCGGGTCCACGTTGTCGTTGAACCCAGCATCCAGAAAGGCATGCCTCACCGCCGCTTCCACGGAAAGACCGGGACCGTCATCGGCCAGCGCGGCCGGGCATGGATGCTCACTATCCGCGACGGTAATGCGGACAAAGTCGTCATCGCCCGACCACAACATCTAAAAGCACAAAAGTAAACTCTCTGTCAGGTGATTGGCATGAAAGTGAAGGGTATCATTAGCGAAGAGAAGGTTACACTTCCCGAAATGCGCAGCGTCATTTTAGGGGTAGAAGCCGAGCGGATAGCCGCGGAAAAGGAGACATCCTACGAGTTCCGGCGCAGCGTCGAGCATGCCAATCAGCTTGCCAAGACATCGCCTGAAAAGGCAGAGGACCTTGTAGCTGAGCTCTCCAAGATGGAGAAGATGAAACCGGAAATCGCCTACCGTATCGCCAATCTCATGCCGAAGAACCGCGACGAGGTCCGGGCGATCTTTGCCAAGGAACGGTTTACGCTCTCTCCTGAAGAGCTTGATGGCATTGTTGAACTGGTCATGACCCACTTCTGAGGTGTGGTGCATGAAGGCGGAGAAAAAAGAGGTCAACGCGATCGTACTCGACGTGCTCCTGAAGGGGCACCCGGACGACCCCCGGCCTCCGTTCAAGCGTGAGCCGATCGTCCAGGCCATGGGTGTCGAACAGTTCAAGCTCCTGGAGCTCGTGCCAAAGCCCGGCGTGGATATCGACCTCCATGAAAAGGTCTATATCGGCGATGCCGAACGGGAAAAGGTCGAACGCGTGAAACGCCGGATCGGGTATGCCGAGCTCACGAACACGGCGCAGGGCGAACTGCCGTTCATCATCGAAGAGGTGGTAAAGGCCCGCGAGGCGGATTTTGTCACGTTCTTTAACAAGTCCATCTCGATCACGCCCAAGCTGCACATGCTCCACCTTCTTCCCGGTATCGGGAAGAAACTGATGTGGGAGATTTTAGAATCGCGGAACCGGAAGCCGTTCGAGAGTTTTGCCGATATCAGCACGCGTATCAAGTCCCTCCCCCACCCCCAGAAGATGATACAGGCCCGGATCCTCGAGGAGCTTGAGGACAAGGACGTCAAGTACCATCTTTTCACGTCGAAATGAAAGCATACCACGACCAGCACTTCCTCATCGACCCGCGTGCCGTGAACCGCATCGCGGACCTTGCGGAGGTGCAGGACCGGAAGGTGCTGGAGATCGGGCCGGGCAACGGGGCACTCACCCGTGCCCTTCTCGACCGTGGCGCACGGGTCCATGCCATCGAACTGGACAGCATCTTAGTCGAACAGCTCGCAGATCGTTTTTCCTCAGAAATCGCCACGGGTCAGCTGGTCCTCCAGCAGGGCGATGCAACCCGCTGCCCTATCCCCCCGTTCGAGATCACGGTCTCCAACCTGCCGTATTCCGCCTCCTCCAAGATCACCTTCCGCCTTTTGGATGCCGGGTTTGAGGTTGCGGTTCTGATGTACCAGAGCGAGTTTGCCGAGCGGATGGTGGCCCCGGCCGGCACCAAGGATTGTGGCAGGCTCTCGATCATGGTCCAGACCTACGCAGCAGTCCAGACCTGCTTTAAGCTCCCGCCGCAGGCGTTCTCTCCCCGCCCGCAGGTGAATTCAACGGTTGTCAAGATCTTCCCCCGCCCACCCATATTTCCCATCAACGACCGCCGCCACTATGCCGACGTTGTCCGGGCCCTCTTCTCCCACCGGAGAAAGACCGTACGGAACGGCCTGAAGGGATCTACCGGGAGCATGCTCTCCCCGGTCTGGGTGGAACGGGCCTTAAGAGAACTGCCGGAGGAGATCCTTGCGAGCCGGCCGGAACAGCTGTATCTTGAGGACTTTGCAACGATTGCGAACATTCCCTGATTGCCTCGTGTGGTTCTTATTCACGATCATTATATTTCCGCTGCCCAAAATCCTGTTTGTACACGGGTGATTTGTGATGCGATGGAAAGGATGGGAGAAGGTCCCGCTTGATGTTCCCGATTTGGGCGTGCCGGGTGGGATTCGGACCGTCAAAGCGGTTGCCCCGGTGATTGTATCGGCCAGCCGGTCGACCGATATCCCGGCCTTCTATGGCGACTGGTTCATGTCCCGCGTACGGGATGGCCGGGTTACCTGGAAGAGCCCGTTTGGGGGAGATCCCGTGCATGTATCCTTTGCACGGACCCGTCTCTTCGTCTTCTGGTCAAAAGACCCGGCACCGTTTCTCCCGCACCTTAAAGCTCTTGACCGTTTGGGATACCGGTATTATTTCCTCTTCACCCTCAACGACTATGAAGGCGAGGGGCTCGAACCCCATGTCCCGCCCCTCGATGAGCGGATTGGTACGTTCATCCAACTCTCTCAAAGGATCGGCAAAGGGCGGGTGGTCTGGCGCTTTGACCCGCTGGTCTTATCCGACCGTATCACGGTTGACAATCTTTTGGCAAAAGTTCAGCGCATCGGCGACAAGATCGCCCCGTTCACCGACCGGCTGGTCTTCAGTTTCGTGGATATCGCACGGTACAAAAAAGTTCAGCGGAATTTACTGACCAGCGGTTGTTCCGGGGCCCGTGAATTCACAGACCCCGAGGTCCGTGAGTTCTGTTGCGGCCTTGCAGAATTCAACCGTGAATGGGGGCTTGAGCTCTCAGCCTGTGCAGAGAACCGCGATCTTCTCCCGTACGGTATCGGGCGGGGGCAGTGCATTTCGTATGACCTGATGGTACGGGAATTTGCGGATGACCCCGCACTGATGGAGTTCCTGCGCCCCGGTTCGCAGTCCTGTCTTGACGGTACCGTAATACATGCGAACCCGGAAAAATATCTCAAAGACCCGGGGCAGCGCAGCACCTGCCGGTGCATCGTATCCCGGGATATCGGCCAGTACTCCACCTGCCCGCATCTCTGTTCCTACTGCTATGCAAACACTTCACGGGAAGTGGTGTGCAGGAACTATTCGCGCTACCGCGAGGCACGGGACCGGGGGATTTTTTTCGATTCAATTACCGGATAGGTAGTCAGTCCCTTTGTAAGAAATCCCGCATGACCTTTATCGCGCAGAACGTCCCGCACATCGTGCACTCCTCCTTCCCGTCCGAGAGCTCCCGCGCCCGTGCCGGGTCCATGGCATACTGGATCTGCCCTTCACGGTCGAGCCCGGCCCGGAGCCGGGCAACTGCCAGGTCACGGCTTCCGAGCCCGTACTTGACCGTATCGCCAATATGGGCGGCAATGCGGAATGCAATGAGTCCTTCCTTCACCGCCTCCGGTCCCGGGAGACCAAGGTGCTCGGCCGGGGTGATGTAACAGAGATAATCCGCGCCGGCAGCGCTTGCCGCACTTCCCCCGCAGGCACCGGCAATGTGGTCATAGCCAATCCCGATGTCGGTAGGGAGTGGGCCGGCAACAAAGAGCGGGAATGGTGACCGCTTCTTGTAATACCGGACCTGCTGTGGGATACGATCGCTGCGGATATGCCCCCCGGCCCCTTCGATAATGACCTGTACACCGGCATCCAGTGCCCGGCGGGCAAGGGTGATGTTCTGCCGGACTTCCGCTACCTGGAACGGATCGCGGGGGTCATGGATGCAGCCGCTCCGAGCCGTGTTTCCTAATGAAAGAACGATATCATGCTCCCGGCAAATCGAGAGGACTTTGGAAAAATGCTCCACGTACGGGTTCTCGCAATCGTTCAGGAGCATGAATGCGCTGGTGATCGATCCCCCTTTCGAGACCATGCCAAGAACCCGCCGGTTCTTCCGGAATGCCCCAAGCATCTTCCTGTCGGCACAATGCACGACAACAGAACTGATGCCTTCCTCAGCCTGTATCTTGAGGGTTGCGATGATGTCATCGGCGGTCAACTTTTTCAGGCCATGCTCCACCACGGCCTGGTATACCGGGACCGTGGTAATCGGAAGTGTTGTGCTTGAAAAGATCTCCGTGCGTATTGCGCCGATGTCGCCGCCCATCGAGAGATCGCTGATGGTGTCTGCCCCGAACCCCTCGGCAATCCGGGCTTTTTGGATTTCATCGGAAAGATTGGCCTTCCCGCTCGAAGTCCCGAGGTTGACATTAATCTTGGTTGTTAAGCCTTTGCCGATACCGAGCCGGCGGTTCTTCCGCTGCATAACAACAACACTTCCTTCTGCGATCCGCCGGCAGAGGATTTCCGGGTCAATTCCTTCTGCCATTGCCACCGCTTTCATGGGTGCGGTAATCGTGTCGTCTTTTGCCGTATCAACAAGGGTTCTCATGCATTTTTTCCAGTATTTCTTCCCACGATCTTGGATTCCCAACTATTTGGTTCTCGCCTGCACCAGAATTATTGCAGGCTCTTCTCATTTTGTTGTGTTCAATGGGATGCCCCGTCATCCAATGTGCTTCCTGGTACGGGAATCCAGCGCGAATAACGACTAATAAACTGCCGGTGAGTTTATCCTGTATCTTCTCGTCAGGAACTTCCCGCACCTGACCTCGCCACAAAACCGGGCAGGCAATCCTTTTTCCCCGTTCCGGCCAATTTTTCCGGTAATGTCCTTGGATTCCGCGCAGGTTTACCAGCCGGAAGCGGATACGTATCTCCTGCTCAGGGCGGCACAGGGCGAAGTCCGGGCAGGGGACCGGGTCCTCGAGATCGGCACTGGTTCGGGAACGATAGCATCCGGGCTCGAAAAGGCCCGGTGTATTGTCGTTACGGATATCAATCCCCATGCAGCGGCATGTGCAAAAAAAAAAGGGCTGCCGGTTGTCCGGGCGGATCTCTTCAGCGGGATACGGGGCGCGTTCGATCTTATCCTCTTCAATCCCCCGTACCTCCCGACCCGGCCGGAAGAGCGGATTGATGACTGGCTCGAGTATGCCCTCGATGGCGGCAGCGATGGTCGGGCGATCATCGGGCGGTTCCTTGCAGGGGCGGGTGAACGGCTTGCCCCGCAGGGGCGGATCCTTCTTCTCATCTCATCTCTTACCGGTCTGGATTCGGTTATTGAACTCATCACCCTCCAGGGGATGTGTGCCGACGTTGTCATGGAGGAAGTTGTCGAAGACGAGGTTCTGTATGTCCTGCGGATCTGTCGCTGCCGGTAAAGATACGTCCCCTGCGGACCAGCAACTCACCCCATTTTTTGTTACATTTCCCTTGCCGGAGTATCTGGAATAATTGCCATTTTTGCCCTGCTGAAACACCCATGAATGAGCGTTCCCCTCCAGATGCAGGAGAACCAGTTGAAAAATGAACCCCTGTGAGAGTTCCCCTCCGTAAGGCGCCCCTCACGGGGCATGGCGGCGAAAGCAGGTTCCATTGTAGGAATGCCTGTAGCGTAATGAACAAGATACGATACAATCTTTTTTCGTGTGAAACCGAATTGATGCCGCCGCGGGGCGTCCTCCGGGGCGGCGGCCGTTTATCACACCTGGTGGATGAGAAGATACGAACCCGTCACGAGAACAATCTGGAATTTTGTGGGAACTTGTACCTGAACCGAATTGCTATCGCGCTCAAGGCATCCCGAGGGAGTAGCCGGAGGTAATGCAATTTCCCTGCAGGAATCAGGAAATTTTTTTACATACCGGCAATCCCGCCGATTGCACCTCACACGATTAACCGGCGTTTCATCAGATTGATTGAGACGATACAAAGAACGATGGTGATTATGGCCATCCATGCAAGGTTCAGCAGGATCGAGAGCGAGAAGGCAGGCAGCGTGCTCATGCGCATGACCGCTACGAGGTGGGTCAGCGGAAGGAAGATGACGGCAATGTACCCAAATACCGGCGGCAGGAGGGTGAGCGGAAAGAACGTGCCCGAAAAAAGCGTCATGGGGGTGATGAAGAGGTACGCCGGGTAGTTCAGGGTCTCGAGTCCCGGGGTGATGGCAGTAAAGCACATGCCGATTGCGGCAAACATCATGCCGCCAAGGAATGCCAGCGGGATAGCAAGCAGCGACGCCGGCAGGGAGATGACGTTGAATGCCGCAAGTACCGGCAGCATAATTGCCACGTACATCACGCTCCGTGTTGCACCCCAGAGGAGTTCGCCAAAAATAACATCCTCAATCGAGAGCGGGGTTGCGATCATGGCGTCAAAGCTCTTCTGGTAATACATGCGGACATAGGAACCGTACGTGCACTCAAAGAACGCCGAGTTCATCACCGAGATGGCAAGGATGGCCGGCGCAATGTAGGTAATGTACGGGATACCCTCGATGGAGCCGACATAGGCCCCGATGCCAAGACCGATTGCGGAGAGGTAGAGGAACGCTTCGATGAACGGGGGGAAGAAGTTGACCTTCCAGGTCCGGACAAATACGATGAGGTTGCGGTGCCAGACGTTCCACGCCCGCCGTGTAACACGGGGGAATTGCAGGGCAGTCCGGATCATTCCTTGAGCGCCCTCCCGGCAAGTTTCAGGAACACGTCCTCGAGGGTTGCGGGACGGGTGAGCATCTTTCTTGGCCGGCAGTTCTCAAACAGGGTACGGGCAACATCCCGTGCAGATCCCGTAACCACCTGGACCATGTCGCCGGTTATCTCAAATACTATTCCCGCCTTCTCCAGGCAGGAGAGAACCTCGTCGTTCCGCTCGACTTCTACGATCTCTTCACCTACGAACCGTTTCACCAGTTCCGCAGGAGACCCCTCGACCAGGATGCTGCCGTTGTCCATTATCACGAGGCGGTCGCAGAGACGGGCAGCTTCATCAAGGTAATGCGTGGTCAGGACAACGGTCTTCCCCTGTGCCTGGAGGAGCCGCAGCCGCTCCCAGATAAGGTGCCGTGCCTGGGGGTCGAGCCCGATGGTGGGTTCGTCAAGGATGAGGAGATCGGGATCGTTGACCAGTGCCCGGGCAAGGATCAGGCGGCGTTTCATACCGCCCGAGAGTTTGTCGATGGCAACATCCCGCTTGTCCTGCAGCTGGACAAACGCCAGCAGTTCATCGGCCTTTTTTTCTGCTGCATCCTGCGGGATATCGAAATACCGGGCATAGGTTACGAGGTTGCCGTGGCAGGTGAAATCCGGATCAAGATTGGTCTCCTGCGGGACAACCCCCAGCCGCGCCTTGATGGCTGCCGGTGCGGTTGCGGGGTCGTGCCCAAGGACCCTGAGGGTGCCGGATGTCCGCGGCGATACGCAGGTGATCATCTTCATGGTGGTGGTCTTGCCGGCACCGTTTGGCCCGAGAAACCCGAAGATCTCACCTTGCCTGACCGTAAAACGGATGGCCTGGACGGCAACCGTTGTACCGTACGCCTTGGTTAAGCCTGCAGCTTCGATGACCGGGGACAACGACACCTCTCCCTGAATACCTGAAGGTTGGTTTATCGGGAATAAAAAGTGCGTCTATTTGCAGGATGGCTGGCAAGTCAACCATATGTGACCTGACCCGCTGGCGAACCGGGGAAAAACCTGCAGGTCAGGCGATTACGGATCTTCCGCGAATGCGGTGGAGGGCAGTACGGGCACTCTCGCGGACATCAGAGAACGGGTCGGAAAGGAGGGATTCAAGCGCAGGTACTGCTTCCCTGGTGCGGAGTCTTCCCAGCACTTCGCATCCCCCGATACGGACCATTATCGTGGGATCGTGAAGGCAGGCGATGAGTGCTCCGGCACATGACGGGTCGCCGATCCGGCCCAGTGCCGCAATGGCAGCGGCACGGACGAGGGATTCTGGATCATCAAGGGCGGGGAGGATGAAAGGAAGCGCGGAGGGATCGTCAAGCCGGCCCAGTGCCTCAAGGACTGCAATCCTGACGCCCGTGTGCGGGTCGCCCAGTGCTGCACCCAGCGGTGCGACTGCGGCCGGGTTTTTTGATCTGCCAAGGTCTCGGGCCGCGTCCTGCCGCTTCTTTACTGACGGGCTTTTAAGCTGGTGAACCAGGTCTTCTGCGCTACTCATTGGCCTGTTCCGGTGCGGTCGCATTCATAACCGGATTCATAGGCGCGGACGATCTTCTGGGCCTCGTCCGGGGATATCCGTTCCCCGACCAGTTGGATAAACGCTTCCACATCCTCGACCGGCAGGCACCCCATGCTCTCTGAACCGTTCTGGATAACTTCGGACAGGTAGAGTAGTTCCTCGTTATTCAAGCGGCTGATCCGTTCGAGGAAATCACGGCCGTCCTCCGCGAAATGGTTGGAGACCGGGGGGAGGATGGAGTGGAACATGTGGCCGGACCCCGAGCAGGTCATCTCGCTGCACTCCGGAGCAAGTTTCTTTAATATGGCAAGGTCCTTCTCATTCAGGTCGCGAGGCATGGGATGATATCACGTACAGTTATTTTCCGGGCTTTGGAATAAACGTGCGGGAAGGGCACCGGTCGCTGTCACGGTCCGGGGGAACAGGGCCGTTGATCCTGCATTCTCCGGTGCCGTTTTGCCGCTGGGTGTAACTGATACAGTCTGCACAGGCAGGCATACAAACCTGATCATCATCTGAAGAAAAAGCCTTTTTGCTGCAAAGGAATTTTTTTGTGGTTGAGGAAACGATCAGAAGTGCTTTTTCAACCACTTTTTGATACCGGAAAAAAAGCCCCCGGACTTTTCTGCACGGGTGGATTTTTTGCTGTCACGGGGTTCCATGGTCTGGATCGGACGGTCAGCGGTCTTCTTCCGGACCGGCGTTTCAGCAGCCGGAACGGTGCGGAGTGTTCCTTTTGGGTCATCCCCATAGGGTTCGAAGCCCCAGGAGAAACCGATTTTGTAGGCATTCTCGTTCTGGCGAATCCAGGCTGCCGCATTGAGGTATCCCATATCCTCTGCCTTCTGGATGGTTTCAGTATGATCGAGCGTGAAATGGACCTCGCGCCGGAACGCAACCAGCTCGTCATACACCGTTCTCGGGACCTTGATCTTCTCCCTGCTCATAGGTTGTCATGTACTCGTATGCAGGGATACGGTATTTAACCTGTTGGTCAAAAAAACGCCAGTATTGCCGTGGAATTTGCGCATTCTCTTCCTATTACGGATTAACTATGTACCGCAGAAGATTCATAAGTGCGCTGGTTGATTGAACAGTGTATCAGATTGTTGGAGGAGAATTATGGTAAAAGTGATCTATGAAGGGGATGATTTCAAACGGATGCCCCGGGCTGACCTGATTGCCCTGGAGCGACTTGTCGCTTCGGGAAAACTGGGCATTCATGAAGTCAAGTATAAAGATACGAAGTTCAAAGTCGAGATCAAGAAGAAGGGTATGGATATTGTTGTGAAACGGTTCCGGGCGATGTGATATCGGATCGTGGATTTTTTTTGTATCTTTGGCATTTCGTGTGGGTAAAAAAAGTACTCCAATAACTATCCGGGTCCTTCGGATCCGGCCCTATCCGGGGCACGGCGGGGCAGGAATGGCGAACCTTATCTCATGAAAACCGCAGCGGGGGTGTCCTTTCCGGTGGTGGCGGAATCCCCCGTGCAGGGATTTGGGGCCCTGAGCTCCCCTCACCGTGTTTCGTGAGGATCCCGGTTATCCGGACAGATATGCGAAGATCCAGAATTTCAAATCCGGATATTCCGGATTTCTTTTTTTTATCGCGATGACGATCGCGATTGAAAACCGTTCCGGAAAAAACGGGATCCGTTTTTCATTTTTTGATCGATCCGCGTTTTTTCCAGAAAAAACGCATCCCGATTTTTCAAAAAAAATTGGATCGCGATTGGAATTCCTGCCCAAAGGTGCGGTTGCCGCCGTGAAGGGTGCCAGCTCATGTGTACACATGTAGTTAACTTTTCACCAACGGATCGCGATTTTTCCGGAAAAATCGATCCGTGTTTTTTCCGGCAAAAACGATCAGCGTTTTTCATTGTAAAATCGCGATCAGGATCGCGTTTGAAAATCGTTCCGGAAAAAACGGGATCCGTTTTTTATTTTAAAACCGATGAGCGTTTTTCACGTCCAGATCGCGATCGTACGGAAAAAGGTATCCTTAGGGATTCTAACCTGAGAAAAGGATGCTGCTATGGGGATTCGAACCCCAGTCGCGAGCGTGAGAGGCTCGCATGATTGGCCGGACTACACTATAGCAGCAGTTGCCCACTAAAATGGGCGATGAGGTTACTTATAGTTTTTTACCGGGATTTTACGACCTGTCCCGGAGCCGTGGACTTCTTTCTGCGGTGCATTTTTTTTGCACCGGATCGGACCATGGTCAACCCCCGTTTCCCGGCTGATCAACGGGAGGCTTCACAAACAACTATATCTCGGACATGCGGCGATTAATATAGGAATGAGTAGTCTTGAGGAACAGAT
>DANA01000012.1 GCA_002508495.1 Methanoregula sp. UBA276
AGATGCGCTGCGTGCTTCGGATCGAAGACCTCGTGCTGGTGATGGGGAATTGTCTCGCGTGCACTCATAAGGGGAGCGTGGGCGGGCCGGGGAGATAAGGGATTGGATGGGTGGCCCTCAGGCAGAGCCCCGCAGCTTTTTTACCGCCATCAGGTCATCCACCGCATCGATGGTCTCGCCATAGTGGTTCAGTGCCCTGTAGGAGACCCGGTCGCCATCAACCGTGATCAGGACAAAATGCTCCTGAAGCGAAAGGTCGAATCCCTGATACGGGTCAGGCTGCGACTGCCACCACGCGGCCCACGGGGAGGGATTCACCGGGGAATAACTCGGACCTCCGGCACATCCGGTTACGAGGTACCAGACCGGGTACCGGACGGGCAGCGGGGTCTTGGGTTCATCGGCACTGATGATCCCATCACCGTTCCGGTCATCCACTGCGGGGATGCCGGCCGGCACCCGGTCATCAATGAGCGTCCGGGAGTAGATGTGCTCGTGGGAGTTGATCACCGCAGCCACTTTTGAGGAGTTGCCGATTGCCATTGCAAGGCGGTTGCGGACCTCGATAAGGCCGTCATTTTCCGGAACAACACTGCCGTTTCTGAACGTGTAGGCCCTTGTGTTGTCATTACCAAAGCGCCACATCGGTGCATCGGCAAAGGTCGGGAAGAGGCCGCAGTGTGCAAAGAGGAAGACGTACGTTACCGAGGGGTCATCCTCTGCCTGTATCAGCTCGTTCTCGATCCAGTCCATCTGGTCATCCATGATATACCCGTACGGGGCACCGCCAAACCGCTTCGTCTCCGGGTTCTTGTAGTCGGTCTCGATGGTGGCCCAGTAATCATTGTTGACGGATATGAGCCGTACCGGGCCATACTGGACAGTATATACCGATTCGTCATACGTTGGCCGCCGCGGATCGGACGGGACCGGGCCATTGACCGGGTTCGTGAAGGCACCTGCGAAGATCGCCTCCGAACTCCGGGTTGCATAGGGCATTGCATCCACCTTCACGAGCGTGGTGACCATCTTTCCATCCTTTTCAGACCGGATTTTATAGATATCATAGATCAGCTCATGGTTGCCCATTCCGGTAAAGACCGGCCGCGAGTTCCAGAACCCGCTCATGCACTGTTTGAAAGCATTCAGCTGGCTCTTGTAGTCTTCATCGGACATGGTATACCCGTCCACGAGATCGCCGGCAATGATAAAGAATTCGGCATCTGCTGCATAGGCCCGGGACGAGATCATATCAAGCGTGGCATAATTGAGGCCCATGAAGTTATTTAAGAATCCGCCATACCCCTGCCGGGAGTCTCCGGCAGCAGCGAAAACCACCCGGGTTCTTCCCGGTAACGGTGCCGACCGGAATTGGAAGTCAGGAGTGGAGAGGCCGCTCATCCCGATACGGTACGTGTATGCAGTGTCCGGAGCAAGGCCGGTCAGAAGGATCTCGTGCTTCACCTGCGCAGGGCTGTCAAAAACTCTCCCGTCCGAGAGGTAGAGTTGCGCCGGGGCGGGTTCGTTTGCGTCAAAGGATATCGTAGCCTGATCCGGCTGCCGGCTGTCGATCCGGTTGACAAACGGACCGTCCATGAGCCAGGGAACCTTGTGGAACCCAAAACCATCGCGGGTAAAGCCGACGATTGTGTCGTACCCCCCAATCAAGGTACCGTTGTAGGCAAGGATCACGCGAACACTAATTGTCCCGTTGTCGGTCCATCCTTCAGTATTATGGGTGGTATCCAAAAAATTCTTCACCGGAATCAGGGCTTTTCCCCCGGCAACCTTCGCTTCGCTCAGGTACCGTTTATACCGGTATCCTGTCTCCTGCGGCTGGTACGGGTACGGCCCGATGTAGAGCATGCCGTGAAGGCGGGCAGGATCGAGAGGCCGGCCATCGATGAGTTCCGGAACAGACGAGATGTCAAAGACGAGGCCGGCTTCCCCGTCATGAATGCTCTTTTGGATATCGGTAACCGAGAGTTCGTTGACAAAGGTGGTATAATCCATCTCGGGATCGAGCGGGCTCGTGACCCGTGTACCGGAAAGGAGAGCCCCGGTATCAACAGGCAGGTCAGAACCCGGCGCAAAACCGGGTGCGGGAGGTTGTGGATGCGCGGTGAGAACCGGGGGGATGGCGAGGATAACGAATGCAAGAAGCAGCCCTGCGGTTATGGTGATGAGGTACTTCTGGATATGATCCATAGTACAGTGGGATGTATGTGTCCTGCTATTTACCTGATTCGAAGAAGAGCAACGTCCCGGGTTCCGGAATCCCGCCCCCCCAGGGATCCGCAAGGATGAGTCCCCGCAAGGTTCCATACCGGGCGGAGCGTAAACTGCCTCACATCCCAAGGAAGACGATGGCAGGGAGGGTCACGAGACTGACAAGGTAAGTTCCGATCACGATTGCCGCTGCCAGCTTCCCGTCACACCCGTACCGGTCAGCGATCACCGCTGCAATGGCACCCGAAGGCATCGCCGCAAGGATCACCGCAACCTGCCGCTCCATCAGGGGCAGGCCCGCAACGGAGCCCATGGCAAACACGAGCCCCGGGAGAACGAACAGGTTGACGATGGCAACAAGGGCAAGGAGCGGGAGGAATGTGCGAACATGGACCGGGCGGAGCAGGAGACCAAGGGCAATCCAGACCAGCAGGTTCAGGGCGTGCTGGATGACGACGAAGAACTCGACAAAGACATCGTCGAAGACCGCCTCCCCCGGGAGATTGAAGACGGTTAAGAGAAGGGAGACGACGATGCCCAGCCAGAACGCGAGGAAGACCGGGGAGCAGAAGAAATCCTTTAAGAATGCGGGGAGAAAGAATCGTTCCCCCCGCTCTGCAAGGCCGAAGTAGCCGGCAACGATTATGCCAAGGGTAAAGAACGGGAGGGCGAACCCGAATGTCCCAAGGGCATTACCAAGTGCCAGTTCTTCGCTCGCGGTGCCAAAGACGGTAGCGAGGACCGGTGCACCAACCGTGTAAGTACTCCCCCATGCAGAGAGGATGACGACAGTCCCCGTTGCCGCCGGGGGGAGCGTGAAGGCCCGGCACGCCGCCCGTGCCATGACCATGGTGATAATGACCGCGATGTTCACAATGAGGATCGGTAGTATCCAGTCGGTACGGATAACGTTTGTCGTGAGCATCCCAAAGACGATCGCCGGCAGGGCAAACTCGGTGACAAGATGGTCGAAGACCGGCTGGTGGGAATCGTCAAAGACACCCCGCCGTTTCAGGAGCTGGACGACTGCCACGATCAGGAAGAACATCACGATATGCTGGAGCATGGCAAAGGTGACGGTCAGCACGGCCGGTCACCTCCGCACCCTGCCAGAAGCCCTGATATGGAACCTGTCTTTGTAGTGCAGGGCTTGTTTTTCCGTGGTGTTCGTTCATACAGGGTCATGGCAGGTCTCTTACAGCAGCAGGAAGATCACCAGCGGGATGGTCGCAAGGCTGACAATGTAGGTTGCAATAACCATGGCAGAAGCAAGCGCCCCGTCGCACCCGTACCGCCCGGCCACGACTGCCGCGATGGCCCCGGAGGGCATGGCTGCCTCGATGACCAGGATCTCGGTGGCAAGGAGGGAAAGGCCAAGGGTTGTTGCCCCGAAAAGGACAAAGACCGGTTTGAAGAAGAGTTTCAAACAGACCACGAGCAGGAACGCCGGTAGGATCGGCCGCAGGTCGATAGGCCGGAGCATGAGGCCAAGCGAGACCGCAACAAGGATCTCAAGGCCGTTGGCGAAGTACGAGAAGAACGTGGTGAAGAACTCCGAGCTCATGGCTCCAGAAGCCGCGGGGACCTGCGATACGAACAGGCCGAGGAGAAACGCGATGAAGATCGGGGAGACCAAAAAATTCTTCACCACCGGCCAGACCTCGGAGGCCCGGCC
>DANA01000130.1 GCA_002508495.1 Methanoregula sp. UBA276
CTGCATGCGGTTCCAGAGGAGTTCTCCTACCTCTGACTTGTCAGGTCTCTTCCAGGCGTCCCTGACGAACGCGTACATTGATTTTACCATGGTAATCACCTAAGGTTCGGCTCATTTCCTGAGCTACATTCCTTCTCTACGGGACGAATCCCGTATGCCTGTATACATTGGATGAAGGGGGTAATAAAGGAGGCGGGGGGATGGCGGACTGGAGATAGTATGCGTGCTGCATATTGCGTACTAAATTGGTCGTGTCACAAGATTGGCAAAGGTCTAACCGAGTGAAGAGTAACTGAGCGTTGCAGCAGATCAATCATACCGACCCTGCGTTGTACCATCCGTTCATGGGAACGGGCAAAAGACCACCACGAAGAGTGCCCCATGGTTTTTATATATTGTCTGGTAAGGAAATCGCGAAATTCTGCAAAAAGGTGGTCACCTGCCAAACCGCTTGTACCGCTTATGCGCTTCCTCGATCGTCATTACTTCAAGAATGTTAACAATGCCCCCTGGCAGGACATCGAAGAATGCTGTATATGAGTGTGCGATATGCATCCGGCAGTGACCGTTCCGCAACAGCTCCACATCAGGGGCAGTATAGGGATCCTCCAGATTGAGCAGATGCTGTTTAATGATCCTGCGATCCTTCTCTGGCAGCCCGTTAACGTAGTGCAGCGTCCGCTTGTCGATGTTTACTCTCACGGTGCCTCTCTTTTTTCAAGCCTGCGTATTCGGGATCGCTGTCGAGCGGGACGAATTCTCCTTCCTCTGCGATCCTGTCGAGATGTGCAATGAAATCATGACGCTTCCGTTCCTGGAGAACCCGCCCAATCACGTCCCCGTACCGTTCGCCGGGTTCCCTGATGGACATAAGTGCATGTTTAGTTTCCACCGATACAAGCACTTTCTCGGTAAGGGGAGGGGTGTTCTTTGCCATACAGTAGTTTCCTTTCTGGTCTTTTTGTACTATTTGTCCTTTTTAGGAAATTAATCTGTGCCTCGAGAACAAATTACGTTCCTTATTGGAGATCCACAAAACCTGATGGTTCATCTCAGATCAAGCCTCAGAATTACGATTCCTGATTCCTGGCTGAAGAGAAATCGAAGAGTCGTCATGGATTTTTCTCCAGGCAGTCCTCGCTGATGTGACAATTGCCTCCCTGCCGGTATCTTGAGTAATTCAGCAGGATAAAAACGGTTAGATGGAGCGCAACCCTATCAGGCGGCGCGTAGTGCATGGATGCGGGGGTTGCCACAGCGGCGGGGCGCAACCCCAGGAGCGTTAAAAATTTCACTTCCCCTTCTTCTTCTCCAGTACCCGGATATCCGTAATAGAAGTTGCCGGGTACTGTCCCTGTGCATCTTTTTCGGCTGACTTCACCATGTCCCATATCGTAAGAAGAGCAACCGACACTCCGGTGAGCGCCTCCATCTCGACACCGGTCTTACCGGTCATCTTCACGGTCACCACTGCCTCGATATACCCGGTGCCTTCCCTGAAATCCACGGAGACCGAGCTTATCGGTATCGGGTGGCACATCGGGATCAGGTTCGCAGTGTTCTTGACGGCCATGGTCGCGGCAACGCGTGCTGTTGCAAGGACATTGCCCTTGATGACCGTTCCTCCCCATATGGCAGTGAGAGTATCCTCGCGGAGGAAGATCTTTCCGGCCGCCACGGCTTCGCGGGCCACGTCTCCTTTCCCGCTGATATCCACCATCTGTGCCTTATCATCCTGAATATGCGTAAATTCCGGCATTTATCCACCTCGTAAAAAGAGGAGTGCAGGTATCCTGTCCACGAGATCGGACGCGAGCATCCCCTCGCCCCGCTCGGCGGCAACCTGCTCTCCCGCCCTCCCGCACCCATACGCTGCAATGCAGGCAGCCTCGAACGCGGGCAGGTGACAGAGGAGCCCTCCGGCAACCCCCGCCAGAACGTCTCCCGTCCCGCCGACGGTCATTGCCGAATGCCCCGTGCGGTTGAACCGAACCCGGCTCCCGTCCGTAATGATATCGGTCCTGCCCTTAAGAAGAACCGTTCCGGGAATCTGTGCATCGCGTGCAGCGCGGGCACGCCCCATTGCATCGTCCGGCAGGACGATCCCTGCAATACGGGCAAATTCCCCGCCATGCGGGGTATAGATAGTCTCTTTTCCACCTGCGGGAAGCGGGAGCCGGAGAGCGTCGGCATCGAAGACCGCACGCTTGCAGTGCGGGGCAACCGCCCGGACAACCGCGTGGCTCTCGGTCCCGAGACCGTTGCCGCAGACAACAACGTCCGATTGTTCTGCAAGCGGGATAAGGCGGTCGATATGCTCCTCCATAATCCGTTCCCCGTCCAGTCGTTCGTAGATGAGGTCGGGGACCGGCTCAAAGACCGGGGATGCAATGCGCACGATATCGGCCCCGGCCCGCAGTGCGCCAAGCCCCGCCAGCCACGGAGCACCCTGGTACGGCCCGCCCCCGATGACCAGCACGGTCCCCCCGATACCTTTGTGGGCTTTCGGGTTCCGGGAAGGGATGAGCAAAAGATCCCCCGGCCCGACAGCACATTCCGCTTTATACGGGATGCCGATGTCGATAACCATCGATCCTTCTACCTTGGCACGGTGGAAGGCGCAGATACGGTCTGCCCGCATGCCCGGGGTCGGGATATCGGCGGCTATGACTCTTGCCTTCGACTCGTTTGCCATCGCGATGCAGGTTGCAAGGGGCTCCCGGACCACCCCGCTGGTACCGGTCCCGAGCAGGGCATCGACAATCACGTCCGCACGGTCAAACAGGGAGCCAAGAGCCAGNNGAGAGGTTGTGCTCGCACGATTTGCTCCGCTTCCCGCCTTCAAGGCAGAGGACCGCCGTTTCGGTCCCGTGCTGGAGGTGCCGGGCGGCAACCATCCCGTCGCCCCCGTTGTTCCCCTTCCCGCAGAGGATGAGGACGCGGGACGGGTTGAACGTGAGCACCTGATCGGCCAGCGCCCGTCCGGCGCTCTCCATCAGCTGCAGCCCGGTGACGCCAAGCGCCATCGCGTTGGCGTCAACCGCCCGCATCCGGGCAGGAGTGATAAGCCCGGTCTCCAGAAATTCCCTGTAGAGTCCCCGCTGCATGGTTCGTACAATTCATCTGTTGGAACTCCTAAATAATATGCAATGGGTTTTTGTGATGATGTGAAAGCAGCAGCCGAAGCAATCTCGGCCGCAGAGGAGATCACGATCATCTCCCATATCGATGCCGATGGCATCTCCTGCGAGGCCATTCTCTCGCAGGCCATTGCCCGGCAGGAAATTCCGGTAAAATCGGTCTTTGTCCGGCAGCTCGAACCCCTCACCATGCCGCAGGTGCCGGATGACAAATCCTTCAAGGTCTTCTCGGACCTCGGGGCCGGCCAGCAGAACCTGATGCAGGAGCGCGGGCTTGACGAGAAGAACGTCCTGATCATCGATCACCATGTCAGCCAGCCCTGCGAACGGGAATACCCGCAGGTCAACTGCCTCCCGTACGGGTATACGCGGATGAGCGCCGCAGGGGTCTCGTACCTCATTGCCCGCCAGCTCGATCGGTCCAACATCGATCTTGCCAGGATTGCTATTGTCGGCAACGTCGGCGACATGATGGCGCGGGAGACCTGCGGGCTTGTCGGCCCGGCCCGGGAGATCATTGTCGAGGACGGGGTACGCCACCAGTCGGTCGAGGTCCACAAAAAGGACCTCAACTGTTATGGCACGGCAACCCGCCCGATCCACCTCTCCCTTGCCTACAATGACGATCCGTTCATAAAGGGGATCAGCAACAATCCCGAGGGTGCAAAGGCATTCCTGAAACGTATCGGGATCCGTGACCGGGCACCCGACGGCCGCTGGCTGGTCTGGGAAGAACTCCCCCCCGAGGACAAGCGGACCATCATCTCTGCCCTTGCCGAGCAGCTGATGGCTAACGGGGAGAAGACCGACCGGCTCTTTGCCGAGACCTACGGCTTTCCGTGCGAGCTCCCCCGCACCCCGCTTCGGAACGCGCAGGAGTATGCCACCCTGCTCAACGCCTGCGGGCGCTGGGCAAAGCCTGCGATCGGGGGGGCGATCCTCCGGGGCGACCGGGGACCTGCTTACCGTGAAGCCGAGCACATGCTCACCAACCACCGCGCCATCATCCGTGACCTGTTACAGTTCATCATCGACACGGGGGTGACGGAGCTGGAAAACCTCCAGTGGCTCCATGTCGGGGGGCGGTATCCCGATACCATTGTCGGGATAGGTGCGGGAATGGCGCTCTCGAAACTGAACCCGAAGATCCCCATCCTCATCATGTGCGAGGTGCCCGAGGACAAGAACCTGACCAAGTGCTCGATGCGGACGAACGAGCGGGTGGTTGCACAGGGCATCGATCTCCAGGAGGCGCTTGCCGAAGCCTCGGCTGAATATGGCGGCGGGGGCGGCGGGCACAAGATCGCGGCGGGAGCGTTTATCCCGAAACGTGCAGAAAAGGAGTTTGTAGAACGTGTCGACAGGATACTCAAAGAACAGTTCGCTCGCGCGGGTGCAGGTAATCGCTGACTTCCAGTTCGGGAGCGGTGTCGGGACAGCACTCTTTCCCGAAGGATGCAGGTTCATCCTCTCGACCACCGGCAGGATCCGCCAGGTACTCCTTGACGGAATACGGCTTGCCACGGTCCGGGCATCGGACGGGCGGCTGACGCTGGGCATTGAAGGGGCAAAGCGGGCACAGGAAGCCCTGCCCGCCCCGGCGTACCGGGTGGTTATCCGGGATGATGTGGCGGAATTTATCGAAAAAGGCAAGAACGCGTTTGCAAAACATGTCGTCGCTGCTGACCCCGGTATCCGCGCGGGCGACGATGTCCTGGTTGTCGGCGCGGGCGACCGGCTCCTTGCCTGCGGCGCGGCAGTCATTTCCGGTTCGGAAATGCTTGCATTTAATTACGGAGTAGCGGTAAGAGTACGGCAGGGTAGTGAGAAGGATGCTTCCGGGAAATATCAATCCCCGCCAGATGAAGGCGATGATGAAGAAGCTCGGCATGCAGGTCGAGCAGATTGAAGACGTGCAGAGTATCGTGATCAAGACGCCGAAGGGCAACTGGGTCTTTGATGCGGGAACCGACGTGACCGCGATGACGATGCAGGGCCAGACCACGTACCAGATTGCCGGTACCCCCCATTTCGAGGAAGCGGCCCCGGATATTCCGGCAGAGGACGTGACCATGGTAGCCGCCCAGGCAAATGTTTCAGCAGAGAAGGCAAAAGAGGCGCTTGTTGCAACCAAAGGCGACATTGCCGAAGCCATCATGAAACTGGCGCAGGGATGATCGAGACCGGCGACCGGGTCCTTCTTGTCGGGGAAGGCCGGGAGTTTTTTGTCAAAGCGGGGCCGGGGACGCTCGGCACTGACAAGGGCCAGATCGACCTGTCGTCCCTGGTCGGGAAATCGGGCGGGGACCATATCCTGACCCACAGTGGTGCAGCGTTTACGCTACGCATTCCCCGGCCAACCGATTTTTTCACGTACGGCAAGCGCTCGGGCGCTCCGATGCTCCCGAAGGACATCGGCCTTGTTATCGCGTACACGGGCATGAACCACAACGATGACGTGCTGGACGCCGGGACGGGCAGCGGGATTGCCGCCATCTACTTTGGCGGTGTAGCCCGGAGCGTGAAGACGTACGAGATCCGCCCCGAGTTCTCCGCGCTTGCGATGAAGAACATCACCGAGGCAAAACTGCCAAACGTGGAAGCAGTTGCAAAGGATTTCCTCGACGCCGAAGGCACGTATGACGTTGTGCACCTTGATTTGCAGATCCAGTCAGAGCACGTGACCC
>DANA01000004.1 GCA_002508495.1 Methanoregula sp. UBA276
ATGAGCTGGTCCATGACCGAGAATGCCTGCCCGAGCGGGAGGTTCGGCACGAAGTTCTTTAAACGGTTGTTGTCAAGGACGATGACAGAGTCTGCTGCTGCTGCGAATGCCTCGAGGCCTTCCTCTGCACGGATAAGACGTGCCTTTTCTACCTGGAACGGGTAGCTGACCATGCCCACAACAATGGCGCCCTGCTCCTTTGCGATCTGGGCCACGACCGGTGCGGAACCGGTACCGGTTCCCCCGCCCATGCCTGCGGTTATAAAGACAAGGTCTGCTGATTCAAGAATTGCCTCAAGGGTTGGCCGGGCCATCTCGGCTGCACGTTTCCCGACATCCGGGTAACCGCCTGCACCGAGCCCCTTGGTCAAGGATTTCCCGATGAGGATGCGCTTGTCGGCCTGGATCATGTCCAGGTGCTGCTTGTCCGTGTTGATCGCAATTGTTTCAGCACCGGATACCCCCATGTGGTGGATACGGTTCACGGTGTTGTTCCCTGCTCCTCCGCAACCGATGATGACAATCCTTGGCTGTCCCACGAAGTCATCTTCCGCTGCATTGTCATTGCCGCTCTTGATCATATCTTTCTCGATCGCGGCGTTCTTTAAAGCGTCATTGATAATGCTCTGCATTTCTATACCCTCTCAAACCTTGAATGAAACCTGGTCGCTTTCCTTCAGGACACGGCTGGCACGTTTTTCAACGAGATCCCGGACCGCTGCCCGCACAGCCTCGGATACATTGGGATACTCCCCGGAATCAACGAGCTGCTGGAGCAGGTTGATCTGCTGTTCGGGTAACCGGAGCGTGATTCGTTGCATCATCGTATCTCTCAATTCTGACATATGTCTGGCTTATGTCATGCATATGTCAGACAAAGAGAACCCTTGTGTCTGACTTAACCAGATAAAACATAATGCCACTGGGTTACATATAAACTTTGTTGTTGGCCGGATCACCCCTTCGCACAACGCATTTAAGACTGTAAAACAAAGTAATTTGGAAAAGGAGCGGTTTTTTGTGGCTGTTGACTTTCCCAAGCGGGTTGTTCATGGTGGCAGCGGAAAGCGACAGCAGGAAATAACCTGCAAAAATGTGCTGGATTTCAGCGCGAGTGTCAATCCCTATCCACCAAGTGTGGACTGGCACGTCGATCCAACGATCCTTACTCTTTACCCGGATGACTCCTATCACAGTCTTAAGGAACGCATAGCTTCCGTCTTTTCCCGTGAACCGGGCGAGATCTGCGTAGGAAACGGGTCCATTGAGATCATCCGGGCCTTTTGTTCGGTTACGCTCTCAAAGTTTCGGCAATATCATCTCGAATCCCCCACGTTTGGCGAGTATGACCTTTCCGCCCGCCTCACCGGGGCCCGCTGCACGCAGGATCCGGCTGCCGCCGATGTCCGGTTCATCTGCAATCCCAACAACCCGACCGGCGTCCTCCGTGAAAAAAGTGCTATCCTTTCCTGTCTCAAGGAAGGAAAAAACCATGGCGGCCTGCTCTTCTGCGATGAAGCGTTCATCGGTCTTGCTGACCCGGAGCAAAGCGTTGCCGGGATCCGTGACCCGAATCTCTTTGTCCTGCACTCCCTGACCAAGACCTTCTCGGTCCCCGGTCTCCGGATCGGGTTCGGGTTTGGCGACCCGGCACTGGTTGAAAAGATCGAGACGGCGCGGTGCCCGTGGAGCGTGAACGCGTATGCCGAAGCGTTTGCCCTGCAGGCCCTCCTCCACCTTGATGACCTCGCACAATCCCGGACTGCGATAGCTCGCGAACGCGAACATCTTATCGCGGGGCTTGGCAACCTTGGGCTTACCTGCCACCCGTCCGTGGTGAATTATCTCCTGGTTGAATGCGGGCGCCTGGCACCGGACCTGTGCGAGGCCCTTGCACGTAAAAAAATTCTTGTGCGGGACTGTACCTCCTTTGGCCTCCCGACCAGCATCCGTATCGCGGTCCGGACCCGGGACGAGAATTCCCAGCTGCTGGAGGCGCTGGCCTCATGCGTGCGCTGATCATGGCCGGCGGGGCCGGGAGCCGTCTTGGCATGGGGGAAAAACCCCTGCTGTCCGTCCGCGGTCGCCCCATGATCGGGTATGTCACCGATGCGTTCCGGCGGGCCGGGTGTGAACCGGTGGTCGTGGCATCGTCAAAGACCCCGATGACCATGAACTGGTGCCGGGCACACGGGATCGCGGTCATGCGGGCAGGCTGTACCGGTTTTGTTGAAGATATGATCGCAGCAGTCAGCGAGCTCGAAGAGACCGGCCCGGTTATGGTCAGCGTCTCCGATATCCCCTGCCTCACGCCAAAAATCATTACAACGGTCTGCGAGACCTACGCCCGTGCAGGAAGGGATGCCCTCTCAACCTGGGTTCCGGCCCGGCTCGTATTCTCCTGCCGGGGCAGCATGCCGTACCGTGAGCAGGTTGGCGGAACAGACGCCTGCCCTGCCGGCATCAACATCCTCCGCGGGGACGGTATCGCTGCAGAACAGGACGAATACCAGCTCCTGCTCGATGAACCCTGCCTTGCCCTCAATATCAATACCCCGGAAGATCTCGCAAGGGCAGAAGCCTTCCTTGCATCCCGCTGAATTTTTTTTAAATCCATTGCGGAAAAAACCTGATATCCTGCAATCCGTGCCATTCTCAATAAAATACGGGTAATCCTGCCCGTTTCAGGAATGCATATTAAGGTTCATCGCCAAGATCCTGTTATTATGGGCGAGTCGCAGGAGATAGAGCTCCGGGGTCATATCATCGACTCCGGCATCATGACCCAGCTCTTTGACCG
>DANA01000077.1 GCA_002508495.1 Methanoregula sp. UBA276
GAGGAGAGCGTGCTTGGGTGGAAGGAGATCGAGTTCGAGGTCATGCGCGACTCGGCTGACACCTGCATCATCATCTGCGGGATGGAGAACGTCGATCCCATGGGAATCCATACCGGGGAGAGTGTCGTTGTTGCCCCCATCCTGACCCTCCGTGACGACGAGTTCCAGATGATGCGCAGCGCGGCAATCAAGATCATCCGTGCCCTGGATGTGCAGGGTGGCTGCAACATCCAGTTCGCGTTCCGCAACGGGGATTACCGGGTCATCGAGGTCAACCCGCGGGTCTCCCGGTCCTCGGCGCTGGCCTCCAAGGCAACGGGGTACCCGATTGCCCGCGTTTCTGCAAAGATCGCCATCGGTCTCCGGCTTGACGAGATTGCAAACACCGTTACCGGGTGCACCCCGGCATCGTTTGAGCCTGCCATCGATTACATCGTGGTCAAGGTCCCCCGCTGGCCGTTCGACAAATTCAAGAGTGCCGACCGGACCCTCTCCACTGCCATGAAGAGTACCGGGGAGGTCATGGCAATCGGGAGGTCTATTGAAGAAGCATTCATGAAGGCCAAACGTTCGCTGGACACGGATGTCACCGCGCATACAAGCCCAAGCGAGATCCGCATGATCCTCTCCCGTCCGACGGACGAGCGGTTCCACTGCCTGTTCGATGCGTTCCGGCAGGGATTCTCGATTGAAGAGATTGTCCAGCTCACCGCGATTACACCGTTCTTCTTGGAGAAAATCAAGAATATTGTTGATGTGGAGTTGCGGCTCGCAAAGCCGGGATGCACGGATGATGACATCCTTCAGGCAAAAAAATACGGTTTTGCCAATTCCGAGATCATCCAGCTGACGGGCAGGACCCTTGCTGAGATCGAGGCAATCGGGAACCCGGCGTCCTACAAAATGGTGGATACCTGTGCTGCGGAATTTCCGGCAAACACGCCCTATTTCTATTCCACCTGCGAAGGGGACTGTGAGATTGTTCCAACGGACACAAAAAAAGTGCTCATCCTCGGTTCCGGGCCGATCCGCATCGGGCAGGGGATCGAGTTTGATTACTGCACGGTGCATGCAGTCCAGGCGCTCCGCGAGGAGGAGGGGGTCGAGGTTCACATTGTCAACAACAATCCTGAAACCGTTTCCACGGATTTCGATACCTCCGACCGTCTCTTCTTCGAGCCGATGCAGCTCGAGGACATCATCAACATCCTTAAAAAAGACACCTACTATGGCGTTATGGTCCAGTTCGGCGGGCAGAACGCGGTCAACCTCGCGGTCCCCATCGAGAAGGAGATCGGGCGCCTGAACCTTCCCGCCCGCATTCTCGGGACCAGCCCGGACGCCATGGATATCGCAGAAGACCGCGACCGCTTCAGCGTGCTGTTAACGCAGCTCGGGATCCCCTGCCCCCCGAATTCCTCTGCGTATTCCGAGGACGAAGCGAAAGCCAAAGCAGAACAGATCGGGTACCCGGTGCTGGTACGACCATCCTACGTTCTCGGGGGTCGCGCCATGGAGATCGTGCACAACGAGCGCGAGCTCGAGACCTACATGAAGGAGGCCGTACGGGTCAGCAGGAACCACCCGGTACTCATCGATTCCTACCTGCAGAACGCCATCGAACTTGACGTTGATGCGGTCTGCGATGGCGAAGAGGTGCTGATCGGGGGGATCATGGAGCACATCGAACAGGCCGGTATCCACTCGGGTGACTCGGCATGTGTCATCCCGCCCCAGTCCCTCTCCCCGGATGTCCTTGGCCGTGTCCGGGACTACACGCGGAAGCTTGCCCTTGGCCTGGGAGTGGTCGGGCTGGTCAACCTCCAGATGGCAGTAAAGGATGATGTCGTCTATATCCTTGAAGCCAACCCGCGGGCAAGCCGCACCGTCCCGTTCGTCTCCAAGGCTTCGGGAATACCTATCGCCAAGATTGCCGCAAAAGTCATGATTGGGAAAAAGCTCCGCGATCTCGGGTACCATGAGCGTGATATCCGGCATGTTGCAGTAAAAGAAGTGCTCCTGCCCTTCAGCAAACTCGCCGGGGTTGACACGATGCTCGGCCCCGAGATGAAGAGCACGGGGGAGGTCATGGGGATCGATTATGATTTCGGGCTCGCCTTTTACAAGGCCTGCATCTCGGCAGACAACGAGCTCCCTCTCAAGGGCAACATCTTCATCTCCGTGAACATGGAGCAAAAAGAAGAAGTCATCCCCATTGCAGGAAAACTTCGTGACCTGGGACTGGTTCTCTATGGTACCGAGGGGACAGTCGACTACCTGCTGGAGGCAGGGATCGAAGCGAACCTGGTACGGAAGGTGCAGGAGGGGTCACCCAATGTGCTGGACATGATGCGGCATGGCGAAATCCGGCTCATCATCAACACCCCCCAGGACAAGCAGTCCCGGGAGGACCACTACCAGATTATGCGTGCGGCAGTGGACTTCAGTATCCCCTACATTACCACGCTGCAGGCAGCGCGTGCGGCAGCACTTGCGATCGATGCTATCAAGCGCGAAGAGCTTACGCTCGAACCGCTCACCCATTATCTTCGCTGACTCCGTCGTGATTTTTTTCATTTTCTTATTTTTTCCTCTCTTCAACAAAAATCCCGTTTGTCCGGTCCGGCTTTTTTTAGGAATAATCCTTCACAAAAATTGAATATCCTTATATACCGAAATAACAAAAAAAGATGCATGAAGAAATTATCTGTTGTTCTCGCAATCCTGTTTGTCGGGATCCTGCTTGCGGGATGTACTTCCCAGCCGGCAGAACCTGCAGTTACCGCTACCCCCACGGCAGTACCAGCCGTTGTCGAAACCCCTGCCCCGACTGCTGAACCCACCAAGGAGATCGTTGTTGTTGTCGTGGAAACCCCCAAACCAACTGCAACCGCGACACCTGCACCCGAGATCCCCACCCACGTGATTACCTTCACGCAGGACCTGACCATCATGCCGGATGCAACCGCTTATGTAAAGGTCGGGACCAAGGTCATCTGGAAGAACGAGGACCCCTTCAAGCCGCACACTATTGACGCAACCAGTGATCAGCTTGATAAGTACTTTGGCAGCTCAGATGCAGTCCAGATCCCCTATGGCGGATCTCTTGAGGTAGTCTTTGACAAAGTCGGCTCCTATGATTACACGACCGGCCCATTCCAGCCCCAGGTCCAGGCAAAAATCGTAGTCCAGGAGTAACGGATATCCACGAACCCGTTCAGGATCCAATTGCCTGAACAACTCTCTTTTTCATTCTGTTTCCCGCGCCCGGATCTCCAGAACAATCTTTGTTCATGGACGGGGGATAACCCCTTGGGAATATAAGGAAAAGCCACCAATAATTACAGGATCATCCACATCCAGGGGAGAATTTAGGTATGGGAAAAGGCACAATTGTTCTTGCATATTCAGGGGGGCTTGACACCTCCATCTGTATCCCGCTGTTAAAGGAGCGGTATGATTATGATCGCGTTGTGACGGTAGCAGTCCATGTCGGCCAGCAGGATGCCGAGATCCATACCGCCACGGAAAAAGGGAAAAAACTCGCCGACCGGCACTATACCATCGATGCACGCGATGCGTTTGTCCAAAACCATGTGTTCCCTGCCATCAAGGCCAACGGTTCGTATGAGGGGTACCCGATGGGTACCTCCCTTGCCCGGCCGCTGATTGCGGAGGAAGTTGTCAGGATTGCCAAAAAAGAGAAAGCAAAAGCCGTCGGCCATGGGTGCACCGGCAAGGGCAATGATCAGCTCCGGTTTGATTTTATCGTGAGGAGCGCCGGTCTTGAAGTTGTTGCCCCCATACGGGAGCTCAACCTCACCCGTGACTGGGAGATCGATTACGCACAGAAGCACAAGATTCCGGTCCCGGTGAAGAAGAATAAACCCTGGAGCATTGATGAGAACTGCTGGAGCCGGAGTATCGAGGGTGGCAGGCTCGAGGATCCTGCGTACCACCCCCCCGAGGAGATCTACGCGTGGACCGTCTCACCCCGGAAAGCACCCGACACGCCGGCAAAAATCACGCTCGAATTCAAATCGGGAGTGCCGGTTGCGCTGAACAAAAAGAAGCTCAAGGGATATGCCCTGATCCAGGACCTCAATACCCTTGCAGGAAAACACGGGGTAGGCCGCAACGATCTTATCGAGGATCGCATCCTGGGCCTCAAAGCCCGGGAAAATTACGAGCATCCGGCCGCTACGGTCATCCTTGCCGCCCACCGGGACCTGGAGTCTTTGGTCCTGACCCGCGCCGAACTTGCGTTCAAGCGGACCGTTGATGACAAATGGTCGGAGCTTGCGTACAAGGGCCTTGTCTATGAACCTCTCTACGCAGCCCTCAATGCCTTCATCGATACCACCCAGGAGCGCGTGAATGGGACTGTGGACCTCGAGCTCTACAAGGGCCATGTGACGGTGCTGGGCAGAAGTTCGCCGGATGCGATCTATTCCGGTGACCTGGTATCCTTTGACAGTGATACCATCGACCAGTGCCATGCAATCGGTGTCTCCCAGTATTTCGGTCTCCAGGCACGCCTGGTTGCCCGGATGGCAAAAGCGAAGAAGAAATAATTTTTCTTCATTCTTTTGGGCATTCCTGCACCAAAGCGAAACGTATAAGGATTGCCAGAAGTAAAAATCGGTGATATGTGCGCCAGCTTTTTTTCCCGTTTCATCAAACCCAAACCCCATATTGTTGAAAGTCCACTACCGCCGTCCATATCGCACGGTGCTGGCATGCAGGTGCCGGAATACAAGAACAAACCCTATTTTATCGTGGCATCGGTCGAGATGGGGAACACCACGACAAAATGCATCCTGACCGGTGTCAGCCTGGAGACCGGGATGTCCTATGTCATCAACAAGACCGTCAGTATGAGCCGGGACATACGCCCGCCAAAGCCGGGGGAGACGATCTTTGGTGCAACGCTTGACGGGACCGAACTTACCCGCGAGGCTGTCACCGAACTGGTCCGGGACACCCTGCTCCGGTGCCATGAAGAGGCGCACCTTGATATCCAGAAGGACCTGGATTTTGTTGTCCGCAGCACGGGGGTTGTTGCCGAGATGGAGTCCCCGGACCAGGTCGGGGATTTTGTGATCGCCCTTGCAAACGGGTGCCTTGCAGCCGGTGTCCCGCCGCGAAAGATGACGCCCCCCATGTCAAAGGAGAACCAGTCGCAAAAACTCCAGCCGTTCAGTTTTGCCGATAAAGTGGTCTTTGTCGGGGCGGTTGCCGGGGTTATCCCCCCGGTGGGATCGACCGGCGTCGAGATGGTGGCAAACGAGATGGAAGGCGAGCTTGCCATGGCCGGGATCAAGGAGGGGGCCAAGTGGACGCCGGTCGATTTCCGTAACCCCTGCATTTCCATTGATTTCGGGACAACGCTTGACGGGCGCATAACCAGCGATGTCGCACCGGGCAGCGAGAACCCGTTTGCCAAAACGGTCGGGAACTTCTGCGGGCTTGCCGGGGCGATCCCCGATGCGATTGTGCGGGGTACCGGCCTTGTACAGGAACGGACCGGCACGGCGCTTGATATTTTCGGGGAGCACAGTGTTGCCGGGGGACTGTTCTCGTTGGGGAGCCGGCGGGTTGTTGACGATTTCGTGAATCATTGCCACGAGCATATCGATATCCGGATTGTCCCTGCTGATCGCGAGAGGTTCGGGAGAGTTCCGGTGAATGCAAAACTGGCAATCGAGTCCGGCATTGCCATGATCGGGTGTGACTGCGGGGTCAACAGCAGCGAACTTGACCAGCTCCTCGCGATTGGATCGGAAATCCATAAGAACCACGGCCTGACGGTCCTCAACGAAGTTATCGATAAGGTATGTGCACGAATGGCGCTGCGTCTTATCGATGTTGCCGTGGAACAGAACCTTGTTCCCCGGAATTCATCGATCGGGTTCACCGGGCGGGCGGCAATCTCCGGCCGGAAACCCGGATATATCCTCGACGGAATTATCGAACGGAACCTCTTTGATGACCCGGTTGACCACCTTGTTTTCGTGGATGACGGGCTTGCCCGTGGCGCGGCGCTGATGGGCCGGTGCATGAACTCGCTTGGGAAACCGAAAAATCCCATCGGCGGGGTCCGCGGGGGACGATGTATTATGAGCCAGCGGATAAAAATAGGTAAGTGAGAAGCGTTACTATGACAGACGAAGAGCCCCTGTACGATGTTCTTGTTCCCCCGGGTGTGCCCCGCAAGATCCTCTATGAGATCCCCGAGAAATTCGATGTGAAGGTTGTTGAACGAACCCTTCCCATGAAGTTTGCCAATATGGATGGCGACGAGCGCAACCTTATCGCATTCCGGGGGACCATGGAGGAAGTAAAGAAGGTGGAACAATTCATGCTCGAACAATTACGGGCATTTGTTGAAGAGAAATAGTGTCTCTTTTTTTTCCCGTCATTTTTCCCTGTTTTCGCCAATTCATCATTGGATAATTTCCGGTACCGCCATATACTGCGGTAACTGGCGGTTGATTAGGCATGCCATCCCCCACAACGCGGGTTCTCTTCTCTGGTGGGACCTGTCCCTCCGCTATTACCCTGGAATCCGGGGCAGGGTCGGGTGCGAAAAATGAGGTTCCCTGCAATTCGTGGGTACGATACACGATGAATTTATCTTCCCTTGCATTGCCTGTGCTGCCGCGGGGGCGGCAGCGTTCAACGTAATGGAGGTTTGATGGTGAATTGCCCCTATCAAGCTGATGACCGGGTCATGGGGTTACTCCCGCAGATTAGCGAAGAGACAAAAAAGATTATCGCGTGCTCCGGCAGCTGGTTACTTTTTCAGCAGCCGCACGAGCAGCGCTTTCTGTGCATGGAGCCGGTTCTCGGCTTCGTCCCAGATGAGGCTCTGGCCGCCTTCCATGACCTCATCGGTGATCTCCTCGCCCCGGTGCGCCGGCAGGCAGTGGAGCACGCGGGCATCGGGTGAAGCGAGTTTCATCAGGTCTGCGTCGACCGTATAGTCGCCAAAGAGTTTCAGGCGTTCGTCCCGCTCACCCTCGTCGCCCATCGATACCCACGTATCGGTGACAATGACCTCTGCATCCTTCACCGCCTTCTCAGGTTCACGGACAAGCCGGGCCCTGCCGCCCAGCTCCTGCGCTCTCCTGATATAGCCCGGGTCGGGTTCGTATCCTTTCGGGGTTGAAACCGTGACATCGAGGCCGGTCAGTACTGTTGCGAGGATGAGGGAGTGACAGACATTGTTCCCGTCCCCCACCCATGCAACTTTCAGGTCCTGCGTTGAGCCGAAGTGCTCCTGCATGGTCATGATATCGGCAAGGATCTGGCAGGGATGTTCCATATCGGAGAGCCCGTTGATGACCGGGATGGTGGCAAATTTTGCAAACTCCTCGATCGTGCTGTGCTTGTACGCCCGGATCATCATTGCAGAAACATAGCGCGAAGCGGCACGGGCGGTATCCCGGATCTCCTCCCCGCGCCAGATCTGCATGTCCCGTGCATTCAAAAAGAGGGCATGACCGCCAAGCTCGTTCATCCCCACCTCGAACGAAATGTGCGTGCGGGTCGAGGACTTCTCAAAGATCATGGCAAGCGTTTTTCCGGGCAGGAGGAGATGGGTGGCCCCTTCCTTTTTCTGCCGCTTGAGGTCATGGGCATCCGCCAGCAGCTCATTGAGCTCCTCTTTGTTGATATCCAGGATAGATATGAAATCCTTCATCATCGTAATTCCTTCATATGGGTTATCCGCGATTCGAGCAGTTTTTTCGTGCCGATGTCCCGCCGGTACCGTACCTTGCCGCGGACAGATGATGCTGCAGATTCAGCATGCTGTTCTGCCTCTTCAAGGGTATCTCCAATTCCGACAAATGCAAGCGTGCGGGAAGTCAGCGACATGAAGTTCCCGTTGCGCTCCTCGATGTTTGCAAAATACAAAAGTGCTCCCGTGTGGTCGCCAATGGTTACGGGGCTTCCTGGCACCGGGTTGTCCGGGTAACCCTCCGGGACAAGATACTTGCAGACGGTTGCCTTCTTGTCGAAACTGACCGTTGCGGCAGAAAGCCTGCCCGTGGCAATCCCGCAGGCAATCTCGCCAAGATCGGACGTGAGCAGGGAGAGGACGTTCATGGCTTCCGGATCGCCAAACCGTGCATTATACTCGATCACTTTCGGCCCCGTTGCCGTGTTCATGAACTGCCCGTAGAGGATGCCCTTGTACGGGTGTCCTTCGTGCGCCATGGCACTGACCGTCGCTCCCATGATATCAAGGGCCTTTTTGTAGTCAGTTGGAGAGACAAACGGCATCCGGTGATCGGGCATTGAATAGGAGCCCATGCCCCCGGTATTGGGCCCGCTGTCGCCTTCGAATGCCCGCTTATGGTCCTGCACCAGTGGCATGGGGACAAGACAGTTTCCGTCAACGAATGCCTGTAAGGTGAATTCCTCGCCAAGCAGCCGCTCCTCGATGACGGCATTACCATTGAGGGAACGGACATACCCGATCGCTCCCTTCCGGTCGACCTGCTCTCCCATGATCCGGACGCCCTTTCCCCCGGTAAGGCCGATGGGTTTTACCACAAGGTCTCCCTCATGCTCCCCGATAAATGCTGCTGCTTCGTCAGCATTGTGGAATACCCGGTACTCCGGGCAGCCGGGGATGCGGTTTTTGTGCATCAGTTCGCGGCAGAACGCCTTGTCCGTCTCGATCCGTGCAGCTGCACGGGATGGGCCGACCGACGGGATACCTGCTGCTTCCAGGGCATCGACAACCCCGCATTCGAGGGGGGCTTCCGGGCCGATAAATGCATAATCGGCGCCGCACTCTTCGGCGAATTTTACGACCTTTTCCGTGTCGGTCTCATGGGCGAGGAGTATTTTCTTTGCCAGCTGCGAGATCCCGGGGTTCTGTTTTGCCATCACCGAGAAGATCTGCGTTTCCGGGTTGCGGGCAAGGGCTGCAGCTATTGCATGTTCCCTGCCGCCGCCACCCACAACAAGTGCCTTCATAACCATCCTATTTTGCCTTCGGATTACAAAGTCCTTGCTCTTTTTTAAGTTCGCTCACGGTAACAAGCGACACCAGAAGCGCCCCGTGCGTGGCAAGCATCGCTGCTGCACCCTGCTCGCGGTCAACAACCGTCACAACCCGGTCCACATTCGCGCCGGCAGCCCGGAGGGCTTCAATCCCGTACAGGGCTGATCCTCCCGAGGTCGTGACATCCTCGATGAGGAGCACCCGTTTTCCCCTGACATTGCCAATAATGACATCCTTCTTGCCATGCCCTTTGTCCGTAGACCGGATGATCGCGTAGGGCTTTTTTGCGGCAAGCGATGTGGCAACGGCAAGGGAAACTCCCCCGACCGCCACTCCTGCAACAACCTCAAAATCCTGGGACCCTGCAACGGTTGATGCAATTGCACCGAGAAGGTCGGGGTTGGTCACGGCGCTCTTCACATCGATATAGTACGTGCTCTTTTTTCCGGATGCCAGCGTGAAATCGCCAAATTCAATGGCCTTGTATGCTCTGAGCATACCGGCAAGGTCGTTTGTCACCATGGAACCTCCTTGACTTTCATGAGATACCCAAGAATATTCATTGCCCGGTGCAGGACCGGTGTGAGGATAAGGATGACGACAAGAACCGGAAGCGTAACTGCTGCAAACAGCCATGCCGGATCGAAGATGAGGAGGAGGACAAATGCACCGGCGACAAGATCATACATGTCTGCTACCGGCCATTTTGCCCCGCGTTCCTTCCCGAACCGCCGTTTAAAGAAACTCTTCACCAGGTCCCCGAGGAGTGCTCCGGTGGACAGGAGCGTGATGGAAAGAAGGGTCTGCCCGGGAAGGAACTCCAGCCCGTATCTGCCCTGGCACCAGATCTGGATGCCACCGATAAGGATGCCGGCAAGGATGCCTGCGGCAAGTCCCCGGAAGGTCTTGCCGTCCCCTAATATCCGCCGGCCATCGGAAAAGTTCCGGCCCAGATCCACGGGTAATCCGCCGCCGCAGAGTGCCGCAACCGGGTTGGGCAGGTATGCAGGGAGCATTATCCAGAACGCAGCGAGAATCAGAATAAAAATGGGGTCAACACTAATAACCGAGCACTCCAATACCTCTAATAAAGAGCAGGCACCAACATTAAAGTTACTCTGAAAATGATGGTACTATTCTCGCAGGCTGCATTAGGTGGACGTCTATGCTGATAAAGAAGACACGAAGTCTTTGTCCGACCTGCAACAAGGTCGTTGATGCAGAGATTTCAGAGGAAGACGGAAAGGTCTGGCTTGACCGGACCTGTCCGGAACACGGATCGTCCCGGTACCTGTACTGGTCCGATGCACGGATGTTTCACCGGTTTGAGGAGTATGAAGCAATCGGGAACGGGATTGCCAATCCCCAGAACACGGTTGAAGGGGATCAGTGCCCCATGGCGTGCGGCCTGTGTAGCAATCATCACTCCCAGACCCTCCTTGCAAATATCGATCTCACCAACCGCTGTAACCTGAACTGCGAATTCTGTTTTGCCAATGCACGTGCCTGCGGGTACGTCTACGAACCGGAGTTTTCTGCAATCGTCTCCATGCTGAAGATGCTTCGGGACCAGAAGCCGGTGCCGGTACCGGCAGTCCAGTTCTCCGGCGGGGAACCGACGATGCGTGATGATCTTTTCGCGATCATCCGCACGGCTAAAGAGATGGGCTTTCCCCAGGTCCAGCTTGCAACAAACGGGGTGCTGATCGCAAACGAACCGGAGTATGCAAAAAAACTCAAAGAGGCCGGGCTCAGTACGGTCTATCTCCATTTCGACGGCGTGACCAAAGAGACCAACCCGCTGATGCGGATCAGTGAGAAGGCCATTGAGCACCTCGAAGAGGCAAAACTTGGAGTTGTTCTCGTCCCCACCATCATCCATGGGAAAAACGATCATGAACTTGGCGATATCATCCGTTTTGCCATCCAGCATTCAGCCGTGGTCCGGGGGATTAATTTCCAGCCCGTAGCCTTCACCGGTGCCGCAAGCGATGATGATATCCAGAAGTGCCGGGTTACCATTCCTGACCTTCTTTCTGGAATCGAGGACCAGA
>DANA01000054.1:0-11029 GCA_002508495.1 Methanoregula sp. UBA276
ACCCCGCCCCACATCGCAAAGGTCGCCACCTGGCTGATCGAGTGCTGCTGCACCTTGGACATCTCCGCAATGATCGCCTTTGGGGCCACCGCGTACCCGAGCCGCCAGCCGGTCATCGCATAGGCCTTCGAGAACCCGTTGATGGTGATCGTCCGCTCCGCCATGTCGCCGATGGACGCGAGCGAGATGTGCTCCCTGCCGTAGATGAGCTTCTCATAGATCTCGTCCGAGAGGCAGTAGAGGTCGTGGTCGGTACAGAGATCGGCCACGAGCTGCAGGGACTTTTTGTCGAGCACCGCGCCGGACGGGTTCGAAGGCGAGTTGACCACGACCATCTTGGTCTTTTTGTTCACCCGTTCCAGTAGCGAGTCATCGATCTGGAACGTCTTAAAGTCCACCGCGTGCTTCACGGTCTTCCCGCCGGCGATATGGATGCAGGGCTCGTAACTCACCCATGCCGGGGTGAGGAGAAGCACCTCGTCGCCGGGGTTCAGGACTGCCTCCATCGCCTCGTAGATCGAGTTCTTCGCCCCGCAGCCCACGATCACCTGCTGCGGCGTGCAGGGGAAATGGTTCTCCTTTGTTATCTTCTCGCTGATGGCATTCAGGAGCTCGGGGATGCCGCTGCTCGGCGCATAGTGCGTCTCGCCGCGTTGCATCGCCGCGATGCAGGCATCCGTGATGTGCCGGGGAGTATCGAAATCGGGCTCTCCTATCGAGAGGCTGATGACATCAATGCCCTGCCGCTGCATCGCCTTTGCCTTATTGGAGATGGCGATGGTCGCCGACTCGGATACGCCAGCGATCTTTGCGGAGAGCGGCTTCATTTCAGGCGCTTGACAAGCTTGATGGCAGATTCAACGGCCCGCTTTGCGTAATCGATCCGCTCGTTCGCTTCAAGGCGGGTCATGCCGGGCCCGGAGATGCCGAGGGTGACGGGCTTGCCGAACTCTAAGGAGAGGTCGATGATCTTCCGGGCAGCGTGCTGCACCACGATCTCGTCGTGCTGGGTGTTGCCCTCGATGACGCAGCCGATGGTGACGACTGCATCGACTTTTCCTGAGGTCAGCATCTTCTTAATCGCGAGCGGCATGTCATACGCGCCGGGCACGTACAGGCACTCGGTCACTTCCGCGCCGAGGAACGCCGCATGCTCGCGGCCTTCGATCTCCATCATGTAGGTGATGTCGCGGTTGAACTCCGCAACAACGAATCCGAGTTTTATGGGGTTGGTGTCACACATACTCTATCATCTCGTGTAAATGGTCTTAAACTCTTAGGGTTGGTCTTACCGGCGGGCCGGGCCGGCGTCGGCAAATCCCTGCCGCTGGCCGGTGCCCGCTTCGCGTTCGAGATCTTTTGGGTGAAGGACGAGCTTCACGGCATTGACCGCATGCTCGCGGGTGCGCTGCTCCATGAGCCACGCAAGTTCGCGGTCGTCCTTTGCCTCGTCCTCGTGGACGAAGACCTCGATGATGTGCGTGTTCGTCATGAGCTGGCACTGGATGAGGCCGGTCGATGCTTCGTGGGCGCACATCTTATCCTTGTCCTTGCCGCCCGGCATCCCGAGCGCCATAACGATGTCGCACTTTCGTTCCTCGATCAGTTTCTTGCAGGCAACGGGCAGGTCTTTTATCCCCGGGACCGTCACCCGTTCGATTGCCACGGTGGCGTGTTTCTTGAGCTCATCGGCTGCGATGGCTCCCATGTTGATGCGGGCGAAGGTGGTGTCTGCAACACCCACTCTCATCCCAGCACCTCTGCCGCAGCACCCACACCGCAGCCTTTTGGCGTGTAGCCGCACTTCTTCAGGGCGTGCTGGGTTGCGGCAAGGGTTGCGAGGATCTCGGGTGCGCTCACCGCGCCCATGCTGCCGATGCGGAAGATCTTCCCCTTCAGGTGGTCCTGGCCGCCGGCAATAACAATGCCCATCTTCTTGATGACGGCCCGCATCTCATCGTCCTTGACACCCGCGGGATATTCCATTGCCGTGACGGTGGACGAGTAGTGGTGCAGCGCATCGATCTTCGGGAAGAGAGAGAGGCCCCAGGTCTTAGCGGCTGCCTGCACAGCGGCGGACAGCTTCCTGTGCCGGGCGATCCGGGCGGGGAGGCCTTCTTCCTCGATGATCATGCAGGCCTCGCGGAGCGCAAGGAAGAGCGGCACCGCGGGGGTGTACGGGGTCTCCATTGGGGTGCCGCTGGCGCTCTTTTTGTATGCCGGAAGGTCGAGGTAAAACGGCGGGTTCTTCGTCATGCGCTCCCATGCCCGCGGGCTCACCGAGACCATGGCAAGGCCGGCCGGTGCGGCAAAGCACTTCTGGGAACCGGTAATGGCGATATCCACGCCCCATTTGTCAGCCTCGACCACGTCGCCGCCGATGGAGGTGATGCCGTCCATCAAAAAGAGGGCGTCGTGCTTCTTACAGAGTTTCCCGATC
The DNA here is from genome assembly GCA_002508495.1 of Methanoregula sp. UBA276. Taxonomy (GTDB): domain Archaea; phylum Halobacteriota; class Methanomicrobia; order Methanomicrobiales; family Methanospirillaceae; genus Methanoregula. Next base: position 2,441 of record DANA01000054.1, read on the forward strand.
TCCTCCGCTGGGTTCTTGATACCCACCGAGGTCTCGTTGTGGATGAGCGTGACGATCTCGGCACCGGCCTCGAGCTGGGCTTTGAGGCCCTCAAGATCGAGGGGCGTACCCCATTCCGACTTGATCTCGGTTGCCTTGCCGTAGCGCTGGCTGATCTTGTAGAGCCGCTCGCCGAACTTGCCGTTCACGAGGCAGGCGATCTTCTTGTCCCGTGCAACGTTTGCGATCGCGGCTTCCATGCCGGCGGTTCCCGAGCCGCTGATAATGACAAGGTCGTTGTTCGTCCCAAACGCGGTCTTGAGGACCCGCACACAGTCGGCATACGCGGCACCGAACTCGGGGCTGCGGTGGTTGATTGCCTGGCGCGACATTGCAAACCGGACCCGTTCCGGTATCGGTACCGGGCCTGGCAGCATCAGGAGAAGTTCTTTTTCCATGGAGATCTGCCAATAGTATATCTGGATAAGAACAATATATGTTTGGATGGCAGTATGGCTGACGTAGCTATCATCTCCGGATCCGCATCTGACGCAAAGATCACCGAGAAGGTAAAAAAAGTCCTTGACGAGAACGGGGTATCCTATGATGCCCAGATCATCTCGGCCCACCGGGACCCGGACAAGCTGGATGCCTACATCAAGACCAGCGACTGTAAAATTTACATCGCTATTGCCGGGCTCTCTGCAGCGCTTCCAGGGGTCATTGCGTCACGATCCGACAAGCCGGTCATCGGGGTCCCGGTTGCCGGGACGCTCAACGGGATGGACTCGCTTCTCTCCATTGCCCAGATGCCAAAAGGCGTGCCGGTCGCCTGCGTGGGTGTAGACAATGGCGAGAACGCAGCGTGGCTCGCGGTGCGGATCCTGAAGCTGGGGAAGTAATTTTGTCCGGATTCTTCTCCTTTTAAGAATTTTTACCGTTCTGCATACAACGAGTGTTATTTTGGGGTAAAATAATCCAGAGCCTGAAGCCACATCAGAATTCTACCGGGACGCGTCCATCTGGAGGAAGTGCACGGCAGTCCGGCCATACACGACCGGTGCGACATCGCCGCCCGCATGGGGGAGCCCCTCGAACCGGACCAGCCAGGATCCGTTGATCTGCCCGGCCATCTGGTACGAGAGGACCGCCGGCGTTATGGTATCGTCGGTCCCGACCACCAGCAGGACATCCTTGTGCAGATCGGGCAGCCGGTCCTGTGTCCCGTTCCATGCAAGCATTGCCCGTGCCTCGTCCCACAGGCCGGGCGGGGATGTGGTGTCGGCAGCAACAGACTCCATATAATCCAGCAGGTATTGTGTCTCCGGCACCCGGATGCTGCACGCACTGGAGTCCAGGATCATCCTGCGTACCCGGACGGGATGGTTCAGGGCAAGCTCCTGGGCGATGAAGGATCCCATGGAGGTGCCATAGACATGCATGCTCTCGTACCCGAGTGCCGGGATCAGGGACGCGGCATCATCCGCGTACAGGGCGATTGTGGGGGCATCATTGCCGGCACTGCTGTGCCCCATGCCCCGGTGATCGTACAGGAAGACATGGTAGTTCGCGGCAAGGACACTGATGGCGGTATCGTTGGCCTGTTCCATGGTTGCCCCGAACCCGACGATGACCAGCAGGGGCTCGCCGCTCCCGAACTCGCGGTACGCGAGCCGCACACCGTTGACATCGGCATACTGGACCGGCGTTTCCCGGATCGACAGCAGGGGGTATTCCGTTGCCGGCGAGGTCTTGTCGGGGGATAGTGCCGGAGGGGCAGAGATGCAGCCAGCCGTGCAGCACAGGAGGATGATGGCAGCAATGATGATGGTATGGGTCGGGAATGTCATGACCGGGCACCAAAAAATGTTCTTTTTTTCGTCTGTCAACCCTTGGCTGGTTTTTGCTAAATAGCTTATGGGATCCCGCCCGGGGAGTTACCAGGGATGCACCGGCATACGAATGGGGGCTTTGCGGGTGAGCCGTGAACGGCTTTTCCCGTTGCACAGCGTTCTTCTGGTTTTAGTGACATATCACCATAAAAAGGTGACCGGATGGCAGCAGAAGATCTCGTTTATCTTAAGGAAAAGCCGGGCATGGGGCTGGGGATATTCGCCGTTAGGGATATTGAAAAGGATGAGATCATTGCTGAATTTCACGGCCCGAGGATACGAATCGAAAATATGGAGGGCATTCCTCATGAAGTCTGGGATCACCTCTTCAATGTCGAGGTCTGCGATTACATCATCGCACGGGAGCCTGCGGTCAGAACGAACCATTCCTGCGATCCCAACGCCGGCATTGTAAAGGACGTGTTCCTTGCTGCAATGCGGAACATCAAGAAAGATGAGGAAGTCACGTTCGACTATTCGGTAGTCACCGTCGATGACTGGCAGATGGAATGCCGGTGCGGCTCCCCGCACTGCCGCAGGATCATCGGAAACTATGCGGGCCTGCCCGATGCGATCAAGATAAAGTACGAGAACTATACGCCGGACTGGATCAAAGGTGAACGGGTTAGACGGCATTAGGGGGAGAACGATACTGCCTGTGTTCCCCTGCGATGCCGGGCAAGAGCCTGAACTGTTGGCGCCGGCACTCCGGAACAGATATCATTATACAACTACACGGAGATGCATGGTATATGCCCGACAGGATACGGGTTCTTTACGTTGACGACGAGCCCGATCTCCTTGAGATAGGAAAACTGTTTCTGGAAGATGAGGAGCGGTTCCGGATCGACACCGCCCTCTCTGCACCGGACGCGCTGAATAGCGACACCCTCCCAGCCTGCGAGGCCATTGTTTCGGACTACCAGATGCCGGATATGAACGGTATCGAATTTTTAAAGACAGTCCGGAAACAGCACGGGGACCTCCCGTTCATTCTTTTCACCGGCAAAGGCCGGGAAGAGGTCGTGATCGAGGCGATCAACAACGGCGCCGATTTTTACCTCCAGAAAGGGGGCGACCCGAAAGCCCAGTTCGCCGAGCTCGCCCACAAGATCCGGCAGGCAGTAGCCCGGAGGAAGGCGGAGTGCTCGCGGGTGAAGGCCGAGCAGGATCTCCGGGAGAGCGAGGAGAAGTTCCGTTCGCTCATCGACCTTACCCCCATTGGGATCATGGTCCAGGACATTGCCACCGGCACGATCCAGTACGTCAACATGGAAGGCCTCCGCCTTGCCGGGGCAAAGAGCGTGGACGATTTCCGGGGAAAGGATGCCCTCACGTACATTCACCCGGATGACCGCCAGCTCGTCCTGGAATCTGTCCGCCGGCGTGAGACCGAGACTGCGGCCAACCCCGTGGCGATGCGCCTTTTGACCATCGACGGCCGCCCATATCCGGTCGAGGTCATGTCGAAACCCATCCATTTCGGCGGGGTGCCCGCGATCATGCTGTTGTTCCAGGATCTGACCGCACGGAAGCAGGCGGAGGACGAGCTCCGGGCCGCATACGAGCAGATCGCTGCATCCGAGGGGGAGCTGCGCAGCAACCTCGATGAGATGGTGCGGGCCCAGAAGGAGCGGGAGAAGAGCGAGAGGAATTTTCAGACCCTTGTGGACATCGCCCCGGACGGGATTTATACCCACCTCAACGACCGCTTCCTGTACCTGAACCAGACCGCGCTCCGGCTGTTCGGCGCATCACGTGCCGATCAGCTGGTTGGCACGAACGTGTGGGACCGGATCCACCCGTCATTCCACAGCATTGTCCGGGAGCGGGTGAAGCGCCTGACGGTTGATGAGGAACCGGTCGGGCAGTTTGACGAAATCTATGTCCGCCTTGACGGCTCGCCCTTTGACGTGGGAGTGACCGCGGTGCCGTACCTGCACGAGGGGCAGAACGGAACGCTCGTGATGTTCCGGGATATCACGGAGCGCAAGAAGCGGGAAAAGAGCTGCTCACAGGGACAGGGGAGCTGACTGCAGGAAGGAAAAAATAACAGCACGCGCGGAGGATACAAAGACCCCATGCCCTCTATGAGGTGTGATACCCGGGCCTGTTCTCATTCTACGACGGACATCGGTGCCCGGGGCTCTAGCAACATCAATGCTCCCTCTTTCTTGGATTAACTTACCTTTTCCCTCCCTTCTTCCGCCCGTGCGGGCACACGAACAAACACAACCCGCAGACGCCGGCAGCGCCTTTCTCCGCTTCGAGATTCCGGTAATACCGGTCACATGCTGCGGCGTCAAACCGGGCTTCGCGGGGTTCGGCGGCCGCGAACACCCGCCCCGTGAATGCATGCTCCGGGCAGATGTCAACGCATTCCGTGCATTTCCCGCATTGGGGTTCCATGGGTGTACCGGTCGGTTCCAGCGGGGCGTCGGTGAGCACCGTCACCCACCGCACCCGCGGGCCGTGATCGGGGGTCACGAGCAGGCAGCTCTTCCCAATCCATCCAAGGCCCGCCAGGTGTGCCGCAAGTTTATGGGAGAAGATGCTGCGGATACCCTCGTCCGATGTCCGCTTCGAAGCCGGGACCGGCAATGCCCCAAAGCCCGTATGCTGGAGCAGGTTTGCTACCCGCAACGCGATCTGGTCGAGCGCCGTGTTGACCACGTCATACGTGGTATGCCGGTACAGGACAACTCCCTCGTCATTCCCGTCTTCCAGCAGATTGACAATGCTGTCCTGCAACCGTATGCCCATCACCACCGCCCGCGGGAACCGGGCCACCCGTTCCCCTCCCTGCGCTGCGATGAAGTTGCGGGCAGGAGCGAGATCCGCGATACCGAAGTAATCGGCGCCAAGGGAGGTGGCGATCTCCCGTATCTCGTTTCCAACATCACTGCGCATAGGATTACTGAGGGATGCCGGGGAATTTCTTGTTAGTGGTCAGAAAAAAGGCAGGGATCCATTCATACCAGGAAGGAGCCGGGTCACTCCTGATACCGTTCTTTAAGGGTTCTGCATCACGAAGAACGTGTACCCGTACCATCGCTTGTACTGCCGGTAGATGTCCGCCTCATGTTCCAGGGAATCGAGAATGGCGGCATTCCGGGGATCCGATCCGTGCGTCTTCCTGAGTTCCGCGATCCGGGCAAGCAGCGGGACATAGTAATTGTCCCACCACCCTTCTTCCGGCAGCCGGTACGTTGTAACGAGCCGGAGCCCGGCCCGTTTCACCCGCTCCTTCATCTCCTCTTCAGACACCGGGATGTATCCCTCGATCTCCCACCATTTCCTGAGCTCTTTGGGAGGGTTTGGCTCGAACCAGTCGGCATCGGACACCACCATGTACCCGCCCTTTTTGAGGAACGGTTTCCAGAGGTTGAGGCCCTGCTCGAACCCGACAATAAAGATGGCGCCTTCAGACCAGATGAGGTCGAACGATCTCTTCTCAAATGGCAGTGCGTCCATGGAGGCACAGACGGTTTTCACTCGTTGGGTCATGCCAGCCTTCCTGGCCCATGCATCAATCACATCCAGGAACGGCTGGTGGTTGTCAACAGCCGTGATCGTCCCGGTGGTGAGGGCGGCAAGGTCGCGTGTCTGCGTCCCGTTCCCGCATCCTACATCGAGGATTTTTGCGTCGCGGGGAACGGAGGGGAGGAGTGCCCACGCCTTCCGGGTTGCTTCACGGGTGCCCGGACCCTGCCGGGGGAGGGACTCGAATATCTGGTAAAAAAATGGTGGTAATGTCATGATATCCCAGTTATTTGGGGAGAGGGTTTTGAGTGCTTTGTGGTCGGAGGGTTTGTCATGGAAAATGGCTCTCCGAAGAATGTCTGAATGCTGCCCGAACCGGCACTGATCATAAGGATTCACCCCGAACGGAAACGGAACGTCACCCGCTCACGTTCCTGCAGCCGGGCATCCTTTTTTCGCACTCCCCACTTTCACGCCCCGTATCCTGCATCTTTATGATGGTGTGGCAGGGACCGGTGGGTATGGCAAAGAAAAAGATTGACACCGTATGCGGATTCTCGTGCAGCGACTGCGACCACTACAAGAAGGAGTGCCCTGGCTGCGAGCCTACAAAAGGAAAACCTTTCTGGACCGAATATGTCGGGATCGACCAGTGCCCGATTTACGAATGCTGCACGACGATTAAGAATCTCCCCCACTGCGGGAAATGTCCCGAGCTGGTCTGCGAACGGTTCACCCGGTTCAAGAACCCGGAGATGACGGACGAGCAGGCTGCTATGGCGCTTGCAGCAGCTGAAAAGGAACTTCGGAGCCGGAAATAACGGGACGGATGAACAGGGTTTTCAACCGGTTCGTGAAACGTTGTAACAATGCCTCTCCTGCACGAACCTGAGGTCAGTCTTGAAGACGTGCGGCTCCGCTCGCTGTCAATCTCGTCGCTTGAACTCGACGTGGCGATCCGGGTGAAAAACCGGAACCCGCTTGGCGTAACCGTACAGGAAGTTCCGTTTACAGTGCTGTGCCGGGACTGTTCTGCCGTCCGGCAGATCGCAGCAGGAAACACCGGCCGGGTGACAATTTCTGCAAACGACAGCACGCTCATCACGGTCCCGGTCAGGTCGGACAACGCCATCCTCCTTGCTGCGCTCGCGGCTTTGGCGACACAGGGATCCGTGCAGGTCACCATAAAAGGGACTGCCGTCATCGATGCCGTGCTGTTCAACTGGTCGGTGCCGTTTGAAAAGACCCTGCCGGTTACGATGGAACAGGTTGCGGGGTCGCTTGCCGGGGAATCAGACTAAAAGAGTACCCGGTCTGTCCCCGTTTTGCTTTTCACTGATTTCCCATATTCAGAAAATGAAGAGGCGGGGTCAACCGCTGACCCCCCGCCCTGAAATTTTTTGAAACGATCCAACCCCCCCACCCACGTACGGGGGGGGTATGCGACAGACCCCCTCCCCCCCTTGTCTCCCGGGGACCCCCCTACCCAATCATGGGTAGCAGGCGGTTTTTCCCCATCTCTCCGGAAGTTCCAGCGGAAGCGGGGGGTTTACGCGTCCAGAAAACCGTGCCTTACTCAAATTTGTGGTGGGGGGTATCCGGTAGACCCCCCCCTTGATTATTTTTTATTCTGGTGTGACCCCCCCTGGCATGGGGGTGGGGGGTGGCCGGATTTTTTTATAAATGGGAGATGGAGATGATACCCCCGGCACTACAAGGTGTCCCGCTTAAGTCCACCAGTAAAGTCGTAGCAACAACATCATCGTGCACCCTCTACCGTCCTCCTGATTGCGTGCATTCAATGCATCATAATGCACGATTTCGTCTATTTTTGTGACCTTCAATCGCCAGATAAAAAAAGGATATCATCAAAATCCGGTTCAACCGGTTGCACGGTTCATTTTTCAAGAGCTGCTTCAAGAGAGGGAAGATCCACCTGAACGGTATTCCATAACCGTTCCAGGTTAACGGAGAAATAGCCATGGATGAGCCGGTCCCGCATCCCGGCAATATCGCGCCACGGGATATCCGGGTACTCATCTCTCGCCGATGCGGGAACCTGCTTTGCAGCCTCACCCAGGATCTCAAGGGCATGGATGATGGCAAACTGCTTTTCGCGGTTGTTCCGGAACTCTTCAAACGTCACGCCGCGTGAAAACTTCCGGGCGGCGTGGATCGCATCCCGCATATCGGAAAGATACTCCGCCGCGCTCCGTTTCTCTCTTGGGCTTGTCATACCGGCACAACTTCTGCAAGCACGTAGGGTCTGATAGCGGGTTTGAGCCCGCTCTTCTCCACAAGATCTACCCGGACGCCGAGGAGGTCTTCAAGGTCATTCTGGAGATGGATGAAATCAAGAAGGGTCCCCGGACGGTCAAACTCCACAAGGATATCGATATCGCTCGTCTTCGTTTGCTCGCCCCGGACATAGGAGCCGAATATCCCGAGATAGGTAACGCCATACCGTTCGCGGAGTTCCGGCAGATGTGCCCGGAGATCCCGCCGGATCTCGTCAACTGAACGCTTTTTTTTAGACGGACTGTTCTTGGGCAAGGGGATGCATCTCTCCTAGTATTGATGATGGAATTATCCGATGTTATATTTTTTGAGGGTTTGTGAGGAGATCCGGTCGGGAATCTGGATAAAAAAAAGGTGAGTTATCAGAGATTTATTTCCCCTTCTTCTTCCCGGCCTGTTTCTTCCCAACCCCGTTCCCGAACAGCTCGTTCACCATCTTGACCGCACACAGGTCCCCGCACATCGAGCAGGTCTCCGTCTCACCGTCCCGCTCATGGATCTTCCGAGCATGATCGTCGAACATGGCAAGCCGGAACTGGGCGTCCCAGTCAAGTTCGTGCCGGGCCTCTGCCATCTGCACCTCGCGGGCGTCTTTCCAGCCACTGTGCTTCCGGACTGTGTCACCCACGTGGGCCGCGATCTTCGCCACGCGGGTGCCCTCGATGATATCGTCAACGTCGGGGAGTGCGAGGTGCTCGCTCGGCGAGACCATACAGAGGAAGTCGGCGCCATTGAGGCATGCCGTAGCCCCCCCGATGGCCGCGACCACGTGGTCGTAGCCCGGCGCGATGTCGGTGACGAGCGGGCCGAGAAGGTAGAGCGGGGCATGATCCGTGATCTCCTTGATCATCCGCACATTGTACCCGATCTGGTCGAGCGGCATATGGCCCGGTCCCTCGATCATCCGCTGGACGCCCGCCTCCTGCGCCCGCTTTGC
>DANA01000054.1:11217-33372 GCA_002508495.1 Methanoregula sp. UBA276
GCCTGCCGGTTCACCCCGCAGTGGAGGGTGAGGAAGTCCACGCCCTGTTGGCAGTGCTCGCGGATGACCTTAAAGAGCAGGTCGGCATCCACGTCCGCAACGCTGCCTGCCCGGCGGACGGCCTCGTATACGGGCACCGTGCCGACCGTTGTGGCAAACTTCAGGATCCGTTTCCGTATCGCAACGAGATTGCCACCGGTCGAGAGGTCCATCAAGGCATCGGCACCATTGTCAAGCGCCGCCTTTGCCTTCATCTCCTCAAGTGCCGGGTCGCAGCGAGTCCCCGATGTCCCGATGTTCACGTTCACCTTGACGGTACAACCTTCCCCGATGGCACAGGACGGGTGCTTCCGGGCGGGGTTGTGCGGGACAACGACCCTTCCGCAAGCGATCCTCCGTGCGAGCCGTTCCGGCTCCATTCCTTCCGCCCGTGCCACGGCCCCCAGTTCGCGGGGGAGACCTTTTTTGCACCTGCGGATGAGCAAATCCATAAGAAACATCTGTTGTGAGGCTTTATTATTGTGCATGCAGGTCGAGTGGCTATGCAGCGGGGACCCGTGGGCAAATGCCTACGTTGTCGGGGACATTCTCGTGGATGCCGGCGTGATGCCGATGGAAGTTGCACCCTACAAGGAGCAGATCGAGACCATCGTCCTCACTCACTGCCATTTCGACCATATCGCCCGGGTCAGGGAGATCGCCCACATGTGTAAAGCAAAGGTAGCAATTCACAAGGCCGATGCGAAAGGGCTTGTCGACGATCTCCACAGCCTTGCCATGAACTTCGGGGCCCGGTCACCGGGCATTATCCCGGATATCCTCCTCTATGAAGGGGACACCGTTGGCGAATTTCTGGTCCTTCACACGCCCGGCCACACGCCGGGCTGCATCTGCCTGTACGCGGAGAAGGACCGGTTGCTCTTCTCGGGCGACACCGTCTTTGCCGACGGATATTTCGGGCGGTATGACTTCCCGGGCGGGAGCCGGGCCGAGCTTGCCCGGTCGCTTGAACGGCTCGCACCTCTCAATGTCGAGGGGCTCTTTGCCGGGCACGGCAGGCCGACGGAGACAAACGGGAGCCGGGCCATCGCCGCGGCGCTTGGCCTGATGAAGAGCGGGTATGGATAAGGGGATTTACTGTCTGGTCTTCCGGAACCCATCATGCACGGTCCGGGTCGGGGCGCTGGGTGATGTTGCCTTCCGGAAAGGATGGCACATCTATGCAGGTTCGGCGCTCGGGAGCGGCGGGCTTGCACGGCTCGAACGGCATGTTGCCCTCTCGCGGGAGAAAGACCGTCGCCCGAAATGGCACGTGGATTACCTGTCGGCCGGCAGCGCATTCTCCCTCCGGTACACGGTTGCGGCAACCACGACAAAAAGGCTGGAGTGCCGTCTTGCCGCTGCTCTCGGGGACGGGGGGGTTTTGGGCTTCGGGTGCAGCGACTGCACCTGTCCCTCGCACCTGTTCTGGAAGAAGACCTGCCCGCTCCAGGAGGTCTGCGACGCTTTTATGTCCCTTGACCTGTCGCCACAAACCAAAACTATCAATACCCGTAATGCTGTACCGCTATCTCATGAAGGTTCTGGGAATATCGGGGAGCATGCGCAAGGATGGGAACACGGCAATCCTGGTTCAGGAGATCCTGAAGAACTGTGAGGGTCACGGGATAGAGACCGAGTTCATCACGCTTGCCGGCAAGAAGATCTCCCCCTGCCTCGGGTGCGAGAAGTGCAAGGAGAAGAAGTGGTGTGTCATCGAGAACGATGACTGGGGCGAGATCGTCAAAAAGGTGCTGGATGCCGATGTGCTGGTCATCGGGTCGCCGACCTACTATTTCGATGTCTGCGGCCACATCAAGAACTTCATTGACCGCACGTACTCCCTGTACCATGACCGGAAACTTGCCGGGAGAAAAGGGGTGGCTGTCGCCGTCCACGCTAACAACGGGGCAACCCGTACCATCCAGACGCTCGAGGGGTTCCTCTCAACCCACGAATTCTCCTCGCTGGGTTCGGTGAAAGGGAAGGGCTACCACGAGGGAGATGTTCTGAAGGATGAAGACGCACTCCAGAAAGCCAAGAAGACCGCCGATAAGATCATCCGGCTTGTCAAGAGCCAGCACGGGTAATCCCCCCTATCTTCTCTTTTTCCCTACATCAGCTCGTACAGCGTTGTCCTTTGCCGGAGCGGCCGGCCCACGTCCTCTGCCACCCGCTGCATCTCGGCAGGGTCGAGGTAATCGGTGTTGGTGGCGCCGGCTCCTTTTGATATGCTCTCCTCAAACATTGTGCCGCCAAGGTCGTTTGCTCCCGCGATCAGCCCCAGCTGGGCGAGCTTGATGCCTTCCTTCACCCACGAGACCTGGATGTTTTTGATGTTGTCAAGGAAGAGCCTCCCGACAGCAACCATCAGGAGGTCCTCGCGCCCCGTTGCCCCTGCCCGGGCAAGTCCTGCCTTGAAAAGCGGCGTGTTCATGTGGATGAAGGAGAGGGGCACGAACTCGGTAAACCCGCTGGTCTCGTCCTGGATCTCCCGGAGGACCGAGAGGTGCTGTACCACATCCGGGTAGCTTTCGCAGTGACCGTACATGATGGTTGCCGTTGATCGTATCCCAAGTCCATGAGCTTCTGTGATGATCCGGACCCAGTCCCGGGTTAGGATCTTATCTTTACAGATCTTCTGCCGCACCTCATCAACCAGGATCTCGGCAGCCGTGCCGCACATCGAGCCGAGGCCGGCCTCCTTCATCATGTTCAGCACCTCGACCGTGGTGATATGGCTCCTTCTTGCGGCGTAGGCCACTTCCATCGGGTTGCTGGCATGGAGGTGGACATCGGGTGCCGCCTCGCGGATCCAGCGGTACACGTCAATGTACGACTGCGCTGTGAAGTCCGGGTGGAGGCCGCTCACCGTGCAGATCTCGGACACGCCCCGTTTGTGGGCCATCGCAGCCTTCTCCTGTATCGCGGCCCGGTCATAGAAGTAGATCCCCGTATCGCCCGGTTTTTTACAGAAACCGCAGAAACCGCAGGCATTGACACAAAGGTTGGTCACGTTGATGTTCTGGTTGCGGACGTAACTGACGGCATCTCCCGCCCGCTCCTCGCGCAGCTGGTCTGCTGCTTGTGCGATTTCCCAGACCTGCCGGTCATGGACATTAAAGAGGGTGACTGCCTCCTCGCTTGTCATGCGGTGCCCCCCGATCACATCGTCCAGTAATGTCCTTATGGCATGGTCCATGCTACACCTTCGCACTGGTTAGTCCAGTGTAGCCCTCGCAATAAGGTAAATCTATCGTATTTTTGCCGCATGCTTCATATTCCCCTGCGATAATCATCTCTAGAGAAGCGCTATGCAGCAGGTTGATGTTCATCTCACGAAAAAGAAAGCACAGGGGTTTGTGATTCCGTTCGGGCCCGTGAACCTGGTGATGGTCAAAACGGACACAGGTATGGTGGGGTGCGGGATGTTCGATGTCTCGGCTCTTGATTCGTTCAGTTTTCCCGCAGCAAAGATCCGGCCGGCGACCGGGGCATCCATCGAGACCATCGATGACCTGATGAAGGGGGTTGTCAAGGAGGCAAACCGTTCGGCAATGGGCAGGGGGATCAAGAACGGCATGACTGCCCGGCAGGCGCTGGAGCTCCTCTGATCTTTTTTGTCAAAACGCGGGACAAACGGAAAGTAAACGGAAGGGGTTGGATCCGGAACAACCCACAGGATCTTTTTTCTGGCCATCCCGGTTTAAAACAGATTGAATAAATTATCGGGAAGTGCCTGCACAGTTTTTTTCATTTTTTCCCTTTGCTCTGAATTCTTAAGCCGGATCCTGGCACCAAGGGCAATAGCGTCTCCATGGAGAGCATCTGTACCCGGTCCATTTCACGGGAAAAGAACAGCAACCACAATTTGACCCGCCATCTTCCAAGTCTTCTGGTGCACTGAGGGAGAGTAATGGCCGGAAACCGCAGAAACCATGCCCAAACAGCGTATTGCTATTTATACGTTTACCATATTACTCATACAAATGGACGATACATAACAATTATAAATATCAGAGTCCATACCTTGGTGCAGAACAAAAATACCGCAAATCAGACCATGATGCAGGATTACGAACAGGAACTTGCCGCAATACGGGATCTCCTGAAGAACAACCCGGGCGGGATGAGCGTCACCGACATCTCGAAGGCATTACAGAAGAACAAGAACACGGTGGGGCGGTATCTCGACATCCTGCTCATCTCCGGGCAGGTGGAGATGCGGGCATTCGGGATGGCAAAAGTCTACACGCTCTCACAGCGGGTTCCGCTTTCAGCAATGCTCAGCTACTCCAGCGAACTGATCATGGTACTGGATGGCGATCTCCGGATCACTGACATCAACGACAATTTTGCACGCCTGCTGCAACTTCCCCGCCAGGAGATCGTGGGAAAACGCGCACCTCTCCTGCACCCCCGGGATGTGGACATCCATGAACTTCTCGATGTAATCACCGCTGATTCCCGGGGCACGGAATCCGACATCACGTTCCATATCCCGGGTACCGGGGACCGGATCTTCCACCATAAATGCATCCCCACAGTATTTGACGATGGCAGGAAAGGCAGCACGTTTATCCTCGAAGACATCAGCGAACGGATCCTTGCGGAGAAAGCGATACGGAAGAGCGAGGAACGGTTCCGGATGATGGCGGACAATATCCAGGACGGGCTCATTATTGTAGAGAATGAAGCCATCGTCTTTTCAAACCGTCGTATCAAGGATATTTCCGGGTATTCCATGGACGAACTGGCACAGCGGGGACTGAACGGTACCCTCCTGCGCGAGGATCCTCATTCAACCGGAGGGGCCGGGATCCTCCCGGTCACCGAGAAAGAGAAGATCCGGAGGATTTTCATGACGGTAAAGCCCGACTCCCCCCAGCCGGGTGAATTCAAGATGTGGATCTCGCATAAAGATGGCGGGCCCCGCTACATACACGGAAAGATCACGGCAGCAAAACACGGGGATGTCACCAGCTTCTACGTCACTATTGCCGACATCACGGATTTTGCCGAGCGGGAGAAGGCCCTGCGCGAGCGTATCGATGCACTCCAGGACCTGATCCATTAAAAGAGTCCCCCAGACGACCCCCCTTTCATTTCCCATTCGGGAGAAACGGCAGGTAACCCGGTTTTTCCCGGCACCCCGCTCCCATTTATAATCATTATGTATAACCAATAGACATAACTGTTTTATAGAATTGAGTCCAACGATACTGGCAACAATTCAGAGGATTTGTGGAACACCTATGAATGCCATTCTTACCAGAACCCAGAAGAAATATGCCGGATCCGGCTCTTTTCCTCAATTACCGGACCTGAGTTACCGCTTCCTGCTGCCTCTCCTTCTCATAAGCGTCGCGGCACTCTTCATCCTGACCGCCCCTGCCAGCGCAGGAGAGAAATACATGTCGGGAAGCCCGGCCCTGTCCGTCTCCATCGGGGGGACCAATGAATTCACTCCCGGCCAGGAAGTGCAAATACCGGTTGTTATCGATAACAGCGGCCTGAACCAGTACAAGTTCGTCAGCAGCGGGATCGTGACCGCGGATGACGTCCCCAATACCGCCAAGTTCCTGACCGTGACCCTTGGAGCCGGAAGCACCTCGCTCATCATCAAGACCGACCCCCAGATGCTCGGCAACCTGCCGGCAAGCAGCTCGGCAACCGGCACCTTCACGGTCAGGATCCCGTCAGACACTCCCAGCGGCACCTACAACCTTCCCGTGAAACTGAACTATACCTACCTTTACCAGGCAGAACAGTTCGGTACCGATACCATCCAGTACTACTACAAGTCTAAGGAAGATACCTTCAGCCTCCCCATAACCATCAAGCCCGATGTCCGGATCAGCATCGTGAATACCGAAATCAGCGGCCTGAACGCAGCAACCGAGGGTTCCATCCAGCTCGAAGTTAAGAACATCGGGCATGAAAACGCAAAAAAAGCCATCATCACCATTGCGCAGAATGACGGGAGCCCCATCGTGCCCACGGAGGGAAGCGCGTACATCGGTGATTTCCCCGCGGGAAGTGTCGCAACTGCACGGTTCAAGGCAGCGGTCAGCAGCAGTGCCGATGCCCAGACCTATCCCCTCAACGTGTATGTAAAATACGAGAACAACGAAGGCGACAGTGTCACCTCAGAGGTCGAGACCATCGGGATCCCCGTAGGAAAGAAGACCCAGTTCATCATTGTTTCCGATGCGGAGACGATCCTTCCCGGGCAGAAGAAAGTCATCACGGTCCGGTACAAAAATACCGGCGATGCAATCGCGTACCATGCTACTGCGCGGGTGAGCCTGGTTAACCCGTTCAGCAGCAGCGATGATAACGCATATCTCGGGGACATTGCCCCTGGCGAAGTCAGGGAAGCCGCATTCCTCATCTCTGCTGAAGGCAGTGCAACCCCCAAGCAATATGGTATTGACTCCGAGGTCCGGTTCAACGATATATTCGACAACCAGATCGTCTCGGACCCCATCAAGATGGGCCTCATTGTCGAGGAAAAGCCGGGCTTTGTCGAAGGGATCCTGCAGAGTCCGGTTGCACTGGGCATACTGGCGCTTCTGGTAGTCGGGATTGGCTTTGGTATTTACCGGAAATACCAGTCCCCGTGAGGGATGCAGATGGTCCAGGAGATTTTTTTTCGTCCTGCCAGGACTGCGATCCTCGTACTCGCCCTGCTTGCCTGCACGGCACTTGTCGTGGCACCAGCGTGTGCAGCCAGCAAGTATCTTGGCGGGGCACCTTCGTTTACCGCGGCGGTTGTCGGGGTCAATGAATTCTCGCAGGGGGAGGATGCAACAATAACCATCCGGGTGACAAATATCGGCACCTACGAACTGGAGCAGGTCACCCTTGGCACAATCGAGCCGGAGGACCTTCCCAATACCGCAAAGACCGTGACCATCGGGCTTGGTTCTTCCGGCGATGCTGTCATCGTCAGGACCGACCCCCAGATGGCCGGGGACATTGCCGGGGGAGAGGCGGTCACGGTTGCCTTTGATGCAAAGATCTCCTCGCGTGCAACGGTTGGGGAATACCAGCTCCCGCTCACCCTCCAGTACCGGTACCCGAAGGTAATCACCCAGGAAAAAGCGGACGTGTACGAGTTCATCTACAATACCGCGGAAGTGACCGTGCCGGTGACCATAAGGATAAAACCGGAAGTGAAAGTTGCGGTCCTTGAAGCCGTACCGGAGCATCTGACCGTCGGATCCGAGGGGTATGTCAACCTGAAGATCCAAAACGCTGGCCCGGAGAACGGCCGGCTCGCGGTCGTGAAGATGGTCAGGAACGGGAACAGCCCGATTATTCCGACATCAAGCACGGTGTATATCGGGGACTTTGCAAGCGGGGATGTCGTGGACTGCCGCTACCGGGTCTCGGTGTCGAAGGATGCTGAGGACCAGACCTACCCGGCCGATATCGAGGTCTCCTACACCGATCGCGAAGGTATGGTGGTCACGTCATCAAAAGAGACCATCGGCATTCCAATTGCCGCAAAACCGCTCTTTACCGTCATATCCGAGGTTCCAGAAATCCCCTCCGGTTCAGAGAAGACCGTTGATATTGAGTTCCGGAATGACGGGAGCGTGACCATCTACGATGCCCAGGTGCGGATCACCTCGCATACCCCGGTAACCATCGGTGACAACACGGGATTCCTTGGCAGCCTTGCGCCGAAAGAGACGGCAACTGCGCGGTTCACGATAGCCGTTGACAAGGATGCTGAACCAGCAGAATACACGTTCGATGGAAAAACACGGTTCCGCGATGCGCTGGGCACCAGCCAGGAATCAGACACGATACCGGTTCATATAACGGTTGTATCCGCGAACCCCGCATCATCATTTATGGGTGGACTACCGGTATTTGCCGGGCTGGCTGCGGTGATACTCGTGATCGGCACAGGGTTCCTGGTGTACCGGAAACGGTCCAAGAACCGGTGAGGGTTTACCTATGATCCAGCAACTCTTCGAAGGCATCGCAAACACCATTAACCAGCGGCCCCGGCTTGTCGCCGCGCTGGTCATTTTAGTCTTCTGCGCCGGGCTCTACGGCATGACCATGCTCACGATGGCGACCGGCTGGGATACTTATATCGAGAAGGACTCCCCTGCCGGGAACCTCCAGGCAAAATATGAACAGGAGTTCGGCGGGGATTCGATCATCCTCATCGTTGAAGCCGGGGACCCCCTAAGCCAGGAAGTCCTCGTGTATATCGATACCCTGGAAACAAGTATCGCGCAGCAGCAGAATATCGACGGTGCACAGAGTATCACGGATGTTCTCAAAGCCTATAACGGGGGAACGCTCCCCACATCGCGGGCAGAAACGGACCGCATCGTCAATGCACTGCCGGCAGACACGCGTGCCTTTGTTTACCCGTCCAATGTTCTCACCCTCATCCAGATCAAGCTCACGCAGGGATTGTCGGATAATGTCCAGAAATCGGTGCTGGCGAACGTGGAATCGGTGGTGGACTCTTCGACTCCCCCTCCGGGGGTCACCGTTGAGATGTCCGGCTCCCCTGCCTTTTCCCAGCAGATGAGCCAGGGGCTCTCAACCAACATGGGAATCCTTATCGGCGGGGCGATGGTCCTGATGATCGGCACCCTGGGGATTCTCTTTGCCTATGTCCGCCACCGGTTCATGCCGGTCCTGCTCGTGGCAGTCGGTCTTGTGACGTCGCTTGGGCTGATGGGGCTTGCCGGCATCCAGCTGAGCATGGCCGTTATTGGTGCGTTTCCGGTCCTGCTCGGGCTCGGGATCGATTATGCAATCCAGTTCCACGCCCGCTTTGACGAGGAGGCGCGGAAGGGATCGCTTGAGGATGCGGTCTTCATGACGGTCACCCGTACCGGTCCTGCAGTCCTGTACGCGATGCTCGCCACCTGCGCGGGATTTGTGGCAATGTTTGTCTCGACCGTCCCGATGATCCGTTCGTTCGGGCTTGTTGCGATTATCGGTATCTTCACCTGCTACTGGGCTTCCTGCATCGGGATGCCAACGCTCGGCCTCCTCTTACAATACCGGCCCAAGCCGGAACAGACCGGGCAGTGTTATGCCGTCGGGACCGATGCCTGCGACACCATCATCAAAAGCCCGAAGAATGGTGCTCATTCGAAGAAGAAATCCTTCTCCTATGGCCAGTTCCTGACGGACACATCGATGAAGATCGCCAAGAACCCGATACCTGTCCTGCTGGTGGCGGCCGTAATTGCCATCATCGGGTTCCAGATCGACCCGACCATTCCGGTTCAGTCCGACGAGAATGCATTCGTTCCTTCCGATATGCCCGCCAAGATCAACATAGACAAGGTGAGCCGCGTCATGGGAGCAACCAGTACTGCAGACCTGATGGTCCAGGGGTCCCGGGTAACCGATCTTGATGCGGTCATCTGGCTGAAGGATTTCCAGGACTACGAGCTGGATCACCATCTCGAAGTGACCGGCGCAACCAGCATCGTTACGTATATTCTCCAGTATAATGGCGGCGTGATGCCAGAAACCCAGGCAGAACTCGATGCTGTCCTTGCAACGATCCCAAAAGAGACACAAGAGACGGTCCTCAGCGACCCGATGTGCGGGGTAATCCGGTTCAACACCATCGAACTGGAGATGACCCAGCTGGCATCGCTCAAAGAGCAGATGGTTCGTGACATCGAATTTCTTGAACCCCCAATAGGTTTTACCATCCAGCCCGCGGGTAATTTCGAGCTCTTTACCACGCTCCTTACCTCCCTTGCAGAGTCGAAAGAGACCATGACCTACCTCGGGTTTATCTTCGTCTTTGTCTTCCTCATCCTGGTATACCGGCACCTCCATGCGGTCGCCCCCATCGTCCCGATCATCTTCATCGTCGGGTGGAATGCCGTCATGATGTACATCCTGGGTATTGCCTACACCCCGCTGACGGCAACGCTCGGGTCGATGACCATCGGTGTTGCGGCAGAGTACACGATCCTGGTGATGGAACGGTATGCCGAGGAAGAAGAACGGTTGCACAACCCGATGGCCGCTATCCAGGAAAGTGTCCAGAAGATCGGTACGGCAATCACCGTTTCGGGACTTGCCACATTCTTCGGGTTCTCGGCACTCTGCCTTGCAACCTTCCCCATCATCAGCAACTTCGGCATCACCACCCTGATTGCCGTGGCATTCTCCCTTGGTGGAGCAATCTTCATCATGCCTGCCGTGCTCTCGGTGCTGGGCTGGGTCACTGAATGGCTCGAGAACCGGAAAGGACACGCTGCTCCGGCCGGGGAAATTTAAGGATAAAAAAGGCTCCGGGCATGAGCCCGGCAGCAACTCCTTTTTTTAAACGAACTCGTAGAGCGTGGTCCGCTGCCGGAGTCTGCGCCTGATATCGGCAACTATCCGCTCCATGTCAGCCGGGTCAAGATAATCGGAGCCCGATCCGCCAGCATCACCGGTCACGTCGTCCGTGAACATGGTGCCGGCAAGGTCGTTGGCACCCGCGAGGAGGGCAATCTGGGTCATTTTGAGCCCCACCTTGCCCCACGCCACCTGGATGTTGGTGAAGTTGTCGAGGAAGAGGCGGGAGACCGCAAGCATCAGGAGATCTTCCCTGCCCGTTGGCCCGGCGCGGGCGAGCCCCTGCTGGTAAAGAGGGGTGCTGGTGTGGACAAAGGGGAGAGTAACCAGTTCGGTGAACCCGTTCGTCTCGTCCTGGATGTCACGGAGGATCGCGAGGTGCCTGGCCTGGTCCTCTGCGGTCTCGTACGAACCGTACATGATGGTTGCTGTTGACCGGAGGCCGGCGGTATGCGCCTCTTTGATGATCCGTACCCAGTCGGCCGTCGGCACCTTGCGGGGGCAGATGACCTGCCGGACTGAATCCACAAGGATCTCGGCAGCGGTCCCCTGGATGGTTCCGAGCCCCTCCTCTTTGAGCCGGGCTATCACCTCCGGCGTTGTCATCTTCCCGCGGTATGCCGCATGGGCTACTTCGTCCGGGCTGAACGCATGGATGTGGACGCCGGGCGCCACCGCGTGGATCCAGTGCATGATGTCAATGTAGGTGTCGAGCGAAAAGCCCGGGTGCACACCCGAGAGCAGGCAGATTTCGGTCACGTTCCGCTCATACGCAAGCCGTGCCTGTTTTTGGATAGCAGCTTTATCATGACAGTACGCCCCGTCGTCAGTTGCTTTCCGGCCAAAACCGCAGAACCCGCAGAGGTTCTTGCAGATATTGGTCACGTGCAGGTTCTGGTTGCGGACATAGGTGACGACATCTCCCACCCGGCGCTCCCGCATCTCGTCGGCTCCCGAGACTATCGTAAGGGTGTCGCGCCCTTTTGCCTTCAGGAGGAGGGTCGCTTCCGGCGTTGTGAGCCGGTAGCCTGCCAGGACATCGGATACCAGCGATGAAATACCGGTCATGAGCGTCTTCCCGTCCTATTTCTGTCTCTTTTTCCCTTTCTTTGACAGTTGTTTCTTCTCTTCTTCCTCCTTTCTCCGGAGCCAGAGCTCGTGCAGCCCGAGGAGGATTATCACGACAACGATGACCGGGCCGATATGAAGCGGGAGGAGCCCGATTAACGGGATGGCAACGAGGGCTTTGCCGATGACCCAGTCCTCCTGGACAGGTTCAATGGTCGTGGAACCGTCAACACTGAGGGTGTCCTGGTCGCTCACCTGGTTGTTGTCTCCCTTGGTAATATAGCCGCCATGCGGGGAGACGTCAGGTTCGTTCCAGATATATCCCATTCCCGGAACAACAGATGCCGACGGCAGGATATAGTACTTCCCGGCGATTTTCATCGTATAATCCTGTGTACCGGGGGTGAAGTTGGCCGGGGGGGCGGCGGCGCCGACGGAGAGAATCCCGGTCCCTTCAGCGGTTGTTCCGCTGATGTTGAGCGGCAGGTAGCCGGCCGGCGTAACCGAACCCCGGTAAGGGTTGAGGTAGAGCGGGACCGGATCGCCTGCTTCAGTCCACGTCATGGCACGGTGGATGATCGGGTGCCGGCTCGCAAGCGGCAGGAGGCCTGCGGACATCCAGAAATCCGTGTACCCGTTCGACCGGTAGATGATGACGTCCCCGTAATCCCCGAATTTTTGATACCCGGAGACCTTCCCCTCGTCCCAGGTCTGGAGTTCCCCGAACCGGTCCTTATCGACAACGACAACCAGGTCCCCGACGTTCATGTTGGGGATCATGCTGCCGGACTCGATGGTCACAACGGCCGGCCATGTCCCACATACGAGCCAGAGAAAGAGGGCAATACTGCCAACAACGGCGATGACCCAGACAACGTCGCGGGCAAGGGAGACTGCCCAGTGGTCGCTCGTGCGGAACTGTCCGATGAGGGATCGGATATCGCGGGAGGGAGCGGGTTCTGCCATGAAAACATCCTGTGAGTGCTACTATAGTGTTGGAGACGCTCCTCATTAACCATGCGGGATGGTGCTAGCGAAAGAGCAGGGGACCGGTAAGATAATACAGCCCGAAGATGAGCAAGAAGACCCCGCAGGCTGCCATAATCCACCGGTAGGTCTGGTCCGGCAGGAGGGTCTTCCCCTTCGCGATGCCCGTGGAGACGAAGGTATACCACGCAACGTCAGCTCCCCAGTGGCCGGCCATGAAGAATGCAGCCAGCAGGATTCCCCCTGCAAGCGACGAGATCAGGAGGGCACTTCCCACCGAGAGCCACCAGATCCAGAAGTAGGGGTTGGCGGTGCTCGTAAGGAACCCTGCCAGGTACGGGCTGGCAACTGCTTGAGACGGCGCAGAGGAGAGGGTTGCCGTCCGGCTGCCCGAGATGGTCAATACCCCAAATGCGATCAGGGCAATACCCCCGGCAACGGCGATAGTGGTTGTATACGGAGCAGCAACACTGGCAAGGCCGAGGATGATGAGGAAAAAAATTGCCGTTTCGATGACGATATGCCCAAGCGAGACCTTGAGCCCTGCAGTCCAGTTGGTGGCAAGGGTGGCATTGATGGTAGCAACCAGTGTCGGGCCGGGGGCAAGTGCCCCGGTCAACCCGATGAGAAAGCCGAGAACTGCGGTTGAAATGATCGCGTCGAGCATGGCCGGGTTGCCCTTCTTAGGAAAAAAAGGTTGGCAGGGCAGGCATATCAATCCGTCCCACCGGACAGGAGAACTGCCCGGTTCTGAATACCAGCCTATATTTTCTTTGCCCGCCGATAATCCGGTATGCTTGATGTGCAGGAGGTCACGAACCGGTTCCTCGATACCAAGCTCCAGGTGCACCCGGATGTGGTGCGGTATATCCTTGAGCAGGGAGATTCGGACCTGATCGACCGCATCATCGCGAGTGTCCCGGACGACACCATCGTTGTCTCGATACAGCACATCCCTGGCATACGCCCGATGCGGGACGGGACGCGCTTTGTAGTCGAACCTGAGGTCGAGGTAGTGAGCGGCATCGCCGGCACCTCCGGGGCGGTGAACGGCACCAGCGACTACCTCCACTACTTCCGCGACCGTTTCACCCGGCTTGGGGGGATGATCCGCGCCCGGGCCGGCGCCATGCCCATCGAGGCGCTGACCAAGAGTACCCGGTACCGGCAGGAAGAATGCACGGTTATCGGCATGGTTGTCGATGTCAGCACCACGAAAAACGGCCACCGTATCGCCGAGATCGAAGACACCTCGTCATCCATAACCGTCCTGTTCCGGAAGGATCGCCCCGCCTTTGCCGACGCCGAGAAGATCGTCCATGACGAAGTCATCGGGGTGAAGGGCAAACTCTCAAACGACGGCAAGCTCTTCTTTGCCGAGATTCTGTACCGCCCCGATATCCGGATCGATAATGCCCCGTACAAGAGCGAAAAGCCGGGGAAAGCAGTATTCATATCCGATGTTCACGTGGGAAGCGACACCTTCCTGGAGGAGAGCTGGAACCGGTTTGCCGACTGGCTCTCGGACAATGACTTCGGGTACCTCCTGATTGCCGGTGATCTCGTAGACGGGATCGGCATCTACCCCGGCCAGGAGCAGGAACTGACGATAAAGAATATCTACGAGCAGTATGACGCCTTCGCATCGATGATGTGTGACCTGCCCTCCCGCATGAAGATCATCATCTCGCCGGGCAACCACGATGTGGTGCGGGGGGCAGAACCCCAGCCGGTGCTCCCGGAGCAGTTCATAAGAAAATTCCCCGACAACTGCATCCTTGTCGAGAACCCGGCCCTCGTCCGGCTGCAGGGAGTCCGGGTGCTGATGTACCATGGCCGGTCCATCGACGACATGATCGGGCTCATCCCCGGGGCATCTTACGAGAAGAGCGGGCAGATGATGGAGGAGATGCTCGTGCGCCGCCACCTTGCCCCCGCGTACGGGCGCCGGACCCCGATTGCCGCCGGCAAGATCGACCGGCTCATCATCGACCCCCTTCCCGAGATCCTGCATACCGGCCATGTCCACATCAAGGGCATCACCACCTACCGGGGCGTGCTCGGGATCAATGCCGGGACCTGGCAGTCCCAGACCAAGTTCCAGAAGCAGATGAACGTGAACCCGACGCCGGCGCTTGCGGTAACGGTTGACCTGCAGACGCTGATTCCCGAGACGTTCAGTTTCGCATAAGAACGCTGTTCTTTCGAATTGCGGCACGCACTATCCCGAATATACAAAAATCCCGTTCATCGCCGGTTTTTTGATCACAATACTCATGTAGGTTCGTCGGCAATATCCAAATATGGCAGCCGGAACGCAGGCTACGGGAGGTTCCTCGATGAAAATAGCGGCCATGGCAACGAGCCGCAATCTTGTCTGGAACATGGCAATCCTCGGCACAGCAGTTGCTGCCCTTCTTGTCAACATCATCGGGCTCCTGTACGGATTCTCGACCGGCATTCCCCATCTCCTGTATATCCCGGTCGTGATTGCCGCGTACCAGTACCCGCGCCGGGGAGCGGTCATTGCCGGATGTATCGGCGGGATCTACCTCCTGTTCGTCATTCTCCTTGCCGGGTCCTCGACAACCATTCTCACCGAAGCGCTGCTGCGCACGCTGGTTATCGTGATAATCGGGTGGCTGATCGCAACGCTTGCCCTCCGGCTGCGTGAGAAGGAGACGCTCTACACGGGTCTTTTTGATCATTCGGAAGGAGGGAGCATCCTCATCGCCGATCTCAGCGGCAGCAGGACAATCGAGGAGATCAACTGGAGGGCTATGGATCTCCTGCGCAAAAATGAAGCAGACCTCAAAGGCAGTCCGGTAACCTCTTTCTGGACCGGTACGGGTCAGGAGGCCTTTTTTGACCGGCTCAATTCAGAGAAGGCAGTATATGCTGCTGAGACGACCTTCACCCTCCCCGAGGGTAATTCCCTTATCGTCCTTGTCTCCGCGGCTGCACTTCCCGGCGGGCGGGCGATCCTCACCTTCTTTGATATCACCAGCCGTGTCAATGCCGAGAATGCGCTGAAAGCGGCAAACGAAAAGCTCAGCCTCCTCTCCCGGTACTCGGTTGATCATCTTCACGCATCCGTCGACCAGATCATCGAGACGGTCGATGAGGCAGACACCCACGCGAAAGATGCCACAACCCGCGGGTATCTTGAACGGATACGAACGCTGGCATGGAATGTTGTCCGCCAGCTCTTCCTCACCGATTCCTACAAGGATCTCGGTGCCCTCCCGCCGGTCTGGATGAGCGTGCAGCAGTCGCTTGAGACCGCCCGCCTGTCTTCGGATGACGGATCCATCTCGATCCGGTGCTGGGCCGGCCGGCTCGAGATCTATTCTGATCCGCTCTTCTCCAATGTCTTCACCCACCTCCTGGAAAATTCCCTGCGTCACGGGGGAAAAGACCTCAAAAACATCATTGTCACCTACCACGAGACACCAGGCGGGCTGGATCTCTGCATCAAAGATGACGGGGTCGGGATCCCTGCAGGAAAGAAACACCAGATATTCGAGTATGATGCCGGGAGACATGCCGGGATCGGGCTCTTCATCTGCCGCCAGATCGTGGAGGTGACGGGCATGACCATCCATGAGACCGGAAACGAGGGGGAGGGGGCACGATTCGTGATCCATGTTCCGCCCGGCGGGTACCGGATCGAGGGTGCCGCGGAGGATGCGCCCGCGCTTTTGCCATCACCCGGATTGGATCGATTTGCCCTGAAACACCGCACGGGTGCTCTGGTGAGAGAACTCGAATCCGGGGAATTTACTCTCGCAGAAGCGCTCTGGACCGATTACCACAACACGAAAGGAGACCCCGGAACAGACCGGATATTTGCAGCATTTTTCCGCGGCGAGGTGGTCTCGGTAGCGCGATGCAGGCGGCATACTGACGGCCTGGAGGTGGACGGGGTCTTCACCCCGGTCAGCCAGCGCGGCCACGGGTACGCCAATGCAGTGGTCCATGGGCTGGTTGAAGCATGCGGAGAGGAGGACCCCCTCTACATGCATTCAGTATGGGATCTCACGAAATTCTACGGGAACTACGGGTTCGTCCCGATCGATGAGATGGAACTCCCGCTATCCATACGGGAGCGGTTCGCATGGGCCCAGGGGGAGATGGAGGGGGCAAATGTCAAGCCGATGAAGCGGGAGCCGGCACCGGACTGAGTGCCCGGGAAAGAAAAACGTGGTTGGGGATGGTTGCTCCTTGGGCAACCATGAAAAATTATTCTTTTGCCGGCGCTGCCCCGCCCGCGGGAGCTGCTGCCGGCTCCTTCTTCTTGGGCCCTGCGACCGTGTACTTCTCGATCCCGCCACGGGCCGTCATGGCCGGGCGGTGCTGGGTCTCCATCGTGAGGCACGTGGTCGGGCAGGCATCAACACAGGCACTGCAGACAATGCAGCGCATCTGGTCGATCTGCCAGCTCTTCTCCTTGGGCTCAACGCAGATGGCCTGCGTCGGACACTTGCGCTGGCAGAGGCGGCAGGCGATGCATTTTGCCGGGTCGATCTTCACGTGACCGCGGGTGATGGGCGTGATCTTGGCCGGTTTTGCCGGGTACATGAGCGTTGCGGGACGGGAAAAGAGGCTTTTTAAGACCGTTTTTGTCATCTGGAATATCGACATCTCCCATCACCTCTCCGAACACCCGATGCAGGGATCGATAGTCAGCACAACGACCGGTACATCGGCAAGTTCAACACCTTTCAGGAGCGTGACCAGCGGCGGGATGTTCGTGAACGTGGGTGTCCTGACCCGGTGCCGCAGAATGTTCCGCTTGCCATTGCCTTTGATGTAATGGACGACCTCGCCCCGGGGCTGCTCTGCCCTGCTGAAGTATTCGCCATCCGGTGCACCGGTGAACTTCATGTCAACCGGGCCGTCGGGCATCTTCCGTATGCACTGGTCGATGATGTCGATTGACGTGAACAGCTCCTTTGCCCGCACCGCACAACGGGCATAGCAATCCCCGTCGTGCTCGACCACGGGCTTGAAGTTGATCCGGTCAAACGCTCCATACCCGGTACTCCGCATATCGATGTCGATGCCGCTGCCCCGGGCGGTCGGGCCCACCGCACCGAGGTAATACGCGTCCTCGCTCGAAAGTTTCCCGAGGCCTTTGAGACGGTACTTTATGGAACTGTCGTAGAGGAAGACGTTCAGGAGGTCGCGGAGCTCGTGTTCGAGAGTTCTGAGGCCTTTGAGCATCTCATCGAGCTTTTCGGGGGAGATATCTTTCCGTACGCCGCCGACCTTACAGACGCCCTGGATAACACGGCCACCCGTAGTCGCCTCCATATCATCGAGAAGGTGCTCGCGGAGCCGCCACGCGTTCATGAAGACGCTCTCGAACCCCATGCTGTCGGCAAAGAGCCCGAGCCAGAGGAGGTGCGAGTGCATCCTCGAGTACTCGCCCCAGATGGTGCGAAGGAACTGCGCCCGTTCGGGGACCTCGAGACCCATGATCTGCTCAATGCCCTGCACGTAGGCCTGGCTGTGGATGAAACTGCAGATCCCGCAGATCCGCTCGGCGATGAAGACATATTCGGGGAATTCCCGCTTCTCCACCAGTTTCTCAAGGCCCCGGTGGACGTACCCGATAGTCGGGATGGCGTCTACGACCTTTTCGTCTTCAAGGACCAAGTCGAGATGGATCGGCTCGGGGAGCACCGGGTGCTGCGGGCCAAACGGGATGATTATCTGTTTTGACATGCGTCGTCCTCCTTGGTTATGGTCACGCTGAAGGGATGTTTGACCGAGGTCTGGAAGAAATGACCCTTGAAATCGATATTGATGCCGGTCACGTTCAGGCCGAACAGGTCGTTCATCTCGTTCTCGTAGACAAACGAGCCCCAGTAGATCCCCGAGATGCTCGGGATCTCATCGCCCTGTTTTACGGTAATGCGGTAGTTTTTCAGGCGGAGATCCTTTTCATAGGAATATATGACCTCGAAGATGTCGTCAATCTTCGTGCAGCTCATCAGGACAAGGCGGCACCCATCCTTCTTCTCCTGTTCTGCCTTCTGCACGACCTCCCCGACACTGATCGGGACGATCGTCTGTGGTTCCATCATTGTGTCCCTCCTGCTGATTGGTTGTTCTGATTGTGGCTGGCACTGTTGTCTGCAGATTTCTGCGGGACATTTGTCATGTTCTTTCGTTTCTCTTCAAGGATCCCGAGTGCGGTCACGATTCCGTCAATGATTGATTCGGGACGGGCGGCGCAGCCGGGGACATAGACATCGACCGGAATGAGCTTGTCAATCCCACCGGAAATGTTGTAGCACTCGCGGAAGACCCCGCCACTACAGGCGCAGATGCCAACAGCGACCACTACCTTGGGTTCCACCATCTGGTCGTAGATGTTTTTGATGACTGCACGGTTGAGTTCATTGACCCCGCCCGTGACCACGAAGACATCGGCGTGCTTGGGGTTGCCGGTGTTGATGATACCGAAGCGTTCGACATCGTACATCGGGGTTAAGCATGCCAGCACTTCGATGTCGCAACCATTGCAGCTCGAAGCATCGTAGTGGATGAGCCAGGGGGACTTTGCAAGGTAGGTCATGGTACACCTCCCGAGAGGAAGTACAGGGCGGCAAGGTTGATTATTCCAACGATGAGGGCAACCAGCCATGCGCTCTTGACCGCGAACTGCCACCGCACCCGGGCGTTCGTGTTGTCGATGAGGATCTCAAGGAGGTACAGGACGATGATTGCAATGACCGCAAGCAGCGGGTTCCACCCGAAGAACAGGAAGAGGATCCCAAGGAGGAGAACCGTCTCGTACCAGTGCGTGACCTCGATCAGGGCCAGCGTCGGGCCGGAGAACTCGGTCGTGACACCCTTGACAATCTCCTGGTGCGCATGGTGCGACGTGGAGATATCGAACGGCGACTTGCGCAGCTTGATGGTCAGGATATACACAAAGCCCAAAAAGATTCCCGGGATGACCAGGACCACGGGAACTTTCGTTGCTATTATGTCTGACACGTTGAAACTCTGGGTTGCAACAAACATGCCGACTGCGGTCAGGATCACCATCGGCTCGTAGGCCATGATCTGGAGGAGCTCGCGTTCCGCCCCCACATAACTGTAAGGCGAATACGCGGCAAAGGCCCCGAGCGCGAGGAAGACCTGCGAGAGGGTCAGCGCGAAGATGACGAGCAGCAGGTCTCCTCCCGCAAAGAAGAGCGCTCCGGTAAATACCATGAAGACGAGGTAGCAGACCGCGTAGAAGATCTGGGTCTCGTTCACGACGGCTTTCTCCTTCTCGAAGAGCTTGCCCACGTCCCAGAATGGCTGGAGGATGGAGGGGCCGACCCTCCCCTGCATATGGGCGGTGACCTTCCGGTCGACACCAGCAACAAGAGCGCCGATGACCGGTGCCACGAGGACGAAGACGATGGCAAGGATGAGGTCAATCATAGGAACACCCCAAAAAGAACGGCCGATGCAATCATAATAATGATCATCGCCGAGCAGATCCAGATGCCAAGGGTTTTGAGTTTCTTCTCACCAAACCAGGTGTCCAGGTAGTAGTTTGCAAGTACGGTCTTCTTCTGGACGCCCATCGAGCCGGAAAACCGCATGTCCTGCGTTGTCGGCCTCCCGCACATGTAGGGATCGAGGTGGCGGTGTTTCCGTCTTGGCAGGAGGATGGAGAGGGGCATCACCATGATGAGGAAAAGCATCAGGATCATGATGATGATGTTGTCCTGCGAGATCTGGGCGATGTTCCCGTAATTGGCAAGGAGGAACGGCTCAAGGAGTTTGGTCGAGAGCAGCGGGAAGACGAGCGTGGTGATGAACGTGAGCCCGGCAAGGGAGACGAGCGCTGTCCATTCGCTTTTATCGACTTCTCCCTCGATATTGGTGCTGTCGCTGGTTACTGCAATGATCTTGCCCATCCACTTGGTCCAGAAGAAGAGCGTCAGGGCACTGCCGAAGGCAAGGATGATAATGAACAGGAAACCATAGGGTGCATCGATGAACGCCCGGATGGCCGCCCACTTGGAGATGAGCATCCCAAAGGGCAGCAGGAACATGCCGGCGATGCCGATAACCATCATTGCAGCGATCTTCGGCATCCTGACAATAAGACCGTTCATGTCATCGATCTCGCGGCTCTTGATCCGGTGCTCGACTGTACCGGTAGCAAGGAAGAGGAGCGACTTCGCGATCGCGTGGAAGACGATCAGGAGGATTGCTGCCCAGATTGCCTCATACGTGCCGATTCCCGCACAGGCAACAATGAGGCCGAGGTTGGCGATGGTCGAGTACGCGAGCACGCGCTTGGCATTGGACTGCGATATGGCGATTCCCGATGCGATAAGGAACGTCAGGGCACCGACCATCGCTATCAGGTAGCCGGTCATGGTGGAATCAAAGACCGGGGCGAACCGGACCATGATGTAGACACCGGCCTTTACCATGGTGCTCGAGTGGAGGAGTGCCGAGACGGGGGTGGGGGCAACCATGGCCCCGACGAGCCATGCAGAGAAGGGGAGCTGGGCTGCTTTCGTGAGTCCCGCAAACCCGATGAGAGCTGCCGGCACAAGGGCAATTACGCTTCCCGTTGAGATGAGGGCATCAAGACCCATAACACCCCCGGCAAACATCGCAAGGTACAGGATTGCCCCGACAAAGGCCACGCCGCCCAGCAGGTTCATCCAGAGTGCAAGGAAGGCATTGTTGGTCGCTTCTTCAGTCTTCGTGTACCCGATCAGGAGGAAGGAACACAGGGTCGTTATCTCCCAGAAGAAATAGACCCAGACAAGGTTATTGGAAAATACCAGCCCGAACATGCCGGAGAGGAAGAGGAAGATGATACAGAAGAACCACGGGCGCCGGTCTTTCATCTCGGGGTGGTGCTCGTGGAAGGACTTCATGTACCCGATCGAATAGAGGCAGATGAGACAGCCGATGATGCCGATGATGAGGGCCATGATGTTGGAGAACTCATCGATGAACAGGTTAGCCTGCACGTGAACGGAATGAGCGTACACCAGTTCGAAATAGAGCATCATCACGGACTGGACGAGGATGAGACCGACAACCAGCCACTTCCTGTGCACGATGCCGAGATACAGGATATAGATGGCGATCAGGATCTCGATAATGAACATGATAAGACCGGTCGGCTCAGCCGGGACACCATATTCAAGCAGGGTCCCTTTGTCAAACGTTGTGATAAGCAAAAATACGCTGACAATGCCGATGGCCAGCGTTGACAGTTTGACGATCCATTCGCGTTCGATATCTTTTCGTGCTATGAGCAGAAAGAACGCGGCAATGAGTGGAAAAAGGATAAGAAATACCAAGAGTTGCGTGAGTTGCACCAGATACCCTCCCGTGCTGATCATTGGAATTTTCCATTATTAATCATATTGAATTGTGCGCGATCTGTCCGGAACGGGTTGGGTCATTTCCCAAAAAACGCCAAAAACCCACTTTTTTTCCTGAAAAATGCGTCTCATTGCACCAGAACGGGGTGACGCCCCGAAATACAAGATAAAAGTTTAATGTCCAAAAAATGCACTATTGATCTCATAGGATGGGTTGTGGGAGGATTCATCGGGAATCCCGGGAACCGTAGCACCCTCCTTTGGTTCCAGTCGGGCAGAACCTTCTGCCGATACCAATCAACATTACCTGATGTGCCAGGAATCTTTTCCCGCGGTAAGGACATGT
>DANA01000054.1:33452-38799 GCA_002508495.1 Methanoregula sp. UBA276
CTCTCGAAGGACCAGGGTACGCCCAAGATGCGCGAGGTCTCCGATGCGATCCGGGTGGGTGCGGAAGCATTCATCAAGCGCCAGTACTCGACTATCGCCGTGCTCACCATCGTGTTTGCCGTGGTGATCTATGCGGTGTATTACCTCACCGGACAGGGAGACCTTGCCCTTGCAACGGCAGCGGCGTTCATCGTTGGTGCTGCCTGCAGTGCCGTCGCCGGTGTCGTTGCCATGTGGATTGCGGTCAGGACCAATATCCGCACTGCAGCCGCAGCCCAGACCAGCGACGGGAAGGCACTTGACTTCTCGTTCCGCGGCGGGGCCATATCGGGTCTTATCATCACCTCGATGTCGCTTTTGGGTGTCTCTCTCACCTACATGGCGCTCGGTGCAGACCCGATGCACACCCCGTTCGTTGTCATCGGGTTCGCCTTCGGTGCCTCGTTCGTGGCACTCTTTGCCCAGCTCGGTGGCGGTATCTACACGAAAGCTGCTGATGTCGGTGCAGACCTTGTCGGCAAGGTCGAGGCCGGTATCCCTGAAGACGATGTCCGGAACCCGGCCACCATCGCAGATCTTGTCGGAGATAACGTCGGGGACTGTGCTGGCCGTGGTGCTGACCTCTTCGAGTCCACCGCAGCCGAGAACATCGGTGCAATGATCCTCGGTGTCGCGCTCTTCCCGGTCTTTGGGATTTATGGTATCCTGTTCCCCCTCATTATGTGTGCGCTCGGTCTCCTTGCAAGCATGATCGGTATCCTCTCAGTCAAGGGTAAAGACGGTGCCGACCCGATGGACGCCATGAACCGCGGGTATTATATCACCGCTATCATCTCGGCGATCTTCCTCACGGGCGGGATCTATTATCTCTTCAGCTCATTCGTTACCGGCTGGATATACTTCGTCCTTGCAGGATTTGTCGGAATTGCACTCTCCGTTGCATTCCTCAGGGTCACCCTCTACTACACCGACCACCACTACCGGCCGGTAAAGGAGATCGCTGACGCTTCTGAAACCGGAGCGGCAACCAACATCATCACCGGGTTCTCGGTCGGTCTCGAGACCACCGCTGTTCCCGCAGTCCTTATCGGCGTCTCCCTCCTGCTCTCCTACTGGTTCGGAGAGATGACCGCAATCCCGAGCGGAGGCCTCTACGGTACTGCCGTTGCAACCATCGGTATGCTGATGGTCTGCGCGTATGTCCTCACGATGGACACCTTCGGCCCCATCGCTGACAATGCCGGCGGCATTGTCGAGATGAGTCAGGCTCCCGATGAGGTCCGGAACCGGATGGACAAACTCGATGCAGCCGGCAACACCACCAAGGCACTCACCAAGGGATATGCCATCGGCAGTGCATCCCTCGCGGTCTTCCTGCTCTTCAATGCCTACATGGCCGACATCGCCAAGCTCACCGGTAAGGCATTCGATGTCGTCAACCTGGCAAGCGTGGACGTCTTTGTCGGGGCACTCCTCGGCGCGATGCTCGTCTTCCTCTTTGCCAGCCTCGCCATCCGGGCAGTCTCAAAGACCGCACAGTCCGTTATCGATGCCGTCCGCATCCAGTTCAAGAACCCCGCCATCATGGCAGGCACCCAGAAGCCTGACTATGCAGCCGTCATTGATATCACGACCCAGGGTGCTCTCAGGAACATGGTTCTTCCGGGCCTCCTTGTGATCGCGTTCCCGGTTGTCATCGGGGTCACCATGAAGTATGAAGCCCTTGCCGGCTTCCTCATGGTCGCGACCATCACCGGTATCCTCCTTGCACTCATCCTCAACAACAGCGGCGGTGCATGGGACAATGCCAAGAAATTCATCGAGACCGGTGCCCACGGCGGCAAGGGCAGCGAAGCCCACAAGGCAGCCGTCATCGGTGACACGCTCGGCGACCCCTTCAAGGACACTGCCGGCCCGTCACTCCACGTGCTCATCAAGCTTCTCGCTACGCTGACGCTCGTGCTTGCACCGATCTTCATTTAAAAACACTTTTTTGTCTTTTTCAACGGGCAGGCCACTGTTCCCCTCAGCCACTCCCGTGCTTCATGTGCTGACTGATAGGTTACAGGAGGATCCGTATTACGCAGGAAGACTCCTCCCGCGTCCCGGTAATATCTATAATCCGGCCGCTCCAACGCAATGACTGAGGGATCGTTATGCCGGCACGGATTCTTGTTGCCTATGCATCGAAGAAAGGATCGACTGGAGGGATCGCCCGGGCGATAGGCAGGGAACTGCAGTCGGCAGGCCATGTGGCCATCGTTGCCGGGATGAGATCCGTCCCATCGCTTGAAGGGTATGATGGCGTTGTTCTCGGTGCACCGGTCTACACCGGCAGCGTGATGGCCGACCTGGCCGGGTTTGTCGCACGTCACAAGGAGGCGCTCTCACGCGTGCCGGTTGCTGCATTCACGGCCGGCATCGCCCCGGTATATCCCAAAACCGGGGAGATTGCGACCTTCACTGACCAGCTGGTCACCGCTTTGCAGCCACAAGCCCCCGTTGCCGT
Organism: Methanoregula sp. UBA276; assembly: GCA_002508495.1. Lineage (GTDB taxonomy): Archaea > Halobacteriota > Methanomicrobia > Methanomicrobiales > Methanospirillaceae > Methanoregula. Next base: position 35,962 of record DANA01000054.1, read on the forward strand.
AACGATGTTTGCCGGGGCGCTCGATCGAGAGAAACTCTCCTTCATTGAACGCGGACTCACAACAGTCCTCAACGTCCCGGCCGGCGACTTCCGCAACTGGGATGCCATCGCTGCCTGGTCACGGGAGTTACCGGGTAAGATGGGGCTGGGGGCTGGCGTAAAAGAGTGATCTTCAGACCGGGCAGATGTTCCCCGATATCAGGTACCTTCCCACACGGTTCCTGATGAATGGGAATCTGAGAAGGTTCCCCTGTTTTCCACCGCTGATTCGGCCAGCCGGTATTTTCCATTCGGGACAAGGATCTCGAACCGGGCACCCTGCCGGAACTCTCCCGTCTCTTTGATGGAGAGCCCGGTTATCGTGAGCACTTCGAGAACGAGGAAGAGGCCGAGGCCGGTGTGTTTCCCGATCCCCTTATGGAAGATCCGTTCCTTGTCTTCCGGGGCGATCCCGTTCCCGTCGTCCTCGACAACGATGACCAACCCCTCGGGGGTTTCCGATCCGCTGACATGAATGCGGGTTACATTCCCCCCGTGCATGGCTGCATTTTCAAAGAGGTTCAAAAAGACCGTCCGCAAAAGGGGATCGGCGAAGACTTCGAAGTTTTCCAGCCGCCGGTCAATCGTAACGGTGGTGAACCCGTCATCCATACAAACGGTCGTGACCGCCGTATGGAGGTTCTGCCACCGGGGTTTCTGCACACCAATGTCCTGGTACAGCTGGGTGAACGAGATCTGGCTCCGGATAACCTCGCCGGCCCGGATGGCCCGTTTGATCTGCCGCTGGTGATCGGGATTGCCCACATCCAGTTCCAGAAGGCCAAGCGCCCCCTGCAGGGCGGTCAGTTTGTTGAGGATGTCGTGGCGCGTGATGTTCGAGAGCAGGTTGAGCTTTTTGTTGGATTCCTGCAATGCCTGTTCCATGATCTTGCGGTTGGTGATGTCCCGGCCAACTGACTGGTATTCGATGATCCTGCCATTTTCATCGAATATCGCCCGGTCGCTCCAGTGCTGCCACCGCTCTTCGCCGGATGGCATGATGATACGGTGGTCGATGGCCGTGACCGGATGCTCCGAAGTAAACTTCGCGAGGTGCTCCTGCATCATCGCTGCATCTTCCGGGGGGAGGACAACCGTGTGCGGCTTGCCGATGCAGGTATCCCGGTCAAGGTTGAAATACCGGCAATAGGCATTGTTGACAAACGTCAGCTTCCCGTCCGGGGAGAACCGGCAGATGAACTCGGTCTGGTCTTCCACCACATCCCGGTACCGCTCCTCACTCAGGGCCAGCTGCTTCTGGCTCTTTTCAAGCTCATCGTAATTCTGCCGGAGCTCTTCCTCGGTTGCGGTCAGCTGCTCATACGCGGAGTGTAACTCCTCCTGGCTCTTCCCCAGTTCATCGTAGTTCTGCCGGAGCTCCTCTTCCGTTGCAGTCAGTTGTTCGTACGCGGAGTGCAACTCCTCCTGGCTCTTCCCCAGTTCATCGTAGTTCTGCCGGAGCTCTTCCTCGGTTGCTGCCAGCTGTTCATAGGTGGCGTTGAGTTCATCGTAGGCAATCTTGAGCTGCTGCTCGGCGACCTTCTCGCGGGTATTGTCCCGGCCAACAGACTGGTATTCGATGATCCTGCCATTTTCATCGAATATCGCCCGGTCGCTCCAGCGCTGCCACCGCACTTCACCAAAGGGCATGATGATGCGGTGATCGATGGTCATGACCGGGTGCTCCGGGGAGAGGCGGGATAAGTGCTCCTGCATCATCGCCGCATCTTCCGGCGGAAGGACAACCGTGTGCGGCTTACCGATGCAGGTATCCCGGTCAAGGTTGAAATACCGGCAATAGGCATTGTTGACAAATGTCAGCTTCCCGTCCGGGGAGAACCGGCAGATGAACTCGGTCTGGTCTTCCACCACGTCCCGGTACCGCTCCTCACTCAGCGCAAGTTCCCGCTGGCTTTTAAACAGTTCGTCAAAATTCTGCCTCAGCTCTTCTTCGGTTGCGGTCAGCTGCTCATACGCGGCATTGAGCTCATCGTGCGCACACTTCAGGTTCTCTTCCGTCTCCTTGCGCTGGGTAATATCCCGTACCGATTCAATTGCCCCGACAACAGAACCTGCTGCATCATAGATGGGGGAGGCGGCAAGCCAGAAGTGGGACCCTTTGCCGTCCCGCAGCTGCGGCCGGTACATCTCTGCAACGAGCTTGTCCCCGTTCCGTTTCAGGTTCGGGAACTTGTTCTCTGGTGCTTTTTCGGCATTCAGGATGTAGTCCGCAAGGCCCGGGCGCCGCTCATCGTACAAGGGCTGCAGGACGGAAAAATCACTGGTGCCGATGACCTTGTCAGGAGAAACACCGGTCAACTGCTCCATCATCTGGTTCCAGACAATGATCCGCCCTTTCTGGTCAAGGGCGAACGTGGCATCGGGAAGGAAGTTGATAAGATCCGAGAGCTGCTTTCGTGAGGTCGTTAATTCGTTGCGAACACGGCGGCGGTCAATTGCCGTCCGGATCTTGTAATCGAGTTCGGCAAACTGCGATTTCAGCTCCCCGCCCTTCTGGAGGTAAAAGTCTGCACCGCTGTTGAGCGCCTCGATCACGATCTCTTCCCGGCCCCGGCCGGTGAAGAGGATGAACGGGAGGTCTTTGTAATTTTCCCGGACATACCGGAGAAACTGTATGCCATCGATCTCGGCCATCTGGTAATCGGAAACAATGGCATCGTACGATCCTGTGCGGATCTTTTCCATAGCCTCAGCTACCGATTGGGCTGTTTCGACGGTAAAATGTCCTGACATATCAAGGTAGATCTTCCCGATATCGAGAAGTGCAGGATCATCGTC
>DANA01000054.1:38887-42088 GCA_002508495.1 Methanoregula sp. UBA276
AATGGGTACCAAAGAGAGCCGGGCGAGAGAACGGGTTTCCACAGTAGCGCGTAAAAAATCCGGCCACTGGTATTTGGGAGGTAATATCGGGATCCATTGATACAAACGTTCATTAAACCGGAGGAATAATAGGTGGCTTACCTGCTTTCCTTTGCAAAAAGGGGATTGCACCCCCAGGGCTTACTATGTGGTCACCGGACATCAGGACAATCTTTCTGGTCATTTTCCTCATCAATGCATTCCTTGCACTGATGCTCTTCTTCTGCTATCGGTCGCAAAAGACCTATGGCGGGTTTGCGATCTGGGCATCAAGCCTTCTTTTGCAGTCCTTTGCGTACCTCCTTTTCTTCCTGCGGGGAGAGGTACCGGTCCTCCTCTCGATTCTGGTCGCCAATACCTTAACCATCTTAAGCATCATGATGCGGATCGATGCTATAAGGCGCTTCTTCTGTTTGCGGCCATTCCCTGCATGGCATTATCTCCTCCTCCTGCCAGTCTTCGGCAGCTTCGCGTATTTCACCTATATCGCGGATTCGATGGTCCTGCGGGCAGCAATATCCACCCTTTTCATCGTACCGGTACTCATCGTCGCCGCCATTGTGCCGCTCAGGATCCATGATTCCGACACGCGCATAATCCGGTACCTCTTCAGTGTATCCCTTGCCCTGCCGGGAATGGTCCTTGCCCTCCGGATCCTTGCCTGGCTCATCGTTCCTGCAGAGTACACCCTCTTCAGTACCGATCTTTTCAACACGGCCTTCTTCATCGCGGCAATCATCGGGGACATCCTTGCCACCGGCTGCTTCCTGATGCTCAATATGCTCCGGTCGCACAAGGAACTCACGCAGGCAAACGAGAAACTGGGCCTCCTCTCGAGCATCACCCGGCACGATATCAGCAACCAGCTCGTCGCCCTCGCGGGATTCCTTGAACTCTCAAAGCAGTGTGGTGACCGGGAGGGGCACGGGCAGGAACTTGTCGGGAAGGAGATGAAGATCGTCAACACCATCACCCACCAGATACAGTTCACGGGCGACTACGAGAGGATGGGTGTTCCGGAGCCGGAATGGCAGAATGTCGGGGCAACCGTGCGAAAAGCTGCTGCAGCGCTTCCGGTCCAGAACATCAGTATCCAGGTTGAACGGCAGGATCTCGAAGTGCTTGCCGATCCTCTCTTCTTCAAGGTATTCTACAACCTGATCGACAATTCCCTCAGGTATGGCGGAGCAGGGATGAAGAATATCGTGGTGACCTCCCGCGAGACCCCGGACGGGCTCCTCCTTGTCTATGAAGACGATGGCATTGGAATAGCGGATATGGACCGGAAACGCCTTTTCGACCGGGGATTCGGAAAGCATACCGGTCTTGGGCTCTTCCTCTCCCGCGAGGTTTTGGCTATCACCAGAATCACCATTGCCGAGCGGGGAGAGCCGAAGAACGGTGCCCGCTTCGAGATGCTCGTACCAAACGGGGCGTATCGTTTTTCCACGGCATGAGCGGGATCGTGTTCATGACATCCTGAACGTTGCCATGCCTGCAGGGATCGCGGGAGAAACAGGAGGTGCAGAGGGAGGACCGACCGGATCCTTCACTTTCGCCCCCTGTTTGCCCTGGTTTCATATCCCTGTGCAGCACACGGTTGCTCAGGACACCGCTATGCCACCGGAAGACCGCTTCATAACCCTTGATGTGGGTAACCTTGACCGCGAACATATCTGCTGCGCCTTTGCCGGCTCGAAAGCAGCTGGCGGGGTTGCAGGCAAGAAGACGTGGATCCGCGGGCAGCTGGACGACGGGTTTGTCTTTAGGAAACTCGATGCAAAGGCCAAGGTCTTCATCGAGTACACCCCGGCGGAGAAAGCATGGGCCCCCATCGACGCACCGGGATATCTCGCCATCTCGTGCTTCTGGGTGTCCGGGAAGTACAAAGGGCACGGGTATGACAGGAAACTTCTCGAATCCTGCGAGGCGGAGGCAGAGAACGGTGTCGTTGTTGTGTCGAGCGCAAAGAAACGCCCGTTCATGGCGGACAAAAAGTTCTTCGAAAAGTTCGGGTACGACGTGTGCGATACCGCACCACCGTACTTCGAGCTTCTGGTAAAGCGGATCAACAGGGATGCGCCACTCCCCCGGTTCACGAGCACGGCAAAGAGTCCGGCCTGCGACGATAACGGCGGGGTTGTCGTGTACTTCACACCCCAGTGCCCGTACAACGAGTATTACGTGAACGTTGCCGAGGCAGAGGTGATCGGGCGCCACGGGCTGCCGTTTGAAGCGCGGGCAATAACCTCGCGGGAAGAGGCGCAGAACGCCCCGACCGCGTTTCCCCTCCACTCGGTCTTTTACCGGGGCAGGCTCATCACGCAGGAGTTCATCTACGATGACCGGGTCTTTGACCGGGTGATGGGGCCGGTACTGAACCGGTAAATGGTGGTTACTCAGAATGCGTCAGCCAGTTCGCGGAAGCCGGCGGCAAGGACGTTTGTCTTTCCAATAAGGGCAGCTATCTGGATCGTCTCGTAAATCTCATCCCGGCTTGCCCCTTCCTTTTTTGCTGCACGGATATGAACCTTCAGGCAGTGGGAGGCCCCGGCAGATGCCGCTGCTGCTACTGCCACCAGTTCGGCGGTTTTCGGCGGGAGGTTGGGCGGGCGGGCGATCTGCAAATCTGCAAGGGCAGTGAAGACAAAGGTCTGCGGGCGCTCCCGCGCCATGGGAAGAATAACCGGCATGGTTCCGAGCATCTCCTGCATTTCGGCAAGGATGTCGTCGCTGATTGCATCGGCATATTCGAGAAAGTTGTCAATGGTTTTCTGGTTCTCTTTTTGCATACAGGATCCCTCTTTTGCTGGTTATGGTTCCGTTTGGCACGCCGTAAGATAAAGGGATTGACGCACCGGAGAAGCCGTAGCTGATTCAAAGGATGGCGGGAACTAATACCACCAAGCATTTATAAAAAAATATAAAATAATTCCGGGACATGCCCCCTGCACCCCCAAAAGAGCACCTCCACCTCATCACGGCGGGAACCAACATCTTCCCCGCGTACGTCCGGGCCCTCCGCGATTACGACGATATCACCAGCACGATCGTGGTTGCTGACCCGGAATACTATACCATCAACCACCGCGACGAAAAATCGGTGCAGGCTGCACGGGATCGGACACGGAACGCCGTCGCGAAGGTCCGGGCCCATGCCGC
>DANA01000054.1:42230-46827 GCA_002508495.1 Methanoregula sp. UBA276
GAAAAAGTGGCATGGAGGAACGCCTCATTTTTGAGGCGCCGGGGATCCCGGTTGCAACCGTTGCGGCAAACAAAAACTATCTCCGGATCCTCGAGTCCCTGGCGAGACGGCCGGAGAAGGCAATGGAGGATCCGGTCACCGGTATGTCCCGCTCGTATCTCTACAACCAGGCAGCGGCATTCTATGTCCCGAAGAGAACGAGCGGGGTTAAACGGAGTGCCGGCATAAACCCCGACCTCCACGATCTGTCGCAGGGCACGTTCTCCAACATCCTCAAAACCATGACCGCAGCAGGCCTGATCGAAGAATGCCCCGGCCCGGACGCGGACCGGAAACGGAGCCTGTACCGGATCACGGACGCGGGCCGGCTCGCTTTGCGGCTCGCACAGATCCAATCGGGACACCCGCTTGTAACATAACGATGCGCGAGTAGCATGTACATGCTACAGGAGCATAACGATGTTACAAAAATCCGGGCATGGTCACGACGGCGCGGTTGGGCAGGGGGTGCCAAACGACCCTTCCGGCCGGACAAAAAATCCGGAAAAAAATTTTTTGTCGCACGCGGACCCCTGCTAAAAAAATTTTCAAACGCGATCGGCCGGCAGCGTTGGGAGCCGGTCCCGGAAGTGCCAGAAGACCAGCGCAAGGGCCACGTAGAAGACCGCACAGAACCACCCGAACTCGCCCAGCATCGCCTGCCCGGCCTCCGTGGTCGTGGTCAGCAGCGGGTAGAACTGCTGGATGAAGTAGTTCCAGAACCCGTGGAAGAGGATGGCAACCCAGACGCTCCCCGAGGCGAGCCGGAGCCATGCAAGGATGATCCCCGCACCCATGACCGAAGGGATGAAGACCGCAAGCGAGTACCAGATCGAACCGGCCCCGTGATAGGAGCCAAAGAGGATCATCGGGAAGTGCCAGGCTGTCCAGATGGCTGCCGATATGAGGGCAAGTTCTGTAAACCCCATGAACCGGGCGAGTTCCGGGACAAGGAAACCCCGCCAGCCGAACTCCTCGCCTGCAGCGGCAAAGAGGTTGAAGGCAATGGCAGAGAAGAAGACGGGGATGAACGCGGCCGAGAAGACGCTTCCCGCTCCTTCGGTGCTGAACGGGGCGATCCCGGTCAGCCACGCGGTGCCGAACATGACAAGGCCGGCCGCAACCGGGAGCAGAATTCCGACGGCAAGCCATCTCGGGTTGCCAGGGCCAGGACCGAACCCGTTGAGATTCTTCTGGAAGATGAGCCGGGTCGCAACCGCGGCAACCGTTGGCCCCCACATGGCACCCACCGCGTACACGGTCAGGATGCCGGCGTTCTCTTTTACCAGCGGGGTTGTTGCGGTCAGGTACCAGAATATTCCGGAGAAGAAGACGGTCAGGATGAGAAAGGTGAGAACGGTCTTCTTCGGGTCAGTTCCCGGAGAGGGGGTATGGGTATCGTCCATATATTCCCTGCTGGCATCGTAGGAGATAAAACCATCCTCATCCCTGCCGGATCCCGAGGCGCTCGTAGAACGCCCCGGTCCCCGGTTCGCGGCCGAGGAAGTTCCGGAGGAGCACGTCCCCGTCCTCCATGTTGCCCCGGCTCAGGATCTCCTGCCGGTACCGCATGCCGGTAGTCTGGTTGGTCATCCCATCCTTCCTGAACTCCCCGGCAATGTCGAGGGCATAGACCTTCGACCAGAGGTAGCCATAGTACCCGGCATCGTACCCGCCCATGAGATGGCCAAAAGACGCGGGGTGGTGGATGCCTTCCGGTTGCGGGATCCCGGTCATGTCGGTATAAATCCTGCGGGACACGTTCGTGACATCGACCGGCCCGTCAGCCGTGTGGTACTCCATGTCCTCGATGGTGTTTGCCAGTAGCCGGCCATAGAAGTGACCGTTCCCGACATCCCGGGCCGCGATGACCCGATCGAGGAGTTCAGGCGGGATCTTCTGCGAGGGGTCTGCGTAATGGCCCGAGAGGGAGGAGAGGACGACCGGGTCCCATGCCCACTCCTCGAGTGATTGCGACGGGGTCTCGACAAAATCCATCTCGGTGTTGAACCCGGCGAGCGAGCTGTACGGGGCGGTGGTCTGGAGGAAGTGCATGGCATGCCCGCCCTCATGGAAGACCGTCTCGATGTCATACATGGTCAAAAGGCCGGGTTTGCCGTCCGCGGGTGCCGGGAAGTTCCCGACAATCGCCATGACCGGGGCCGAGCGTGTTCCGTCCTTCATCCGTTCGTTGATGAGGGGGAAGGCAGCAAAGTGCCCGTACTTCCCCTCGCGCGGGTAGAGGTCGAGGTACAGGTAGCCGACCGTTGCCCCGTCGGTGGTGTTCTTCACCCGGAAGAGCTGGACGCCGTTCGACCAGACCTTTTGGCCTTTCACTTCCTCAAACCCGATCCCGAAGAGTTCCCCGTATACGCCAAAGATGCCCTTTATGGTCGTGTCCACGGGGAAATATTCCTTCACGACATTCGGATCGTAGGAGTACTGCTCCCGTAAGAGCTTCTCCTGCAGGTAGGAGATGTCCCACGGGTCGAGTGCCGTGGCAGAGGGGTCTTTTGCCTGCTTCATCCGGAGCAGGACGGTGTTCTCGGACCGGACCTTCTCCTGGAGGGGCGATTTGAGGGTGCCGACAAAGTCCATCACGTTCTTACTGTTCTTTGCCATCCTCCCGTCAGTCTTGTAGTCTGCCCAGGTCGGGTACCCGAGTTCGCGGGCGATCGACTGCCGGAGGACGATGGCCTGTTCGAGGATCGGGGTGTTCGTCTCCGCCTGCCGGTTGTTGTACGCCATGAACATTGCCTGCCGGGTGGCGCTTCTGTCGGCGTACTTCATCACGGCAACATAGTCAGGGTATTTGGTTGTCACCCGGAGCGTACCGTCGGGATTCTTTGCAAACGCTGCAATGGTCACGGTGGGGATCCCGGCCAGGTCCGTTTCCGTGAAGCTGAGAACGGTGTCATCGTTATTGAGGTTGGCCGAGAACCGGGACTCAAGAACGCTCAGTTCATTGTTCATCTGCCGGACCGTGGCGAGCCGGTCATCGGGAAGGTTCATCCCGTTCTTTGTAAATTCGCGGATCGTGAGAGAAAAGAGTCGTGTCTCTTCAGGGGTTGTCGGGGTGCCGTCTTTAAGGGCATTGTATAAGTCCCGGCGGGTGTAGACGTCGTTTATGAAGAGAGCGACCGTTTCCTCTATCTCCATCCCTTCGGCCGCGATCACCGGGTCGGGATGGACATACCCCATGAAGGTAAGCGGGGTGACGGCGTCAGAGTAATCGGCCATCGATGTTTCAAAGGCAAGGACCGTGTTTTCGAAGGTGCGCTTCCCGGGCGGGAGGGCAGCGATCGCTGTGAGCGAGGCGTTGGCCTGATCCCGGGCTTCACCGGCAAGTTTCGTTATCTCGCCGGGCTGGTAGTCTGCCCGGATCAGGGCCGTGGGTGCGGCAGGGGCGGGTGATGATGCGGGAGCCGGGCTATCCTGCAGGCACCCGGTAAAGGATACGAACAGGAGAACGAGAATGGCCGCGACAACGATACAGGACGGGCAGGTCTGGAGGGGCATGATGGTTCCGTGATACACCATGGATGCAGGATCAATTAATCCTGATGATCCGGTCACGATACCCGGCCAGATAATTTACCATTCCCGGGCGTGTCCCGCAGACGGTATCGTGTCCTTCGGCAGGATTATTTTCTTCACCCGCCAACGTCCCCTTATATGATCCTCAAACACGCTTCTGATGTGAAACCCGAACCGATCACAAAGCCCGGGTTCTCCGGGTTCCAGGCCCGGTTTCTCCTCACCGCAGACGACGGGTGCCCCCGGTATGCCCTGCGCCTGATGGAGTTTGCACCGGGCGGGTGCACCTCGTTCCATGGCCACAGGGAAGAGCACCTCATGTATTTCCTCGAAGGCGAGGGGATGCTGAAGACCGATAGCGGCGAGCAGCGGATCCGGGCCGGCGATGCTCTCCTCCTGATGCCCTGTGAGAACCACCAGATCACCAATACCGGGATGGGGATGCTGAAGATGATCTGCACGGTCCCGCTCCTGCCCGGGAAGAACGGGCGGGAGACAACGCCGTGCGAGTGATCACGCCACCAAGAATTTCGGGGCACTCATTGCCCCTTTATTGCCAGGTCACCTGCAGGGGTTTGCGGCGCGGGATGCCGTGGATCCTGTACTGCGGGTGGCCAAACATCATGGCATAGGATAGGGCCCGTCCTTCCGGAATACCGAGGTATGTTTTCAGGGGTTCAAACTCGCGTGCCGCCCCGGCAACGAATCCTGCCCAGCAGGTGCCGACACCATGGGCCGGTGCCACGATATCGACGTGCGTCAGGGCGATGATCCCGTCAAAGGCTGCAATCGGGTTACCCTCCGGGATGGTGGCGACGAGGAGATGGGGTGCGCCGCGGCAGATGACATCGGTGCCGCCCTCCCATGCCGCGATAAGGCCCGGGACAAAAGCGCTCATCGGGTGGCCGGTGTTCAGGAGCGTCCGCATCCAGTCGATGGTCAGTTCCGCAACCCGGTGCACCTTCTCCTTGTCATGGATGACAATCCACTCCACCGGCTGCCCGTTGCACCCCGATGCCGC
>DANA01000066.1 GCA_002508495.1 Methanoregula sp. UBA276
ATTCCGATTCAAAGAACTCATCGATAACGGCAAAGAAGAACCCCGGCGTGAGGGGATTTTTGTCATCCGGGTCCAGCTGGATCCGGAAACTCCGGTAGCTGGCTGCGTCTCCGGTATCGTAGATCATCTGCCAGAGGGATGGCAGCGCTTTGAATTTCTCGGGCTTGTTCTCCCGTAGCCAGTTGATAAAACCGGGAAATTTCGCCCGGTCGCCCTTCTTCTCCTCGTCAATTCTCCAGCGGAGGTACTCCCCGGCCATGATATTTTTCGGGGAGACGATATTGTAGGCATAGATGCCTGCCGTATAATCGATATGGGCGAGCGAATCGATAAAGTAGAAATAGAGCACTTTGTTGAACCCGCTGGTGTCCTGCAGGATCAGGGTCTTCTCGTACAGGTAATCGAGAACATTGAGGTACTCGTTTTGTTCCGGCATAGCCGGTACGTTCGTGCCGGAATTGTAAATACATTGGCTTCCTGCACCCGAGGCTGGTGTTATTATCCGGGCCCGGGAGCATTGCGGTTCCTGATGTGGCGGGAGGTTTTTGCCCGGCATCAGGGAAGATGCCAGGAAATAATGGATCTGCCAAATTCGGTCGACCGGTTTTCATCCCCAAACAAGAGGATGAATGAACTGGTGCAGGATACATTTATGCAACCCGTGACAGGATGCAGGCGGGGATCCCCTCCCTAAAATGCAGGGGTTGCAGTACTTATTTGTAGAAGGGTTCCCGGAGGGAAACGGCTTTTTTGAAGAGTTCTTCAAGTTCCCCGCCATGTTTGCCCCGGATGTCGACATGGTTGTCGGTCCGGAGCAGGCAGGGCTTGAGTTTTCCATCCGATGTCACGCGGAGCCGGTTACAGAACGCACAGAACTCCGAGTTGTGCAGCGGGCGGACCACTTCAACCTCAGCCCCGTCAAGACAGTACTTCTTCCGGTGGTGCATCCGGCGCGTGATGATCTGTTTTGAGCGTGCAGCAAGCGAATCCTCAAGACCGTTCAGCTTGGTGTGGTAGTGACAGTCATTGAAATTCATCAGTTCAATGAGCTGGAGGACAAGGTTCCGGTTATTGCGGATATAGGCAAGGAAGTCATCGACCTCGTGGTCGTTGATCCCTTCAAGTACGACCATGTTGATCTTGATGGGAGTCAGGCCGGCATCGAGGGCTGCCCGCATCCCTTCCAGCACGTCCCCGAGCATGTCAAACCCGGTAATCTTTTTGAACGTTGCCGGGTTGAGGCTGTCGATGCTCACGTTCACGCGTTTCATGCCGGCAGCTTTCAGGTCATGGGCATACCGTGCAAGGAGGGTCCCGTTCGTTGTCATCGAGGACTCCATTCCCTCGGGAACGGAGCGGACGATATCGATAATATCATCGCGTAAGAGCGGCTCGCCACCCGTGAACTTGACACTGCGGATCCCGAATTTCGATGCTACCCTGAGGATCTCTGCAATCTCCTCGTTTGACATTTCCGCATCAGGTTTATTCTCGCCCTCCCGGTGGCAGTAAATGCACCGGAAGTTGCAGCGGGGCGTGAGGCTGATCCGGATATTCGTCACCGGGCGGTTGTAAGGATCCTTGAGCACCATGGTGAAAATTTACCCGTAAAAATTCTTCGCAATCACGTATAGTTCTGTGGATCCTTTCCTGCTCGACTGGGTGTTCATGGTCTTGACGGCATGAAAGTGCGTCTTTACATCCGCATAGAAATCCGGAAAGTCTGTTCCCTGGAATGATTTAACGGCAAAATTTCCGCCGTGCTTGAGAACCCGGCAGGCAAAGGCAAGGGCCTGCTCGTTCAGCTCAATGATCCGCGCCTGGTCGTAACTCTTGTGACCCGAGAGTTTGGGTGCTGCATCACAGACCACGACATTGACAATGCCAAGCAGGGCAGTGACCTGCTCCTGAACTTCCTTATCATTGAGATCGCCTTCGATAGTCTCAACGCCTTCGAGTGGAGCGATGGGATTGAGGTCAATACCAACGACCCGTGCATCGGTGAGTGTCCGGATCACCTGCAGCCAGCTGCCCGGTGCTGCCCCAAGATCAACGACGTTATCGTCCCGGCGGATGATCTCGAATTTTTTCTGGATTTCAAGGAGCTTGTATGCTGCCCGGGAGCGGTATCCCTCGTGTTTTGCCCGCATGTACGTCTTGTCATATCCCCATTGTGAGCCCATGGTGCCTGCATTCTCCTAAAAAACCGGGTCCTAAACCCAAAACGCTATAATTAACGTACGTCGATATACTGTATAAGAGATTGTATTAAGGGGTAAGCGATGTTAAAAGCCACGATTGATGCAGATATTTTCAAGGAAGCGATCGATGCGATCTCGGCTCTCATCCCCGAGTGCCGGCTCCATACTGATGACGATGGGATCTCAACAAGGGCAGTTGACACGGCAAACGTGGCAATGATCTCCCTCTCGTTAAAGAAGGAAGCCTTTGACTCGTACAAGGCTACAAAAAGCCAGATTGGTATCGACATCTCCAAAATGAAGAACATCTTCGGGATGGCGGGCAAGGGCGACCTCATCAGCCTCGAGATGGCCGACAATGCCCAGAAGATGTCCGTATCTGTCCACGGCTACCACTACTCGATAACTCTCCTTGACACCAATACCATCCGGAAAGACCCGAACCCTCCGACCATCAACCTGCCGGGAAAGATTGTCATAAAAGGTGAAGACCTCAACAATGCGATGAAGGCGGCAGCGGTTATATCCGACAAGATCGCCATGGGGATCAACCCCAAGGACCAGACCTTCTTCCTTATTGCCGAGGGAGACACCGACAACATCCGGCGCGAGTTCACCAAAGACGAGCTGGTATCGCTCACCCCCGCAGAAGCCCGCTCGCTCTTCTCGCTTGACTACTTAAAGGACATGGGAAAGGTCATGGGAAAAGCTGCCGAAGTGGAGATCTACCTTGGCATCGACCACCCGGTCCGGTTCTCGTTTGACATCGCCGGCGGAAACGGCCATGTCGAATACCTCCTTGCTCCCCGCATTGAGGCTGACTGATGGACTATTCTCCATCGGCAAAGGAATTATCCCATTTCCCGTTTTTAAAAAAAGCCCAGGACCATGTCCGGGGCCGTTTCTCAACCCTTGACAGCCTGCTTGCGGACCCGCGAAACGTAACGCTCGTTGAGCTTTCTGTTGCCCGGGTCCGTGACGCGATGGTGCCAAAGAAAACACCGGACTATAGTGTTGCGGGCAGTCCCGAAGAGGAGATAGCCGGTTATGCCCTGGCCCGGATCATCGTTTCGTGCGTCAACGACCGCCAGCTCATCGACCGCCTTACCCGGTTTGAAGCAGAGCGGGCGTACCATTTCCTGGTGAGCGAAGAGGAATGGAATCCCAGCTGCCGGCTCGATGAGAGCGGGTATTCCCGGCTCTGCATTGCGCTTGCCGGGGAACTGGGTGTCCCGGTACTGCAGGACCGGATGCCGCTTGCCGAGTACGTGGAACTTGTCGCCCCGCTCCACGAGGACCGGTATCACCTGGTGAACCGGCGGGTAGGTCACGGGTTCGTGGAGATCCGTCGGGGGGAGGGGTACGAGCTGTTACGGGAGCGGATCCGGTTCCTCCTGCGCCAGGGTCTCCCCCACAAAGTCCCAACTGCGGTCTGCGATCTGCTGGCCCCCCGGGTTGCGGACCTGAAACGAGCGTACCAGGAGCAGATGCTCCAGCAGTTCGGGGCCATCGAGGAGAATGCGTTTCCCCCCTGCATGCAGGCTCTTATCCGGGCGCTTACCGCTGGCACGAACCTCACCCACGCTGGCAGGTTTGCCCTGACCACGTTTGTCCATACCATCGGTATGGATGTCCCTGCAATAGCGAAGCTCTATGCCCGTTCCCCGGACTTTGATCCTGAGAAGACGATGTACCAGGTTGAGCATATCACCGGCCGGGGCGGTTCAGGCACCGAGTACACGGCCCCTGCATGTGCCGCGATGCGGACGACCGGCCTGTGCGTCCGCCGGGATTCCCTGTGCGAGATCGTGAACCACCCGCTCAGTTATTACCGGGCAAAAAAACGGGACCTTGCACACAGGCCAAAGAAAAAGGAAGAGAACGAACAGGAAAAACCTGTCCCGTCTACGTGATTTTGTCGTTTACCAGGTATCCTGCCCCGGAGAGGAAGAGGATAAACACCAGGATCGCCGTAAGGTAAGCAATTGCCGGTACCATAACGAGCGGAAGCGCCGCCAGCAGTACACAAAGGATGATAAATGCGGCCAGACCTATGACCACATCAAGAAGTCGCGCGTCCATTACCAGCAGTTTTTGCTCCCGGGAGATAAAGGCTTATCCAAAATATCAGCCCTTTGTTCCTTTGCCGGATCTGCGGGGAAGAAAAGGGAAACACTCATCATTGCCGGCAGATACCGTATCTTCATGGACCGTAACTCTGCACTCGGCCTTTTACGCAGCCATGTCCGGGAAGATGCCCTGGTCAAACACTGCATTGCAACTGCCGCTATCATGAAAACAGTAGCCATCCCTCTCGGGGGTGATCCCGTTCTCTGGGAAGTAATCGGGATCCTGCACGACATCGATTTTGAGGAAGTGCAGGGCGATATGCAGCGGCATGGGATCGCCGGTGCTGCGATCCTTGAATCTGCCGGTCTCTCCGGGGAGATTTCCGGCATTGTTGC
>DANA01000124.1 GCA_002508495.1 Methanoregula sp. UBA276
TGGATGGGATGGGGTTAAATGAAAAATGGTTGAAGAACCGGTACCTGCGAGTCACCGGCGCGCTGTCCCGCGTTGCTGCAGATCAAGTCCTGTCATGGCAGGATCAGTTTCTGGAAAGAGTGCGGAGGAGGACCGGGTCCGGATCCCGCGAGGACTGCTTCACGGTGATCAATGAACAGATTTCCCGGAGCGGTACCGGGACATAGCCGACAACTTCGGCACAGACATTAACCCGCCGGTTCTTCAGGTCGAGGAACGGGAATGTTGAAAGGTCATTGTTGTGGTGGTGGCCGTGGATGATCCACCCGTCAAATCCTGGCGGCGCATCGGCCGGGTCATGGATAAGGAGGAACCGGAAGCCGTGATAATCGATAACTGATGAGGTAACCGTTCCAACCGCTGCAGCATCATGGTTGCCGGCAAGATACGTGACATTTCCCTTGAGTTGTCTGGTATAGTGTTCCGCTGGTTGAGCATTTTTACCATACCTCAGGTCCCCGAGATGATAGACGGGAGTGGCCGGGCTGACAACGGCATTCCAGTTCTGTATCAGGACGCTGTCCATCTCATCGGTCCGGGAATACAGGAACGGCCGGGAGCAGGAGCGGATGATATTGGCATGGCCCAGGTGCAGGTCAGAGATCACAAAAATATCGTCAGGATCCTTTGGATACACGCTGGTGCATTCCATACCGGATGCGAGCCTGAATGCGCGAAGTGTCTGCTGCCACGCCGCACAGTCATGATCATGGGCAATAAAAAGCCATTCCTTCCTCAGAAAATCATATTCGGCAAGGATGTCGTCGCCTTTCATGACCGTGAGCCGCAGCCCGTCTTCATCCAGAAGAACGGGGCAAAAATTCCTGTGTTTCCGATGAAATAGTGCGCGGATAAAATCCGTCAGGTAATTGGTCCCGTTCCTGCCGGGGGTTTGTCCGGTTATTCCAGAGGATGTAAGCGCAGAGAAGACACGACGGGCCTTTCCTCGATCAAGACGGTTTGCAATCGTGACATGGAACCATTTCAGCTCCGGAGTGGGGTCCCATGCATTCAGGCTCCTGCAGAGGGGAATAAGTGACCGGGCAACATCGCGTACCAGCGAGGTCAGGGGTTCTGAAGGGCGTACGGAAAATGCTATGACGCTGCCATGCATACCCTCACGGGTCTCCCAGCCGTTGATAAAAAACGGCACCGGGCCATACCGGCATGCAACCTGATCAAGGGCTGCAAGAAACTGCTCTTCGGTAACCGGGGGGCAAAGGACGAGCGGGCCGAATATGGTGACATGGGGGTGCTTCTCCTGGTGCTCGGCAAGCCCGAAGTGCCCGGCAATGGATGCGGTTACCTGCTTGATCCGCCATTTTGTCCGCCCGAGGCGGATCTCTACAAGGTACGTTGTCTCCATGCGAGCTGTTCCGGTAAAGGAGGGTATGCACGAACTGTAAGGTTAATGTATTGATGCAATTCTGCCAAAAAAAAGCGTCCTTTTCGCAGTACATGAACGAAAAACTGTCGTGCATACCAGATGGATTCTCAACAGAGAGATACAACCACGGCAGGCTAGCGCTTTTTTCTCATGGCTTCCGGGGTAGGGTTTGCGAGCGCAACGAGCATGGCAAGGCCAACAAGGATGGTTGCTACGCCGGCAATACTGACAACAATGCCGACCCATGCTATCATCAATGCGGCAGAATAGACTCCCACAGCAATGAGCAGTGCGCCCGTCAGGATTGCAATTATCGGTCCCATAACCGGTTCTGAGATCCCAATCACCCCGATTATACGTCACACGAAGGATGCGACGCCTTCCGGTTATTACTCCGCACAAATATTAAAAATGTGCGCTAATCTCAAAACTCATCAAGGATAAGAGAAAATACATTCCTGAACAGATGCCACCCATCACCACGATCTTCTTCGATATGGATAACACGCTCTTTGACTTTAACCGGGCACAGAAAACTGCCTGTGCCGCCATTGCCGGATCGGTTGGGCAGACTGACGGGGATATCCTTTTCGAAGAGTACTTCCGCAGCGGCCGTCATGGGTTTGAGTCCCATGAAAATATCCGGCAGTATCTTACCGACCGGAGCCTTTTTGACGAGGATGTCTATCAACGGGCACGCCGGATTTATGAGATGGTGAAACTTCGAGAAGTAGTCCCGTATGATGGCGTCAGTACAACCCTCTCCTGCCTCCAGCAACAGGGGTTTACTATGGGCGTCATCACCGATGCTCACTCCCATGATGCAACCCGCCGGCTTGAAAAATCCCGCCTGTTCGGGTACTTTGACGGTATTGTTACGCATGATATGGTCAGGGCCAGAAAGGAGTCGGAAGTTCCCTTCCTCTTTGCTCTCGATATGCTGGAAACCCGGCCCGGTTCAGCACTCGTTGTCGGGGACAGCCCGCACCGGGATATCCGCCCGGCAAAAAACCTTGGTATCCGCACGGTATATGCAAAATACGGGGACCAGTATTCCGCCATTCAGGAATGTGCTGATGCCGACTTTACTATCTCCCGCATGGACGAACTGCTGCAGGTCATCGGGACGCTGAAAGCGGACAGCAGGTGACGCGACGCAATGGCCGGCCCCCTCTCGTTCCGGACAATCACCGGTGACAAACAGGCATTCCTTCCCCTGATTCTTGAAGCAGATCCTGACCCTGCGGTGGTAGGACGGTACCTGGACCGGGGAACCCTGTTCGTTGCGTACTGTGGCCACAAACCGGCCTGTGCTGCGGTTGTCATACCCGTCTCCCATGACGAATGCGAGCTCAAGGCCCTCGCGACAGCGACAGAATTCCGGCACCGGGGCATCGCGTCGGCAATGATCCGGCACCTTGCCGAAACGTACCACGGCTGGTACACCACCATCATTGTCGGCACTGCCGAACCCGGTGTCACGTTCTATGAAAAATCCGGGTTTGTCCGGTTCTGTACCCTGAAGGATTTCTTTGTTGAGAATTATCCTGCGCCGGTTTATGACGGGGATTTCCTCTGCCGGGACATGATCTGCCTGAAAAAAACGCTCTGACCGGTTTTGGGCAGCGGCCGGCTCGGAAACGGCAGCCGGTGAATGGCTCGCACCGGGCCGGACTCATCTTCAAAGATCCGTGCGCGGCAATCGGAGGAATCAAAAATGATGGTCTTTTCCAGGAAAATAACCATCATTTTCGCTGGTACTACCACAATAGTTTTAAAAATGGGGGTAAATACACAAGTCCATATGTATGTTCCGACCAAGATATTTTTCACCAAGGGCGTTGGTGTTCATAAAGACCGGTTGGCATCGTTTGAGCTGGCGCTCCGGAAAGCCGGCATAGAGAAATGCAATCTTGTGTATGTATCCAGCATCTTTCCTCCCAACTGCAAGCATGTGTCCCGGAAGGAAGGTCTGCAATGTCTTGAGCCCGGTGGTATAACCTACTGCGTCATGGCCCGCAATGATACCAATGAACCAAACCGCCTGGTATCTGCAGCGATTGGCCTTGCCATGCCCAGTGATAAAGCAGAGTACGGGTACCTTTCCGAGCATCATGCGTTTGGCGAGACAGAGAAGAAGACCGGGGAATATGCTGAAGATCTTGCCGCAACCATGCTCGCCACTACGCTCGGCATCAAGTTCGATGTCAATGCTGCATGGCAGGAACGCGAACAGATCTACAAGACCAGTGGGAAGATCATCAAGACCAAGAATGTCTGCCAGTCTGCAGAGGGCAATAAGTATGGCCTGTGGACAACAACCCTTGCTGCAGCTGTTTTCATCTGATTTTTTTTTGTTCTGGAGAAATGCACATGAACGTGCGTTCACACCCGAACGATGAAAATCACCCTCATATCTTGCCAGTATGAGGGTTCCCCGTCAGGGCCTCGGTATGGCATGGCGGGGCAATGAGGTTTTTTTTAAAGCTTGGATCACAGTAACCCGCATACGATTTTACCTTGTTTGTATGAACCCGAATTGAAGCCGCCGCGGGGAGCCCTTTTTGGTCGGCGGTCGTTCATCATAATTAGGGCATGGCAGAATCAGCGTTCACCATCAGAGCATTTTGTGTTTTTCATGGGAATCCTTTGAAGTGACGATTGGATCTGATGCCCCTATACCTCCATTAAGATGCCTGCCGCCGCCGTGGAGGGCGCCTTTGCGGCGGCCTCAACTTCTGTTTTATGAAAACAATTTTAATCGGGTTGTCCTGTGCAGGTAATACGGAGGCATCGTATGCGCCATGAGCCCCCATGGAGGCAGGGCTGGCGCAAAAGGGGTAAACAATTATCGGAAAGGAGTTTTCTCCAGAGCAGATTTTTTTAAGTATGCCGTAAAAAGCAGGTTATTATTCTGCGGATCTCGTCTCTGCCAGAAGGATTATCTCCCCGACAAGCCTGCTAACCGCTGTCCGCGCAGGACTATCCACCGGTATTTGCGACACCGGCAGTGCTTCGAGATCTGCCTCTTCAACAGCAGGATCGTCCGGGATTATCGCAATGGGATCATCACTCCCCGTATCGACCGGCGCTGTCCGGGTCCTGAACCGGTTGAAGACGACACGGATCTTCTCTTCCGGCAGTCCAAGTTCCGTGGCAATGGTGCGGATGCGTGCAATGGTGCGGAGCCCCCGTGCACCCGGGTCGCTGACGATAAGAAGAAGATCCGGTGTACCGATGGTCCCCCGGGCGATATGTTCCATACCTGCTTCGCTGTCAATGACGATGAACGGGTACTCCCGTTCAAGGTCTTTCATGCATTCCGCAAGAAGGTCATTGGCAAAACAATAACACCCGCTTCCTTCCGGCCGGCCCATGGCGACAAGGTCAAATCCTTCCGCTTCAACAAGTGCCTGGCGGAACCGGAACCGGACATAATCGTGGCGGTTCATGCCCGGTGGAATCTGCCGGCTGAACGCTTCCTCCCGCATGCTGCCAAGGGTCTCCCGGACAGTAACACCCAGTGCTTCGTGAAGGTTGGCGTTCGGGTCGGCATCAACCGCGAGGACCGGTTTTTTACCGGCATCTATGAAGGCGCGGACGAGCAGGGAACTGACCGTTGTCTTGCCGGTCCCGCCTTTTCCTGAAAGAACTATCGTGAAAGGTCGCAGGTGCATATGAGGTCTCCAAAATATTAACAATCAGGTCTTTTGCGCCCTGATACGGTGGGAAATCTCTGCTGCTGCCTGCATGATAGCAACCGATCCGTCGCGGTCGGCAAACCGTATCCCGCAACTGGGCGTGATGAGCGACTGGGCATCGAAGAGTTTTTCCGGCATGCGGGAAGTGAGCTGCGAACGGATGGCAAGGTATTTCTCGTACAGGGAGTCGACCGTCATTTCAGAAAAGATCTTCGATTCTGAAGGCACGATGCCCCACGCGATAACCCCGCCACGTTCCATGTAGGAGATGAGCGTTTCGGCATAGAGGAGAAATTCTGTTGCTGTTGCGTATGCATCAAACGAGATGACCGCGGGATCGAGGCTGACAATGAACTCCCAGTCGGTGTTGGAACAGCAATGGATGCCAAGGCCCCCGGATACCAAAGATGCGATATCATTCCAGCCGGCCCGGACCATATCTTTGTCAACCGGTATCACGGAAGACCCGAGCGATGCAAGGTAGGGTTCATTGAGAACGACAAGGGTCTCAGGAACACCAATGCTGTTCAACATTGCCTCCTCGCACCAACGGCTCTTGAGGGCTATCATCTTGGAGAGCACATCGGCAAGCTGGCTGTCATAATAGATCGGGCGCTTGTCGGCATCAACCACCTGCATGCCAAACGTGACCGGGCCGGTTACCTGGCATTTGAGTATCGGCGCGGGAAGGTTCTTCCGGCCGGTCATCTCGATGAATGCCGATGCATATTCCTGGTGGAGACCATAGGGTGCATAATTCCCTTCCACGAAGTCCATGTACACGGTCTCCATTGCCGCAGTCTGGTCCCGGGTATTGTCAAACAGGAGCCGGTCTTCCCGGATCACCCTCCCCGGGAGTTGCTCGGAATCGTTAAAGACAATACTTTCGAGCAGGGTGCGGTTGGGAAGAGTCGGGACGTAGGGAAATTCCGGAAATATGGTAAGAACATCGTCGCATGCCTGCACGGGGTCCGTATGGGGCAGGCCGCCGATGCCGGTTGCCCGGGATC
>DANA01000024.1 GCA_002508495.1 Methanoregula sp. UBA276
ATGAGCTCTTTCTTCTGCGCGGGGATACCGATCCCGTCATCTTCACAGATAATACGCGCGGTCTCACCCGTGCTTTCCATGCTGAAACGCACATACGTGAGTTTTCCCCCGTACTTCAGGGCGTTCTCCAGCAGGTTGGAGAAGACCTTTTCGATCATAGGATCGGCATAGATTTCACGGTCAGCAGGGATGGAATTTTCAATCGTCACCGCTCCAGCCTTGGTATGCTGCACTGCAGATTCCACAAGCGCATGCAGGTTCTGCCACTGGGGGGCTTTTACCCCCACTTTCTGGTACTCGCCGGTAAACCGTACTGCATTGAGGGTCTGCACGGCAATTTCTGCTGCGGTTACCACGCGCTGCCATGCCACTGCCGGATCCCGGTCACGCACGGAGAGTGCCGATTCGAGCGCCTCGTGCTGGGAGGTGAGCTGGTTGATGACATCATGCCGGGTGATGCTTGCCATGAGGTTGAGCTTGGTATTGGCTTCGTCAAGCGCTTTCTGTACCCGCTGGCGTTCCAGATTCTCCTGCGTCAGGAGGGCGTTGGACTCCTTTAAGTCCATAACTGCCTGCTGCAACTGCTCGTTTAAGGTAGCAAGCCGGTCCTGTGCATCCAGAAGTTCGGCATTCTTACGGACAGCGACTTCATACGTGGAGAGGAGGACGTTGAAGATCCGGAGCCGGCTTGAAGCCACCATGTAGGTCTTTTTTGCGGCGGTGACCTCAAGAGGCGGGAGATTCCCGTCGGGGTCAGGCCGCTGCATGGCAGCAAGGATGGTATCCAGCCGTGAACGGATGTACTCAGCTTCAAACGGTTTGATGATAAAATCGTCTGCCCCGGCCTCTAGGCCATGGATGACATCTGCCGGATCAAAGAGCTGGGTAACGAGAATAACCGGGATCCCCGCCGTTTTCTCATCGGACTTGATCCTTCGACAGAGCTCGTATCCATCGAGTTCGGGCATGACGATATCGGTAAAGACAATGGATGGCCGGTCGATTGCGATCTGTTCGAGCGCTTCGGTTCCATTCTCGGCAAGCGTTACACGGAACCCCTCATTCTCAAGGATGTGCCGGAGGTACTCGGCCTGGGTGCGGCTGTCCTCAACAACAAGGATCTTCCGGTAGGTTTTCGGGGAATTTTCTGCCATCTCGGGCTCCTCACCTGCAACGGTGCTGTTTGTTTTCCTGTTTGAAGTTGCTGCAGCGGTCGCGATGACCGGAAATTATGCAGATCTTTGTAGTTTTCGGATTGGTCTTCCAGCATAATAAAAAGGTGGGAATTTTCCGGTTCGAAAAAATCCAAGATTTTGAGAAACGGACCGTCTGGAAAATAGATCCATGACCGGGGCTGTGATGATTTTAGGTGGGTTTTTATACGAGCGCTGACAAAATGGTTGTCTGACAAGTGCACAGCACTAGTGCACAGCGAGATCTGATCCCCCAGACCAATCAAGAGATCGAGTTGATTCTGAATTGCGAGCTCCCCGTGTTCCCCCCATGCTGACTGCCATTGTGCAGGCGGCGATAAGCAGTTTTCATGGAGCAGAGTTTATTCGGCTCGACCGATGCCCGGTCTGTGGTGGGCCGGTCCAGGGATATGACACCCGGACAAAGAAGTATGCGGTGATACGGGATGGCACGGGGGAGCGCACCATAACGGTGAGGGTCAAACGCTTCACCTGCCGGAAATGCAACCGGCTCTGCAATGCGTGCGAACCGTTCTATCCGGGTACAAGAATCGGCAGCCTCGTGGTTGACCTGTTCTATACCTTCACGGCAACCATGCCCGCCAGCCGGGCAGCACGGCTCATTGACGCAATGGGTATCCGTGTCGACCGTACAAGCTGGAAGAATTATACCGGCCGCCCTGTGCCGGAAATTCCGACCATGGAGATCTTTGGCATGCGGCTCCCGTCCTCGGTCCTGACCCTGTCCAACATTGCCGCCCGGATCCCTGATGGGGGATGTGTTGAAGGGCCTGAAGCCCTTGCTGCCTGCGGCTATCCATCCACGTTCCGGCCAGAGGCCGAAACAGCAGCGGTGACGGCGCAGAACGAGCCGGCACAAGTCCCCGCCAGCCCCCTGCGTCACGGACTGCAGGCAGATTCCGCAAAACAGCAGGCCGAGTCAGGTTCATCCTGAAGGAAAACGCCGGGCACGGGCAAATATCTCTTCTTTTTATCCCAGTGCCAATTCACGGACGGCATGGGCTGGCAGGGCATCTGCTGCCGGACCAAGGACGCCGGTCAGGTCAATTCCCGTAAGTTCCCGCGCAAAGAGTGGTGCGCCGATCCCGGCAACAATAATCTGTTCAGATCCGCACGAGCGGGCAACAGTATGCACCTGGTCGCAGATGAGGGCTCGCTGGGCATCCCAAAACCGTTGTGCAACAGCAAGTGCTCCCTCTGTACCTATCTCGTCGAGATCCGCGCAGACCACGCGGGCGAGGCGGCGCAGGGATGCTTCCGTTGTCTTCTCCTTCCGATCCGGTGTGTCGCAGGAATAAAGATCCGCCCCGATATGTCCCAGCACAAGATGCGCATCGGCGCTGGTGGCAAAATATTCGGTACTGACCGGTGTTCTGATGCCACAAATATCAACAGACGGGATGAGGGTGGGGATGCTGGTGCGCAGCATGCCGCAATAGATGAGGTATCCCTTCTGGAGCCGCCTTGTATCGGTCAGTCCGATAAGGGAATCGAATTGGTTGAGCGGTATGATATCCGCAGTGGTGCTGCCGATATCAAGGAGAACGGCATCGCGGAACCGGCGGCGGAGATAATCGGCTGAAGCAAGCCAGTTTGCCGCGGCAAGTTCCGGGACGGCACCGGTATGAAATGCCGCATCCGTCCCATAAAACATGGCACGGGGAAACACCTGCTGGACGGCATTGACAATGAACGAGATCCCTTCCTGTTTACTGCGGAAACAGTCGGCAAGCTCGCCGCTCATGACAACCGCCGCAGGATCGGATGAGCCGGTACCATACGGGCGGAGGATCTCTGCAACCGGAGCATCCTCAAAGAGCGGGCAGTAATGGATATGCGTACCGGAATCGTCAACCACCTTGAGGTTTGCTCCCCCGACATCTATCCCGATCATAGTCGCGTGACCTGCCCGTTTGTATCGAACCGTGCCTTTCCACTGAGGTGGACGGTGGAGGGGCCCTGCCCTTTGGACGCCGCAACAAGGATATCGGCAATCTCTTCTTCCATGCAGGCAGCGATCCCGACAAGGCTCGTGGTAATCCGGGGGTTGACATCAACAATATACGGGTGATCCCCCACCACCAGGTCAATACCACAATACCCCTGGCACCCAAGGACTTCGACCGCTTTGAGTGCAGTCCTGATGATTTCGTCTTCCTTTTCCGGGTGGACGGGCGTTTCGCCGCCAAGGTACCGGAACGTCCCGTCCGGTTCAAGAGAGATATCCTGGCGGTTCACCGCAAGAACGACCGGGGGGTTTCCGGTAAAATACTGGCATGCATCACCGATGACCCGGTTTGCCACAATACTGACGGACAGGTGCTCGCCTTCGATATACTCCTCAGCATACTCCCCTTCCGCGGGTTCTTCGTCTGCCAGCCGGACACCCTGCGAACCGCACCCCCGGACCGGTTTTATCACCCGTTTGCCGGAAACAGCATCAGGGGGAACAGCAATACCATGCTGGATCAGGACTTTACGGGTCCGGACCTTGTTTGCACAGAGTGCTGCCGTCATAAAACCGCAGCCAAGGCTGTGCGTGTGCTGTTCAAGGATTTGGGAAAACCGGGAGAGCAGGTGGTCAGGAGCAATAACGAGTCCCATGTCACATACGGGTGCAAGGTGCGCGATCTCTGATTCGAAATCTCCGTCACCGGGATGGACAACCGTGTACCCGCAGCGTTCGAAACTGGTTCGCAGTACCTCAAGCATCGCCAGACCCTCTTGGGCGAGTGCAGGATCATGGGCAGCGGTATATTCCGCGAGCAGGACCTTCATCCTACCACTATTTGTTGTCCGGGGAAATTACCCTATCCGATCAGGTACTTTTTCTGATTCGGCATCGATTACTGATCACCATGAAACCCTCGATCCTGCTGACCAATGATGACGGCGTAAGTTCCATCGGGCTCTGGGCGGCGTACGATGCGCTGAAGCCCATAGCGGATGTCACGGTGGTTGCTCCCGCAAGCCAGCAGAGCGCAGTTGGCAGGTCGATCTCCATTTTCGAGCCGCTCCGGGTAACCCAGGTCACCATGAACGGCATAAAAGCGTGGGCTGTTGCCGGAAAGCCTACGGACGCGGTCATCATCGGGCTGTATTCCCTCAACCTGAAGCCCGTAATGGTGGTGAGCGGGATCAATATCGGTGAGAACCTCTCCACCGAGTCCATCATGACCTCAGGCACCGTCGGGGCGGCGCTCGAGGCGTCAAACCAGGGCACCAAAGGCATCGCATTCAGCCTCCAGGTCGAGGACCAGGGCGATAAATTCGATGACCCCCGGTACCATGGGCACAGCTTCGATTCGGCAAAGAAGGTTGTCCGTGACGTTGTCGAGCGCGTCTTAAAGAACGGTTTTTCTCCGGATACGGATGTCATCAATGTCAATATCCCGTCAACAGTCAAAGGCGGGTACGAAGTCACCCGGCTCGCCCACAAGCTCTTCCATACCGGTGTTGAGAAACGGCTCGATCCCCGGGGCCGGCCGTACTTCTGGATCAATGGCCCGCTTGTCGAGGATGCCGAGGAGGACACCGATGTTCACGCGATCCGGAAAGGCAACGTGTCGATAACCCCCATTACCCTCGATTGTACCTCGTACAAAGCGTTTGCAAAGACCAAAGATCTGTTTGGGTAAATTTTTTCATCCGGTATTCCTGGAAGCCTCCTTTTTTACCGATCATTCCACCCCGGCTTTGCCACCCGATCACCACGTTACTTATACCAACACGGAGCAATATCCGGGCAATGGATGCAAAGGCAGAGGCTGCCATCGTGGCAAAGCGTGCGGCCGGGTACAAAGCAGCTGACATGATAAAAGACGGCATGATCGTCGGGCTCGGCACCGGCTCGACCGTGTACTACATGATCGAGAGACTGGCTGAGCGTATCCAAAAAGAGCACCTGGCCGTGCAGGGCGTCCCGACATCGTTCCAGACGGCAATGCGGGCACGGGAATCTGAAATTCCCCTCACCACGCTCGACGACCATCCGGTGATTGATATTGCCATTGACGGCGCCGATGAAGTTGATCCGGCCTTCCGGCTCATTAAGGGGAGAGGGGCTGCCCATCTCCGCGAGAAATGCGTTGCCGCTGCTGCCAGGGAATTCATCGTTGTGGTTGACGAGACCAAGATCGTGAAAAAACTGGGTACTGCGGTCCCGGTTGAAGTACTGCCCTTTGCCATTACCCCCGTTATGCTGCAGCTCCATAAGCTCGGGTGCGAACCGGTCATCCGCGAAGCTGTAAAAAAAGACGGTCCCGTGGTAACCGATAATGGTAACTTTATCGTTGACTGCACGTTCGGCCGGATCGATAATCCCGGAAGCCTCGAAGATGCAATCGCCGCAATTCCCGGCGTTGTCGAGAGCGGGCTCTTCACCCGGTATTCGGGCAAGACCACCGTTATTATCGGCGGAATAAAAAAGTGTACGGTGAAAAAATCACCGGATGTAGTCGCGTAACTTCTGGACAAGGGCGAGCTGGTTGTTCGCCTCTTTCTTCTTCTCTTTCTCGATACTGTCCATGATCTCGTGGATCGGTTTTGCCAGCTCGTAGATCTTGACCGGACGGCCCTTGCTTTCGGCTTTGCTCTCGCGGCTGTTGATCCAGTTCTGGTCGATCAGGTACCGCATCGCGATGCTGACTTCCGGCTGGCGGAGATCGGTGCCACGCTCGATAGCACGGGAGGTTGCTTCCGGGGTGTTGGCAAGGAAAACCAGTACCTTTGCCACGTTGCGTTTCGTTCCAATCTCAATGAGAAGGTTGGCAAATTCCTCTTCCTTCTCGGTAAAATACATAACGTTCTCGGTTCTCATGCATCACATCCACAATATTTTCAATTTGCTATAAGGTATAATTATGAGACGTATCTATATATAGTCTATCGTATTGCTAATCAACGGACCGATCAAATATATAGTATGATTTTTTTTAGTCCCGCAACCAGGCTGGCGGAACCATGGATAAAAAAGACCAGAGGGAGAAAAAGATCAGAGGAGCCCGAGGCTGCGCAGGTCGGCAAGGATCTTGACAACGGCTTTTTTTGCGTCCTCCGGCTCCTTTCCTCCCGTGATGATCAGTTTGCCGGAACCAAAGAGGAGCACGACGACTTTCGGGTTGTCAAGCCGGTACACAAGACCGGGGAACTGCTCGGGCTCATATTCGATCCGGTCAAGGTTGAACCCGACGGCAATCTTGTT
>DANA01000092.1 GCA_002508495.1 Methanoregula sp. UBA276
GGTTCTGATATCCCGGGATTCGACCGTTCTGTTGTTGACGGGTACGCGGTCAGGTCAGCAGATACTTCCGGCGCCGGTGAGTCCGTTCCTGCCATTCTCACCTGTGTGGGAAGGATCGCCATGGGGCTGCAGGATACCGGGGTCCGGATCGGCCCGGGGACCTGTGCCTACATCCCGACCGGGGGGATCTTACCTGAAGGCGCTGATGCGGTCGTCATGGTGGAGTTCTCTGAAGAGGTGGGCGAGACCGTGCTTGTGAAAAAGGCGGCAGCACACGGCGAGAATGTCCTTTTTCATGACGAGGATTTCAAATTAGGGGAGATGGTATTTTCCGCCGGCCACCGGATCTCCCCTCAGGACACCGGCGTCCTTGCGGCATGCGGGTATTCAGATGTCCCGGTTGCCCAAAAGCCGGTTGTCGGGATAATCTCGACCGGTAACGAACTGGTGCCACCCGGTGCGCCGATCGGGCCGGGGCAGGTACGGGACGCCAATGCGCCCATGCTTGCCGCGTACCTGCGGGAATACGGCTGCATACCCCGGATGTACGGGATAGTCCGCGATGAAAAGGCTGCATTCGAGAAGGTGCTCACAGCAGCGGTTCCCGAATGCGACGTGGTCCTTCTCTCGGGGGGGAGTTCCAAGGATGACCGGGACATGACCGCGGGGACGATTGCGGCACTTGGAGAAGTCCTCGTGCACGGGATCGCCATCGCGCCCGGGAAACCAACCATTGTCGGGCGCGTAAAGGGAAAACCGGTCTTTGGCCTTCCGGGCCATCCGGCATCCGCGTTTGTCGTCCTCATCGCAATCGTCCGGCCCCTTCTTGACCGGATGCTGGGTGTCAGCACCCCGTTCCAGCGGACACAACCGGCAACCCTTGCGGTGAATATCCCTTCCCAGCGGGGGCGCGAGGAATATGTCCGGGTACGGCTGGAGGACGGTGTTGCAACCCCGCTCTTTGGCAAGTCCGGGCTCCTCAACACCCTTGTACGGAGCAGCGGGCTGGTCCGGATCCCGGCAGGTGCCGAAGGGCTCGAACAGGGAAGCAGGGTCGAAGTAATCCTGTGGTAAAAGAATAAATTCCGGCTATCACTCCTGACAAAAGGAGAAGGAATGCCTAGACATCCATCCCCGCTTTGCTCCCCTCATCCACAACCGGTTTTGCTGCCGGCACCTTCTGCAGGATCTCCTGACGGAACTTGTCGAAATGGATGTCATCCAGTTGTTCTGATAACAGGCGTCCGCTCCAGGCCCTCCGGTATACCCAGTCCACGATCTTCTCGATAACGAAGATGACCTGTTCTTCTGTCTCGACCGTCAGGAGACTGCGCCCGATCTTGGGGTGCCGGCCCCGCCTGCCTCCTACCGTGATGAGGTAATGGCGGTGCTCCGGTTTGACAAGGTCATAGTGGCAGGACTGGATGCAGACCCCGCACTGCACGCATTTGCTCTCGTCAAGAACAGAAAGACCATTCCTGATCTTGATCGCGTTCTCCTTGCAATAGTAGACACAGTTCCCGCACCCCGTGCAGAGCCGCTCGCTGGTCCGGACCGGCTTCACCCTGCCGATGACCCCGATCTCGTTGAGCATCGGGCTGGTGCAGGCATTCGGGCAGCCGGAAATTGCAATCCGCATCTTGACCGGCATCACTTTTCCAAAGAGTTTCGCATCGATTGCTTTTGCAAGAGCAATGGAGTCGATGTTGGCAAACTTGCACCGGCTTGTTCCCGGACAGGCGATGATATTGACGATCTCGTCTTTTTCTGATCCCACCGGTGTCCCGTTCTTCTCAAGTGCCCTGCCGATTTTTTTTAAGTCAGCCCCTTTCACATGCGGGATCTCGAGGGTCTGGCGGGTAGTGCTGTGAACCTCCCCGTTGCCGTACTTCTTTGCAAGGGTGGCGATGCCCCGCAACTGGTCGACCGTGAAAATACCCGCCGGTGCCCGGAGCCGGACGGTACAGAAATCAGGGTCCCTCTCCGTGATGACCCCGCCTTTCATATGGATGCCCATTTCGGTTCGCATTGTACCAGTTTACTAGATGGATGAGGGTAATTAATACTGTTTTTCCTGCACGGGTACTTCGGAACCGGGCCACGCAGGTTACACGTACCCGGCATGCGGAGACGCGGTTGTCGTTGTTGTGGTAGTAACCGGCGGTAACCCGGGTGGACTTCCGGTTTTTGGGTCGATGAGAAGGTCAACAGATCCCATTGGCGCGGTAGTGGAACGGGAGATGACAAGGGCACCATTGTTGAAAATTTCAACCAGCAGTTCAGCATCCGAATAGTCATGTTTCTGGACAGAAACCTGAACAAGCCCTTCCGGCCGATAGGTGCTGATGAACTTTTCTCCGGGACCATTGAACTGGCGGAGGTACCCGGGATTTCCAGCCTGCCCGGAATACGCGGCAGGCGACGCTACCCGCACCCAGACGCCCGTCTGGGGTACCGTGCTCTGAACCAGCGCAGGGGGAACCGGGGTAACTTCCGGCGTGGGGGAAGGTGCCGGAGTCTCGATGGAGGTTGGTCGTGGGGGTGCAGTCTCCATTGGAACCGGCGTTGGTGTGATCGTGGTAACCGGGGTTGGCGTGTCGATGGTTCTCGCTGGGGGCTCTGGCAGCTGGAGTGCGGGCAGCACGAGGACTGCTGCGATTCCCAGCAGGAGCAGGACAATAATGGCCACGGTGAGAACCGGGTCCCGCCCGGCCCACGTCGTCTTGGGCGACCGGCCCGCTGGTTTATCTCCACGGTGTCCGATATTTTTTTCGGTGGTGGGACGTTCGGTTGCGGCTGACTCTTCATTATTGCCTGCCAGGGCCGCAGGTGTAGGGGGTTCCTGCGCCGGTTCAGGCAGAGCAGCGGTCTCTTCAATGGCGGTTCTTACGTCATCTATGGGCATTCCGGGAAAAACCTCCGGAGTGGGCTCGTCGGAGATCTCCTCGCTGGCTGTTGACCTGTCCGGAGTCGTTCCCTGAGGTGTGGTATCTGATGGTGCGGGGGGTTTTTTTGCGACAATGGCTGTTCGCCGGGACTCTGCCGGGTTTTCCGGCAGTGACGA
Source organism: Methanoregula sp. UBA276 (assembly GCA_002508495.1). GTDB lineage: Archaea > Halobacteriota > Methanomicrobia > Methanomicrobiales > Methanospirillaceae > Methanoregula. The sequence continues at coordinate 3,065 of DANA01000092.1, forward strand.
GGTGCGCCGGATCGGGCGTTCCTGCGGCTCATCCGTTTCTTCAGGTGTTCCAATCCCCTTTTCCCCGTTGCGGGACAGTGGTTTTTGGGTCAGGGATTGTACGGCTCGCAGGATTGCAACGGTAAGGGATCCTCCTCTCCCATCATCGTCCCTGTCTTGGGGTGCATGACTGCACGGGGGTTTTTCTTCACTGGCCTGCCCCGCAGGTTCCGATGCAGCACCATCCGGTTGCCCGGTCTCCTCGTCATCGTTTTTCGCTAAACCGAGCACCGGCCAGACCGGCCCGGGAACTCCTGCAGTTTCAACCGGTTCCAGCCCGGTTGCAGGCACTTCCGGTTGCACCAGGTGCTCTGTTTCGTCAAGGGTCACCGCTGCATCTGGCGATGGTTCCGGTTGGGGGAAGTTCTCGATTTTGGGCCGGATAATCTCTGGGCCGTCTTTCCGCTTGAGAACCGGGTGGTCCGCCCTTGCAGAAGGCAGTGGCTCCTCCCCCTCCCCCTCTACGGCCCGGCCTGAGAGGGAGTGCTCAATGATCTTTTTGACCCAGAGGTCCCGGTCATGCTTCCGGTTCTCAAGGGGCCCCTGCAGGAAGTGAAGAATACAGGTTGTTGTCTCTTTGCCGTCTGGCCGCTCGCAGGTGATACTGATGACCGGCTCTCCCGTTGCAGCGTTTCCACTCCGGACCGATAAGACCGTTGCAAGAGCGATTGTCCATGGTTCGTGCAGGCCATGTTCGCTGTCAAGCAGGATCAGTTGCCGGTTGGTGAGCATGGCAGTGTAGACCGTCTGGTCCAGACCCACCCTGTCCGTTGTCAGGACAATCGATTCCCCGCTCTCAAGATAAGGGCTGCTCATGGTACCAACCTGCCGTTCTGTAGATCCTGAGCTGTATTCCAAGATATGCTTTTTAGGTGAAACCGGTTTGGCAAGGGAGAGAAAAGGGGTGGTGCCTCAGGGGTTACCTACTTCTGCGCTGATCTCCAAAGTCCCGCCGGGTTTTGTTATCGTCTGGGCCTTCACCATCGTACCCTCATCATAGATCTCAACTGTCAGGGGGTTCCCTGAGTTATCCGGCTTGGTGATGGAAGCAAAGACAATCTCATCCCTGGCTGGCAACTGGTAGAACTGGTCCCCGCTGCCCTCGATATCACGGAACCTTCCCGGGGGGCCGGCAGTTCCCGTGAACCTGCCATCATAGACCACATGTACCCAGATGCCGGTCTGCGGAACCGCCGGCTGGACCGGCTCAGAAGAAACAGCCGTCACTTCCGGCGTGGGAACGGGAGTCTGGGTTTCGGTGGGGGTTGGGCTGGGAACTGGTGTCGCAGTCACGGTCGGAACCGGTGTTTGCGTGGCCGGGGCGGGAAGCAGGGGAAGGAGGGAAGGGGCAAAGAATACGATGCCGGCAGCGATGATGGCGACAACGATCAGGGTCAGGGCAACGATCCCGATGGTTCGGGTCCGGGATGCACCTGCGGCCTTACTCCTCCGCTCCGAGAGTGACGGACCTTTTATGCGGGATCTTACAGGAACATTCTCTTCTGGCTCATGAGATCCCGTCGCTTCCGGAACCTCTCCGGGAACCCACGGGGGCATCAGTTCCATGGCAAGCACGCCGCCCTCTTCCTGTGCCTGCTGGCTCAACCCGCGAATCTTTGTGGCCCATTCGTCACGTTCCATGGTCCGGTTCGCCCGGTGTTTTTGGGGAAAGATTACCTCCAGCGGCTGGCGTGTGCCGTCCGGTGTAACGATGGAGAGGGAGAGGGCCGGATCGCTGTCCGCATTGTCGCCCGTCGTGACGGTCTCAATGGCAGTGAACCGGATGTCCTGCGGGAGGATACGGGGATGGGTTTTATCCACCAGCATGAGGCGCTGGCTGGTGAGGATAGCCTCAGCGGGAATGGTGTTGATGACCAGATCGTGTGCTGAAAGGATGATTGTCTCGTTCGTGCTTAAATACGGGCTGCCCATACGAACCACTTTTCACTATTCTTCTATTGCGTTCTTAACAGCAATATCCCTTCTGGGTGCACGGTGGCCGGAAATGCAAGTTCGTACAACGATCCTGCATAGGGCAGGGAGTTGTGTGGGATGACCGCTTGGGGAAAAATACGGAACGTATCATCTTCCTGGGGGGGACCTGTTTTCAGGACGCAACGGTTTTTTCTCCGGGGCACAGAAGCCTGAGCGAATGGAATGAGGGAGTCGGATGGTGTACCAGTCTTTGTTGAACCCTGTGAAGTGGTAGAAAGGTCTCCCGATAAATCCAGATTTTTGGTTACAAAAACGCGGGCCAAACACAAAGTACACCGCCCGACCCCCCACATCGCACCCTGCAAGTTGTGAAAAATAGTGCATTTTTTTTACTCTGAAGAAATCCTCATTCAAAAATTGTTACCTCCGTTGCGCCAGACCTGCCCCCAAGGGGGCTCACGGCGCATGCGATGCATCCGTATTACCTGTACGGGACACTCCGGAAAAAAATGTTTTCACAAACCAGAAATTGAGGCCGCCGCAAAGGCGCCCGTTTTGGTCGGCGGCAAGCATCTTAAAGAGGGTGTGGGGGCAGTTTGCCCCCATCATCACTTTACATGAATTCTCCAGAGCACAAATTTTCTCTTGTTACCAGAACGAAATTGAACGCTGCTCCGTGGCAGGGGTCGGGCGGTGTACTTTGTTGATTGCGTAACGGAGAGAGAATGACAAGCGTTCCCGTGTTTTCATTTATAGCGCAGAGAGGAAGACACTGTTCATCCCCGCATCCGCTCACGGGTGAATTGTGCAATTCAAAAAAAAAGTTATACCTTGAGTTTCTGGAGGAAATAGACCCCGATACAGACAGCGCAGATCGAGATTGCCATGAAGAGCATATCCGTAGCCCCGGTGAATTTCATCGTGAGTACCCGCTGGAAGAAACTGACGATAAGTACCATGATGATGACCTTGATGATCTTGTTCTTCAAGTCGTCCAGGTTGGCGATCTCAAGAAGGGTTGAATAGGATTCCGAGCTCCTTGCGATGTCAATCTTGGAGATGGCGAGTTCATAGATACCAAAGCTGAAGATGAGCAGTACCATCCCTATCAGGTACAAGTCAACACCTCCAATGATACCGGACAGGAGTCCCGTGTAGTCGATCTCGAAGTGCGCAAGCGAGATTGAATGAAGGACTGCCGAAACGATCTCGATCGATCCGGAAATAAAGAGCAGCATGGAGCTGATAGTTCCGAAAATGACCGCAAGAAGGACGATGAGGCGGGAGCTCCAGAGCGCCGATTCGAAAATCCGCTCGTATGACGGTTGTTCATCGGCACTTTTTATTTTGTCATGGTCATGGGATTCCATTCTGAAATCATGTTGGCGTCTTTTGAATAAATACCGGTGCATGTCAGTTGGCTGCTCCTGATTAATCCTGCAAAACGAACCGTGCACCGTCAGAAAAATCCTGCCAGACGAAACCTTAACAACCTTTCCTCACGAAGATATTGCCACTATGTGGAAGGCAGTAAAGATCGATGCATGGCTTGCGGCCCGGAAGACGAGCCTCGAGGATGCACGGGGTACCGTCACGGAGATAATCGGGCGGGTACAGAAGGAGGGCGATGCAGCGCTCCGCGATCTGGCAAAAAAATACTGTGAGCTTGATGCAATTGCCGTGTCCGAAGAAGAGCGCGAGGCAGCCTACGAACAGGTCGATGCGCAGGTCACGGAAGCCCTTATCGAGGCTCATGCCCGGATTGAACGCTTCCACGAGCTCCAGAAACCCCGCGATCTCTGGCTGGAGGAGATGGAGCCGGGCATTGTCCTGGGTGTCAAGACGACCCCCCTCAACCGGGTGGGGATCTACGTTCCCGGAGGGCGGGCAGCGTACCCGTCATCAGCGCTGATGTGTGCCGTCCCGGCATGGGTTGCCGGCGTTCAGGAGGTCTGCGCCTGTTCGCCGCCCCCGATCAAGCCCTTAACACTCGTTGCTCTTGATATTGCCGGTGTTACCGAGATCTACCAGGCCGGTGGGGCACAGGCAATTGCCGCCATGGCGCTGGGAACAGAATCCATCCGCCCGGTCCAGAAGATCGTCGGGCCTGGCAACATCTATGTTACGCTTGCCAAGATGATGCTCCGGGAACACGCCGAGATCGATTTCCCGGCCGGCCCAAGCGAGATCGGGATCATTGCAGACAGTACCGCTGATCCCCGGATCGTTGCCGCGGATGTACTGGCCCAGGCCGAGCACGACCCGAACGCGGCCTGCATCCTCATCACCACCGATTCGGCACTCCCGGAAAAGGTGGGTATGGAGATTAGGAAGATGGTTGCCAGTGCCCAAAGAAAAGAGATCATTGTCGAGGCGCTGAAGAACTCGGGTTATACCATTGTTGACGATATCGATGCGGCGTGTGCTGCGTCCGATGTTGTTGCCCCCGAGCATCTCTCGATCCAGGTTGCTGACCCGCTCACGGTCGTGACCCGGGTGAAAAATGCCGGTGCCATCTTTGTCGGCAGGTACTCTGCGGTTGCCTGCGGGGACTATGCGGTCGGCACGAACCACTGCCTCCCGACTGCCGGCTATTCGAAGATGTATTCCGGCCTTGATGTCAATCACTTCTGCAAAACTGCGTCGGTCGAGATGATCAGCCGCGAAGGTCTTGAGGCAATCGGCGACATTGTCGAGACGATTGCAACCGCCGAAGGGCTCCACGCTCATGCAGAATCGGTTCGCGTGCGGCGCGAACGCTGACGAATCTCCCCTTTTTTTCCCGGTTCTAAAAAAACCTGCTCTCTGGAGAAAACCTCATTCCGGATAATTGTTCCCCCCTTCTCGTCAGCCCTACCTCCAAGAGGGCGGAGGCGCATGCGATGTCTCTGTATTATCTGTACGGGACACTCGAAAGAGAATTGCTTTCACAAACCAGAAATTGAGGCCGCCAAAAAAGGCGCCCTTTTTGGTTGGCGGCAAGCATCGTAAAGGGGGTATGGGGGCAGTTTGCCCCCATCATCATTTCAAAGGGTTTCCGATGAAAAATCGCCAGAGTGCACGGAACATTTAGATCAGAAATGATTTCGGCAATGCTCATTCTCATACTTCGGGTGTGAACGCCCGATCATGTGCGTTTCTATAAAGCCAAAAAATCCGTTCTTCCTGTAATCCTGCCGGGGTGAAGGCACGGGCGGGAGCCGTACAGATTACCGTCGTTTCCCTGCTGCTGCAGAGAAGAGACCCGCGCCAAATACCAGTGCTATCACCGGAAGAAGGGAACATTGAGGGGTTTTGGCCGCCGTATCCCGGGCAGCAGTGAAGTTTACCGTTACCATTGCAGATTCCTGGGGATTCGACCGGAGGCGATCGAGCGGGGAAGCGACCACGGTTACGGTATACATGCCCGGTTTTAAGTTCCCGATAATAATTGCGGTGTCCCATTCATAGGTCCAGGTGCCTTCGCTCATCTTGACCGGGGCAGTGGTAAAAAGCCCGCGGCCGGCGGCGATGTTGAGGTTCTCGAGCGCGACTCCCCGCGGGTCAAGGTGGGGCCCGGTCAGGTACAGGTACACGGCAATGGTAGGGATGCCGGTGACTGTCCCGTTCAGCACGATGGTGTCCCCGACGTGTGCTTCGGACGGGTTGGCGTGAATGGAGAGGCTCACGGGAGAGGCGGGGGCACCGTCCGTGAGGCTGAGTGCGCCCGGAAGGGGAATAGCCGTGACCGGTAAACATACGGCCATGCAGGCGGTGAACACCAAAACGATCAGGGCCCAGTGGTGCATTCGGGCTGGCTGGATGGGGGAGTCTCTATGTCCGGTCATGCGATCCTGCCTCAGAACTTCACCACCATGACGGCTTCTTCTTCTCTTTTTAGTTCTCCTTTGAGATGGTCGAAGTCAAACTCGTACCCGTCCCACGGATTGAAATCCTCGTACAGCTCGCATTTATCCAGCATATCAACGAATTCTTTTAAGAAGATCCGCGGGATTACGTCAACGCGGCCGCCGAAACGCGTGGTGACCTTCCGGATCATTGCCCGGATGAACCGGTGGGATACGCGTTCACGGTCCGGCTCTGCATAGGCCCGGGCATACACGTCCACGACCCGGAGTGCCACCTGTTCGAGCTTGGAAGTATCGAATTTGGAGAGTACGATCTGGGGCTGGCGGGGATTTTTGAACCCGTCTGTCTGCACGATGCTGATACGGTCATACAGCGGGGGGACTGAGCGTATACCCCGCGAACCGTCAAACAGGGCCGGTGTGCCGGTGAAGAGGAAGTAACAGCGGGGCATCTCGCCACGGTCAAGGGCATCGATGAGCTGGACGAGTGTCTGGTACCCCTTCTCCCGCTGGGCACGCTGGAGTCCCTGGGTCGTCTCCATCTCATCGACAGCAATGGCAAGACCACGATACCCGGCAGCGTGGATGACCGAGACTAAGCCGCGGAGAAAGAGGAACGCGATGGTGTCGTCAATGTCCCCGCGGATCCCGGCTTTCTGTTTGAAATCCCTCCCGATATTCGGTTCCGCGGCGAGCCAGCCAAGAGCAGCCTGCGCAAGGGGAAAATCACCGGTATTGTTGGCCCGGTAATAGGTGCGGAGCGCTGCCGCAAGTGCGGTGTTGGTCTCGGAGATCGCCGCAAGTGCGCTCTCGATCTCCCGGGTGGTGGCGGCCTCCAGATCCTCGTCTGAAAGCCCCTCGCCGCCTACCGAGAGGATCCGTTCCTCGATGCCAAAGAGCCAGGAATCGACGATGGTTTTCAAGGCATGCTCTTCCTCGCGGGTGCGGAGGCCGGCACAGATCTGCTGGTAAACCGCCCGGAGTTTATGGAGCGGCGATGCAGGTGAGATGACGATATGGGAGGTGACAAACCCTTTGCTGCGGGCAATCTCGAGCGAGCGGGCGACAAGGAACGTCTTGCCGCTCCCGTACTCCCCCCGGATGAACTTGGCATCTCCCCCCCCGAGAGCAACATAGTCGAGCTGCTTTGCAATGACCTCTTCCTCGATATCGAGGCCGACCGCGATACGTTCCAGCCCGCTTGCAGGAACGGTCCCCCGCCGGAGGGCATTGATAATATTGGTACTTTCGAGCCGCTCGCGGTCGGTTCCGTCAGGTTCCGGTATATTCATACACTTCACCCTCCTCGCTCACTCCTTTCTTCCCGATAATGGAGATACCCTGTTCTGCCGCCTTTTTGATGAGAAGATTCACTATGCCCGCTGCCCGCCGCGTCCCGAGCAGTTTGCGCAGGTCCATCTCGGTCGCCTTCCGGTGGGCACGGAGGAACCCGATAACCTTCTGTTCGGTTTCCGAGAGACCCTGGAGGGCTAGCGGTTCCGCTGCTTTTGCCTTCGTCCCCGCCCGACTCTTTCGCGGGCGCTCGAAGAGGGCCGCCCGGTCGGTGACCGACCGGCTTTTACACGCCCCAAGCAGCAGGAGAAAGTCCTCAAGACAGAGTCCCCTGCCGGGGGGGAGTGGCAGGATATCCATGCCCGCAAGGCAGGAGTACTTGCAGCGTGCATAATCCATATCATCCAGAGCGTTGGTTGCCGTGACAAAATAAGCCATTGCCAGCACCTCGAGCCCGTTCGAAAAGAGCGACGAACGACGGTCTTCGAGCCTGCGTACCAGCTGATCCCGGAGCCGTCTGAGCCGGTACATTTTTCCGTTCTCATCAAGGATGGCACCGGCAACGTGAATGAGGTCCTGGCTCTTTTTCACGTTTGCAAGGATGTGGAGCATCACCTTCTCGCATTCCCGGTCCTCCCCACGCAGGATAAGGAACCGGGCATATTCAAGGCCACCGGTAATGAAGTCAGCCCGGTAAGCCCGGTAATACCAGGAACGGGCTTCGTTTATCTCCCCGTTGTCGAGACAGAACCGTCCGGTCTCGATGAGGCTTGCAACGTTCACGTCGGATGCAACAAGATCAAAGAACCGTTTCTTCTCCCTGGCCGGATCCCGGCGGGTCATGATGAACCCGCGGTAACTGCTGAGGATCCGGCGGAGAAGGTCAAGGTCATCCTTTGCATTGAGTTCATCCCTGATGAGCGCTTCATAGGCAGCAAGTGCCGCATCGGTATCGCCGCAGCCGGCAAGCAACTCGCATTCAAGGAGCCGGTTTTCCGGTACAGATGAGACCCCAAGGAGCCTTCGTGCTGCTGCAAGCGCTTCGGGGATCTTCCCTTCGGACCTGAGGAGCTGGATATATTCGAAAAGGATCTCCGGATCAGCATTCTCCTCTATAGATGCCGTGCAGGCAGCGGTTGCAGCAGGGAGATCGTACTGGGCAACAAGCCGGAGATATTTCAGAAAAAACTTTCGGTCATGTGTTGTACGGTGGAGCGTAAAGGCAGTATCAGCGGCGGTGCAAAAGTCCCCGGTCCGGGCGAGTGCATCAATATACTCAGAAGAGACCCCCACCACCTCCGCATACTCCGCGAAAGTGTCAAGCGCCTCTTCCGCTGAGCCGGTCACCGTCAGGGCCCGGATCAGGTTTTTTATGTCAGCGGGTTTCTGCCCGATCTCAACGAGGCGGCGGAGCACCGGCAGGGCGCCCCGAAAGTCCCCGTGCCCGGTGAGATAGGCAGCACAGGATCGGAGGGCGTCCTGGTTGGTCGGGTCGAGATGGACCGCAGAGACATATTCTGCAATGGCCCCATCATCCCCCTTGGCTTCGAGAACCTTTGCAAGATAACTGTGGACATAGGATGAGTCCGGCATCTTGCGGGCCAGATCAAGAAATGCAGCTTCCGCATCATCGATTTTGCCCGTGAGGAAAAGGTTGGATGCGGCAAGCACTTCCAGTGCCGGATCATTGCCGGCATCGAGGAGCAGTTTGCAGTACTTCAGCGATTCGATATACCTGCCATCCTCGAAAAGACGGAACGCCTCCTGCTTCTGCTCCTGTGGTGTTGACGGGATCATACGCGGCCCCCGCCAAACCGGACGGAAACGAGACCTCGCAGCATCCGGATCATGTCCCGCTTCCTGACCCGGGAATCGCCCTTGTTCTGCCATTCAATCGGCACTTCGACAACATGAAAACCGCCCCGTTTCATCCGCCAGAGCAGTTCCACGTCAAACTCGAAACCCCGTGCAATCATATGGGGGAGGACGGCATTGACTGCCTCTTTTTTGAAGACCTTGGCGCCGCACTGGGTGTCATGGTACGTCAGCCCGAAAAGGAGGCGGATGAGGAGGTTGAAACACCGGCTCTCTGCCAACCGGAGGAATCCCTGGCGGACAGTCATGGTCGA
>DANA01000097.1 GCA_002508495.1 Methanoregula sp. UBA276
ACCAGAGCCAGAGAAAAGAAATCACCTGCAAGATCATTCTCGCTAACCTTGACAGGATTATCCTATTTGTCTGCATTGAGGGTTTCTACAGAGCGCGCCATGAGTCCCTTGGGCTCATAGATGAGAATGAAAAAAAGAATCGCCTGAAGACGGGGCTTTTTCATACCAGCAAAATTTTAAAATCAAACCCTGCAGAAAAATTTTCAATCAAACCTTGATCGATCCAGATCACATTTTCAATCACGATCATGATCGCGATAAAAAATATCCGGGCAAAGTCTAATCCTATCCGGCACTCTCAGATCGGGGCCCATACATCCCGTGCTGGAAGTACCCCGTTTTTGCAAAATCATCCGGGACCATTTTCGCATTTATTTCGACATTAGATGCCCTGAACAGGCCCCGTTCAGCGCCAAAAAAATTTATTCAGTCAAGGATGTTAATAAGCCACTCCAATGCTGTTTTGTCCAAGGGCGCCTGCGGACACAAGCGGGGTTTCGAACGAAACCTCCGGGTGAGAAGACCGGTCGCGACCTGTCTTCAACCAGGCAAATAAGGGAGATCCGGAGGATCTCCTGCACACACTGGAAAAAGGAGAGAAAAAACATGGCAGACTTTACACCAAAAAACACCATAAAGAGCGCAGTCCGCAGACTCGCAGACCCGCTCGCGGACGTGACAGCCTTCGACAATATCGTCCAGGGCGTCATCACGAACAACCCCTTCGGCTGCACGACCTACAACCAGGGCGGCTCGGACCACCCGCCGGTCCAGCGGAGCAGGCAGGGATTCACATCCCGCATCGTGTACCAGGATACCCTGGCAAAGACCGTAGCTATCGTCACGGTCCGGGCACCGACCATCGCGGCCTTCACGGCAGCAGCAAACCACATCGCGGCAGACACCCAGCTGGCAACGGCCCTCGGCGGCTCCCCCCTCCGGGACTTCGCGAACGAGAAGTTCGCAACCACCCTGCGATGCCACGACCCCAACGGTGAGATCTATTTCGTGAACTTCAGCCGGGACCTGGTGACTCTCACCTCGTTCTCGGACGATGCAATCCAGAGCAAGGTCGAGACGTGGGCGGACACCGTGGCGGCGCTGGCCTGAGGGAAGAGAAGAACGCGGAAGCGCTCTTAAAAGCCGAGATAACAAGGTAACGCGAGATGAACAACAAGGGCGGGGAGGATTCCCCGTCCTGCAATTTTCACCGGAGTTTTCCCATATTTTCAGGGGAGACCTGACCTGCCGGCCCCGCCAGCACCCGCAGGATTATTTCGGGACGCCACAGCACTTCCTGGCAATGGCTACGCCAATCGGGGCTGCAATCAGGGCAGAAATATACGTTCCTATCATGACGATGGGGTACATGCGGATCCAAATAAAGAAAAAATTCGCTCGTGCTTCCGGTGGCATGAAATAAAAGGCCATAGACAGGGACAGAAGTGTGCCCATGATCAGGGTCAGCGCGGCCATCGAGACAAGGTGCCATGGCAGCGTATCGGGCTCTGCCCTGCATGCAGCGGCAGCCCTCCCTCCCCACTCTTTGAGAGGGATGATGAGAGAGATCACAAAACTGATCGCAAAGGAGACAACAACCCCCTCGACAAATTCCCCCGGGGTCAGCGAGCCGGAAAATATAATGGGCAGGATGAGACTCAGGACACAGGCAAGGAACAGACACATCCAGATAATCACGATTAACCCGAATTTATCATGCTTCATAGCAGGCCTCGTTGTCCCCAGGCCATCCGGATCGGGGTGGCAGACGATCTAATCAAGAGTACCCTGGTATAAAATAACTATTGTAAACGGCAATCCCCAAATCAGGGCATGCCACATGTGCCCACTGCTTTTGAAAAGGGTTGTGGGGATGGGCGTACTTCATGGGCTATTTTGGATACCGCCCTCATTTTCCGGCCATTCCAGAAAAAAACCGAAAAAATTTTCAGAAAAAATTTTCAAACGCGATCATTTTTTTCCGGTTTGCCCCTGCCCGACCCCCCTTTTCCGGCAGGCAAAAAACACCATGATTTCCTGTGGAATCATCGGCGTAAATGTCCCCAAAAACACTCCATGAGAAGCCGAGGGGGGTCGGGCAGGGGCAAGTTTTCATTCCGGATTTTATCGCGCTGAAAAATTTTCAAACCGGAAAAAAAATTTGTAAAAATCTGAGCCGGATCGCACAGCGAGTGGTCAACTGCACGAGTAATTTCCGGAAATGCGAGAAAACGGATCCACCCTGTTGGAGAACGAAGGAAAAAAGGAACTTGCCGGTCACTTGTCCTGAAGCACAAGATACATCCCGGCCAGCGCGGCGAGGACTGCCACCAGGTTCACGAAGGCAAGACTGTCTGCATCAAGGCCGGCCTGGCCGACATAATCGAAGAGGGCAAACAGGAGGAATGTTGCCCCGAAGAGGTACCCGTAGGTCTTCTTTTTGGCATAGCCGACGTACATACCAAGGACACAGACGACCAGCTCAAGGAGCATGGTAACGGGAATGAGAACAGGGAAAAGTGCCATAATAACCCATACCTGAATTCCAGTATAAATAGGATACGATACTGTGCCGGAACCCGCCCGGGGTTACCACCCATGGTGTTTCTTCCACCGCACATGCGCAAATGTGGAATCTCCTGATACAACGACCCCGCCCCCCTCCTGCCGGATCAGCGGGCTCACGTAGTCATCCACAATCCGGACCTGCTCCGGCGTTGTTGCCCCAAACCTCTGGCGGAAGAACGCAAGCATCTCGTCACGGTTCCCGAAGCGGTACTCCTTTACCATCGGGTGCATCGTGACATCCGGGTAGATCCCCATCTGGTACAGGACGCCAAAAAGGCAGTCGGCTTTCGGTCCCGGGAAGTAGGGCTGGCCAGAGAGCGGCACGGAAAGGTCGGCATACATCTTCTCCCAGAAGGGCATGTCCGCGAACCAGAAGAGGTGGACCGAGCCGGCCGCTGCGGCATTCATCTTCCGGAGCGCATCCCGGATGTCGTGCATGGTCAGCGAGAGCGAGGCAACAACGATATCGTACGGGGCGGCAAGGTCTGCTGCCAAATCAACATCCTCCCACCGTTTCTGGACGCAGGAGATATTCTTCAGCCCCTCCCGCCCGGCATGCTTCCGGAGAACTTCGAGCATCCCTGCCCCGGGCTCGACTGCCGTAACCTCGCGGACGAGCGGGGCGATGGGCAGGGCGAGCACGCCCGGGCCGGCCCCGATGTCGAGCACCCGTGCGTCCCGCGTGAGAGGAAGGGCCGCGACCGTCCGTCTTACCCGGTCATCGTACTCGCTCCGGGCACTGGCATCGTACCGCTCCGCATTCTCCCGTTTGTCCCAGTTGTGGGTGGCATCGCCCGGTCTCTTCGATGACTCCTGGAGTTGTTGCCGCTGCTTCCAGATTTCGTTCCAGTCGGGCTCCGAAAAAGGGTGCGGGTGCATAGCATACGGTATTGCACCGGGCCGGTAAAAAAGGTTGACGAAAGAGGAGGCGTTACTCGTGCCGGAGCGCATCGATCGGGTTGAGGTTTGCCGCCCGCCACGCCGGGTAGATGCCGCAGATGATACAGATGATGATCCCAAAGGTCATGCCATAGACAATGTGGATGAGGCTCGACGGTATGAAGAGGTACTTGGTGGTCTGGAGCATCAGGCTGCTGATGGCATACCCGCCAAGCAGGCTCAAAATCCCCCCGATGATGCTGCCAACCACGCCGAGGATCATCGCTTCGTACAGGAACATCGCCATCACTTCCCGCTTCTGTGCCCCGATGCTCCGCATGATGCCGATCTCTTTTACCCGTTCGGTGACGGACATCATCATGATATTCAGGATCGAGACCCCGGCGACCAGCATCGAGATCCCGCCGATGGCAGAGACGAACGTGGTGATCTGGCCGAACGCTTCGAAGATCGACTCCATCACCTTGCGCGTGTCCATCACGTCCACGGTGTCTTCCCGGCGGTTCATCTGCTTCTCGATGGCGGTTTTGACATTCTCGATGTCGTCGAGGTTCTTGACCTTGATGACAATACTGTCGTAATCATCGCGGTTGTAGGTATTCTTGAACCAGTCCTGCGTTGCAACGACTGCCGAGTCGGTGCTGACATCGAATGACATGCCCCGCTCCTCGATGATACCGGTCACCCGGAGGCTCCCCCGGCTCCCGTCCGTCCCAATCGAGATCCGCGATCCCACCTTCACGTTATGGTCCTTGGCAAAGGTCGACCCCACAAGACAGCCGGAGGTGCTCCGGGCATAGTCGCCCGATTCCAGGGTCAGAAGGCCCGGGACATCGTCCTGGTCGAGACCGTAGATGAGGGCAACGATGTCGTCCTTTCCCACCCCGAGTTTCATCCGGTCCGTAGTCTGGAGCACGGGGATTGCACTGTTGGGTGCCGAGACCCGCTTGATCTGCTGGAAGTCCTGTTCGGAAAGGACAATGGCCGATGAACTCCCGCCCCCGCCGCCGAAATGTCCCCCGCCTCCCCCGGCATGGGGCGTAACGATCACGCTGTCCCCCACCGTCCGCAGGCTCTCCGATACGGAAAGGACCATGCCGTTTCCCAAAATGCCCATCGATGCGATGGCAACGACGCCGATAACGATCCCGAGCATGGCAAGCGAGGACCGGAGGAGGTGGATCCGGATATTCCGTTTTGCGATCTCCCAGAAGATCATGACACGATCCTCCCGTCGATGATTTGGATCGTCCGCCGGGAGTACTCGGCGATATGGGGGTCATGGGTGACCATGATGATGGTCGTGCCCCGCCGGTTGAGGTCGGTCATCAGGTCCATGATGCCGGCACCGGTCCTGGTGTCGAGGTTGCCGGTCGGCTCGTCGCAAAGGAGGATGTCCGGGTTGTTGATGAGGGCCCGGGCAACCGCCACGCGCTGCTGCTGGCCGCCGGAGAGTTCCGTGGGAGTATGGGTGAAGAGCGAATCATCGAGCTGGACTGCTCTGAGCACCTCTTTTCCCCGCTCCGGGTCGACACCCCGGCCGGACTTGAGCATCATCGGGAACGTGACATTCTCGATGATGTTTAAGAGGGGAAAGAGGTTGAAGTACTGGAAGATGAACCCGATCCGGTCCCGGCGCAGGCTCGTGAGCTCGGCATCGGTCATATCGCCGGTCCGGGTGCCGGAAATGAAGATATCCCCTTCGGTCGGGGTGTCGAGGCAGCCCATCATGTTCAGGAGCGTGGACTTGCCTGAACCCGAGGGCCCCATCACCGAGATGAACTCGCCGCGGCGGACCTCGAATGAGACCCCGTCGAGCGCCCGTACATCGCCTGCGGGAAGAGGGTAGACCTTTGCCACGTCACGGAAGACCATGACGGGCTGGTCAGAATCCGGGCCGGTCACTTCCGGTTCCTTCTCAGGTAGTATGCCCATCCGCCGACAAAGACCAGGACGATGACAATCGCGGCTGCCACCGGCATGACCGGAAAGCCGCCGCTGTCGCTCGTGGTCGTGAGGGAGAGGCCGGTTGAGATCCGGACGTCCTGGATGGTATCGTACACGTTCCCGTCAGCATCCTTGTAGGACAGTTTGACGGGGACAGATTCAACACCATCCGCCGCAAACGTGATCTCGAAACTCCCGAAATCATCGGGTTTGAGAGCGCCGACGACATACACCTTGTAGGGGTCCTCGGGAACGGCCGGGGGAAGAGAGGTTACGATAACGGTATTGGCAGTCTCGAGGCCGGCATTGTTCACGTCACCGGTGACATGCCAGGTCCCGCCCGTGTTTTTGACCTGGACATTGCTCATGACCGGTTCAGCTGCCTTCTTGTCGATGCCGAAGACGATGGGCAGTTCCTTTGTTACCTCATGGGGGTTGTTCCCGTTGTCATAATGGAGGGTCATCAGGACCGGCGCTTCGCTATTTGGGGTGACGGAGAAGTTGACCAGCGCGGTTTTCCCCGGGCCGATGCTCCCGATATAGATCCGCGAGGGGGTGAACTCGGCACCCTGCCCGGAGACCTCAAGGATGACGTTCTCGACCGCATTCACCCGGGGATTTGCCACTTCCAGGTACACGGTCTTCTTCTTGCCGGCCGTGAATGCGTCGGGCTTGTCCTTGATGGTCAGAAGGAGCGGGGTGTTGTCGATCCGGACCATCTCGCGGGCGAAGAGGTTGTCGGCATCGCGGAAGCTGAGCGAGAAGACCGGGTAGTAAAACCCGTCGGAGCCGTCAGCCCGCACGGTGAAGGTGAAGGTGTGGCTCTGGCCCGGCCCGATCTGGGCGGAACTCTGGTGGTCCCCGCCAATCATGCTGAACTTCTGGGAAGGATCGCTCAGGGTCGCGTGGTTCACCACAACCCCAAGGTCCGTGTTCCCGTTTTTTACCGTATAGGATGCGGTGCCGATGTCGCCGGAAAAGAAGGCATTGGGATCATAGCTCACGTTATCGACATAGACTTTCCCGGCAGCGGCAATCGATTCCGGTGTCGAATAGGCATACGCCGGCCCGATACCTGCTGCGAGGAGCAGGATGAGGAGGGAACAGAGAAGGATTCTGGTTTTCTGCATTTACATTGCTCCAAGAGTGTAGATGACATAGATGACGTACAGGACAACCGGCACGCCAACGCAGATGGCAGCGTCACGCGGCGAGAGCCCGCGGGCGTGTTTCATGCCAAAGATCCAGATATTGGCGCTCCAGAGCATGAAGACGATCGCGATGAGCGTTGAGATCTGCGTGAACTCGACCATTGCCGGATCGTGCATGAGCGCTGTTGTTGCCGCCTCGATCATTGCCGGATCTTCAAGGGCAGATTTTGTCAGCGCCGGAATGGCAACTCGTGGGAGGTACTCGATTGCCGCGATGAGGGTGATGACGGATCCGATCACCTGCGGGAGGTACCCGTATCCCACGACTTCGAGCGTCCGGTTGAAGGATCCCTCTCCTTTGAACAGTATCGAGATGATATAAAACAGCCCGGCAACGATCAGCCAGAAGATGAATGTCCCTAAAAACGCCCCGACTACAGCGGTTATGAGGACGATGGTGTCCATGCCGGGCATGATGCCCGCCATCATCGTTGCAGGCTGCTCCCCCATCAGGTAGCCGAGCACCGCAGCAATGATGCCTCCGGCAAGGATGATGAGTGCGGGGATCTTCAGGTTCTCATGTCCGGCGAGTATATTCTCGAAAAATGCATCCGGGCGGAACAGTATATCAGTAAGAGGAGAGGTCATTTCATTTCACCAGGTTCGTATTCGAATTACCATTTTTTGTCCTGTAAGAGGATTCGTCAACATGTTTGTGTTGACGCTATATATGGTTTCTGCGTAGTCCCCGACCATTGCATCCGGAGATATTCACCTATCGCAGAAGGGGATGGGGTGCTGCCAGCATGGTTCCGAATACCGGAGATCCCATGGTTACCGGTTGGATGAATGAATAATATAAATGTGTATGGTAAATTACAAAATCTGACGGCAGGGAGTGCCGAAGAGGTGTCATGGCCCGGATGTTAGACCAAACCATGGGGACAGTACCCTCTTTGTCCTGGCAGCCGGGGGTTGAAAGGATTGGGCGATTTTTCTTTGATCGGAAATAAGAGTTCCTGTTCAGTATAGTACAAAAATAAACAAACCTGTTCCACAATGTATATATTTGTACAAGGCGCAGGTACCCTGCATGAAGACCAAGATCCTGCTCGATGAGGAGCAGATACCCAAAACGTGGTACAATGTCCAGGCAGACCTGCCATCGCCCCTCGATCCCCCGCTGCACCCGGTTACCCAGAAACCGGTCGGGCCGGAGGACCTTGCGGCCATATTCCCGATGGAACTGATAAAGCAGGAAGTCACCACGGACCGGTATGTTGCTATACCCGAAGAGGTCCGTGATGTGCTCCGCCTCTGGAGGCCCTCGCCCCTGTACCGGGCCCACCGGCTGGAGAAGTTCCTCAAGACCCCGGCAAAGATCTACTACAAGTGGGAGGGCGTCAGCCCGGCCGGCAGCCACAAGGCCAACACCTCCATCCCGCAGGCCTATTACAACATGAAGGCCGGCATGGAGCGGATCGCGACCGAGACCGGCGCCGGCCAGTGGGGCTCGGCCCTTGCGTTCGCGACCATGCTCTACGATCTTGAGTGCACGGTCTACATGGTCGGTTCGAGCTATTACCAGAAGCCGTACCGGAAGTCGATGATGAACGTCTGGGGCGCGGAGTGTATCCCGAGCCCGAGCACCCGGACCAATGCCGGAAAAGCCGTTCTTGAGAAGGATCCGGACACGCCGGGGGCGCTGGGTATCGCGATATCCGAGGCAGTCGAGGACGCAGCAACCCATGCGAACACCAACTATGCTCTCGGTTCGGTCCTGAACCATGTCTGCCTCCACCAGACCATCATCGGGCAGGAGTGCCGCGAGCAGCTGGCTACCGTTGACGATTACCCGGACGTTGTCATCGGATGCGTGGGCGGCGGGTCGAACTTTGCCGGGATTGCGTTCCCGTTCGCGGGCGACAAGCTGACCGGCCGGCACAAGGACGTGGACATCATCGGCGCCGAGCCGGCATCCTGCCCCACGCTCACCAAGGGAGCGTTCATGTACGACTACGGCGACGTTGCGGGCTTAACGCCGCTTTTGATGATGTACACGCTCGGCCATGACTTCGTCCCGCCATCAATTCATGCCGGGGGCCTGCGATACCACGGGGACTCGCCTATTGTCTCGCGGCTCGTGCACGACGGGGTCATGCGGGCAGTCTCCCTCCACCAGAGCGAGGCGTTCGAGGCCGGCCAGACCTTTGCCCGGACCGAGGGGATCATTATCGCGCCCGAGACCTCCCATGCCGTGAAGGTTGCCATCGATGAGGCACTGAAGTGCAGGAAGAGTGGCGAGGAAAAGACCATCCTCTTCAACTGCTCGGGGCACGGGAACTTCGACATGTCGGCCTACGATGCCTACCATGCCGGCAATCTTGTGGACTACGAGTACCCCGACGAGCTCATCCGGGAAGCGATCGGCCGGATACCCAAGATACAATAACCCGGCCCGGCTATCTTTTTCCATGAAACGGATCGGTCTCATCATCAACCCGGTTGCCGGCATGGGCGGATCGGTGGGGCTGAAAGGCACGGACGGCAACGTGGAGGAAGCACGCCGCAGGGGGGCAGTCCCCCGTGCACAGGACCGGGCACGCCTGGCACTCGCCCCGCTCAGGCAGGAGAAAGGTATCCATTTCATCACCTGCTCGGGCCCGATGGGTGCAGACCTGCTGCAGGAACTAAAAATCCAGAATTTTTCCATCGCCTACCCATTTTCCGGCGAGAGCAGCGGGCGTGACACCACTGAAGCCGCCCGGAGGATACAGGAAGCCGGTGCAGATCTTATCCTTTTCTGCGGCGGTGACGGGACCGCCCGCGATCTCTATACTGCCGTTGGGGGGGACACGCCCATACTCGGGATCCCGGCCGGGGTGAAGATGTACTCGGCGGTCTTTGCGGTCGACCCGGCCGTTGCAGGGGAACTGGTACGGGAATTCAGTCCTGCCCGGCTCCGCGATGCTGAGGTCATGGATGTAGACGAGGAGGCATACCGGCAGAATGACCTCAAAACCCGGCTGTTCGGGATAGCACGGACTCCTGCCGCCCCGGGCAGGGTGCAGGTATCAAAGCAGGTGTACGAAGCAGCGGACGAGGGACGGGCAAAGATCGAGATTGCCCAGTTCATCGATGAGATACTGCTCCCAGACCGGCTCTACATTATCGGTGCCGGCACAACCACCGCAGCAATCACGCGGAGGCTCGGGATAACCAAAACCCTGCTTGGCGTGGATGCTATCCGCAACCGCCGGCTTGTTGCTGCGGACTGCGACGAGAAAAAACTCCTGGCACTCGCAGAAAAATATCCGGATACCCGGATTATCGTAAGCCCCATCGGTGCGCAGGGGTTTATCCTCGGGAGGGGGAACCAGCAGATCAGCGCGGAACTCGTCCGAAAAGTCGGGATAAAAAAAATCATTGTTATTGCAACGCCGCACAAGCTCGCGGAACTGCCGGAATTATTCATCGATTCCGGTGATCCTCTGCTTGATGCGGCTTTTGGTGACACCCTCCAGGTAATCTCGGGATACCGGATTGCCCAGAGGAAGAAGGTCCACCACGAAAAAAAGGATTATTCCCCTGCTGGCGCCTGAGGCGGCTTGAGGAGCCCCCACGCGATGACAAGGCCGATAAGGGCAAGGGCGAGCACGTACGGGAAAACCCCGAGATAGGAGCCGGTGGTGGTCTTGATGAACCCCGCCAGCTGCGGGCCGGCAATCGCCCCGGCGCCGTAGGCGAGGAACACGACGCCATAGCACCGCGGGTAGTCGGCGGTCCCGAAATAGCAGCCGGTGCTGGCCGGTGCAATGGCAAGCCACCCGCCAAGGCAGCCCCAGAGGATGACGAACGCGATGATGTACACCAGTTCGCCGGGGAACTGCCAGAGGATGAGCGACGCCCCGCCGATCAGGACAAACGAGAGCATCGCTGAATTCCGCGGGCTGAACATGTCCGTGATTGCGCCAAAGACCGGGCGCCCAAATCCGTTGAAGACCGCAAATACGCCAACGAGCATGACAGCAAGCCCCGCCTCGATCCCGATATCGGTCCCGACGGGTTTTGCAATGGAGATCGCCATCAGCCCGGCAAGGCAGCCGATGAAGTAGCAGAGCCAGAGACCAATGAACGATGGTGACCGTAGCATCTGGTCCCGCCGGAACTCACAAGTCGCAGCCTGCCCGGGTGCCGGGGCGGCCGGTTTCCAGCCGCGGGGAGTCCAGCCGGCCTTGGGGAATTTCAGGGGCATGGCCAGCACGATTGTCAGGATGACAAACGCGATCCCGAAGATCCGGAAGGTGGACATGACCCCGTAGGCGCTGATGAGCCAGCCGGCAATATTTGCGGTGAAGAAGGCCGAGAACCCGAAGCCGAGCACCGTGAGCCCGACGGCAAGCCCCCGGCGGTCCGGGAACCACCGGGCAGCAACCGCGACCGGGACGCCATACGCTATACCGACCCCGATACCCCCGACAATCCCGTACATGATGTAGAGCATCGGGACTGACGTGGCAAACGAGGCCAGCAGCCAGCCAAGGCCGGTCAGGATGCCCCCGACAATCGTGATATTCCTGGGCCCGTATTGTTCGATATACTTGCCGGTAAACGGCATGGCGATGGCAAAGAATGCCAGAAATACCGAGAACGGCAGCAGGATCTCGCTTGCCGTAACCGCTTGCTTAAGGTCGCTGGTGAAATACGTGGTGAGCGGGCCGACAAACACGCTCCACGAGTAGATGGTGCCCAGGCAGAGGTTGATGACAAGGCCCAGCAGGACCAGGGCCCACCGGCCTTTTTCCGGTTCCATTCCCATGATGGTTTCTGTTGTGTTTTCACTCATGATCGTGCCTTTTTTTTTAAAATCCTGGAAAAAAATTTCCGGGGTGGTTCCTGGGGATTTACTCCTCCAGGGTCGAGATGTCGCCGGGGTCGATTCCCATCTCCTGGGCTTTCAGGACCCGGCGCATGATCTTGCCGCTCCTGGTCTTGGGCAGTTTCTCCACGAAATCGATCTCGTGGGGCATGGCAATCGGCCCGATGGTGGTCCGGACATGGTGCAGGAGATCCTGCTTGAGTTTGTCGCTTGGCTGGTGGCCCATGATCAGGATGACGAACGCCTTGATGGAGTTCCCCTTCACCGGATCCGGTTTCCCGATGACCGCAGCCTCGGCAACCGCCTTGTGGGAGACGAGCGCGCTCTCCACCTCCGCGGTACCGATGTTATGGCCCGCGACCAGGATGATGTCGTCAGCCCGCCCGAGGATCATGATGTTCCCGTCCTTGCCCTTGACCGCCAGGTCGCCGACCGCATAGACCCCGTCGATGGTGTACCAGTATTTGCGATACCGCTCGTCGTCCTTGTACACGGTCCGGAGCATGGATGGCCACGGGGATTTGACGACCAGCAGCCCCCCGGTGCCGGGCTTGACGGAGTTGCCGTTCTTGTCCACGACATCCGCCTCGATGCCGGGGATCGGCTTGCCCGCAAAGCCGGGGCGCATGGGTTCACCGATCATGGTCGTGATCATGTGCATGCCGGTCTCGGTCTGCCACCACGTGTCAAGGATGGGGATCTTTGATTTCCCGATGACCTTGTAATACCATTCGAATGCCTCCGGGTTCAGCGGCTCACCGACCGATCCGATGATCCGCAGGGAGCTTAAGTCATATTTGTTCGGCCAGCTCTCCCCCATCTTCATGAACATCCGGATGGCGGTGGGTGCCGTGTAGAAGATCGTGATCTTCTGCTCCTCGATAAGACTCCAGAAGCTGCCCGCATCCGGGTAGTCCGGGGTCAGCTCGGAGATGAAGACCGTTGCACCGACTGCAAGCGGCCCGTACACGATGTAACTGTGGCCGGTGATCCACCCGGGGTCTGCCGTGCACCAGTAGATGTCATTGTCCTTCATGTCAAAGACGTACTTGCTGGTGTAATACGTTCCCACCATGTAGCCCCCGCAGGTGTGGACGATCCCCTTGGGCTTGCCGGTGGAGCCGCTTGTATAGAGGATGAAGAACGGGTCCTCGGCATCCATCACTTCGGGCGGGCAGTGATCGGACATTCCCTCCATCATCTCGTTGAAGTCGAGTTCGCGCTCGTTGAGGCCCACCTTAGGCTCCCTGCGCCGCAGGACAACCACGTGCTCCACGGAGGGGGCATCGATGATAGCCTCGTCCACGATAGCCTTGAGCTGGATTGCCTTGCCGCGCCGGATCGAGATGTCTGCGGTGATGACAACCTTTGCCTCGGCATCCTGGATCCGCATGTTGAGCGCGGCAGAGCCAAAGCCGCCAAAGACAACGCTGTGGACGGCGCCGATCCGTGCGCAGGCGAGCATGGCGATGAGCTGCTCGGGAACGAGCGGCATGTAGATGCAGACGCAGTCCCCCTTCTTCACCCCGATCTTTTTGAGGGCATTGGCAAAGCGTGAAACCTGGCTTAAGAGGTTCTGGTACGTGAAGATCCGCTCCCTGCCTTCCTCGCCCCTCCAGATGAGGGCAACCTTGTTGCGCCGGTTGTCGTTGACATGCCGGTCAAGACAGTTTGCCGTGATGTTCAGCTTTGCGTTCGTGAACCACCTGGCATAGGGATAGTTCCACTCTTTGACTGCGTCCCAGGGTTTGATCCAGTCCAGCTCCTTTGCCATCCTCTCCCAGAACCCGTCCGGGTCTGCCAGGAATTCATTGTACGCTTTCTGGTAATCTCCCATCCATGCATTCTTCTTGTATTCCGGGTCGGGAGTGTAGGTTTTCACATCCTCGACAAGCCTGACATCGAAGTCTTCCGTCATGTCTCACCCATTTAACATTATTAATCATGCACAAAATAGTATTTAAATTTTTGTCGAAATTTTATTCGACATCTTCACGTTCCCTGTGATCAGGAATAGCGAAGTCCATGCCGGAAAAAAAACGGAATCATCCGCCGGATGCCGTCCGTTTGCGATTCAGGCAGTGTATAAGAAAAGTTATCAAGCCGGCATCGTCAATATAGGATCGATGCTGAAGAAATTCAAGGGTTGCCTGCTGGGTGCGGCAATGGGTGATGCGCTGGGGATGCCCCACGAGAGCGGTGCCCCGAACCTGAAGAAGATGAAATACGGGTACCGGCGCGCATACCGGAATCACCCCAACGAGGCATTGAACCCGGGCCAGTACACCGACGATACCCAGCTGATGATCCTTGCCGGCACCCTGCTGGCCGACGGGAAATTCAATGAAGAACGGTATGCTGCTGCCCTGCGTGAGCTCTATTTTCGTGACGCTCTCCGGTTCCCGGATGGATCGGTGGCATCTGCCTGCGAGCATGCACAAAAACAAAATGAACCAAAACAAGGGGTGAAATCGACAACTGCCGGCTGCCTGCCGGTTGCCGTGCCGTTTGCCCTTGCCTATCCTGACATGAGCGAAGGGTGTGAACGGGCTGTACGGGCGTGCACGGTAACCCACACCCACCCGGCGGCTCATGCGGCAGTATCCACTCTGGTGACCCTCCTGTACCATGCCCTGCACGAGACCCCCGGCCCGGTTGAGCGGGCCCTTACGAAAGCCCGGGCAGAAGACGAGGTGCTGGGGAGCAAGATCCATAAAGCCCTCCTGCTCGAAAAAGAGGGGGCCGATACCGAGACCGCCCTGTTGAAGATCGGGCACGATGTCTCGGTTTACCAGACGCTTCCCATTGCCTTTTTCCTCATCAGCCGGTATCCCCACCCCCCCGACCTCCTGACGGTCGCTGCCAATACCGGGGGAAATTCGGATACCATCGCGCTCATCTGCGGGGCATACCTGGGTGCGTCAAAGGGCATCCATGCCCTTCCCGAAGACCTTCTCGAAGGGCTGGAGGACCGGCAGCGGATCGAGCTGCTCGGGCAGCGGCTGTATACGCTCTGCACCCGCAGGATGCAGCAGCAATAATCTTTTTTTTGGTAAATCTCATGGAAACCCGGCGTAACAAGCATTAAATTACTACAACCGGAAAACTGTCTTCATGAAAGTCGCGATTGTCGGGGCATCCGGCTATGCCGGCGGGGAGCTCGTCCGCCTTCTTGCATACCATTCCGAAGCGGACGTTGTCTGCGCAACCTCCCGCAAGCTTGCCGGAACACCTCTTGATGTTGTCCATCCTCACCTGAAAGGGTTCACGGACCTTGTGTTCACCAACCCGGAGACCGATGCCATCGATGCCGATGTGGCGTTCCTTGCCGTCCCCCACACCGCTGCCATGACCTATGCCGGAAAACTCCTCTCCCGCGGGATCCGGGTTGTTGACCTGAGCGCGGATTACCGTCTCCCCCGGGATGTGTTCGAGCAGGTGTACGGCGTCCCCCATACCGACTATTTCACCGCCCCCTACGGCATCCCCGAGCTCCACCGCAAGGACTGCATCAACAAACAGTTCGTCTCCAACCCCGGGTGCTTCCCCACCGGCGCGACGCTTGCAGCAGCTCCGCTTGCAAAGTTTGCACGCACGGTCATCTTCGACTCCAAGACCGGCGTGAGCGGGGCAGGCGACAATCCCTCGGCAACCACCCATTACCCCAATGTCGGTGACAATGTCGGGGCGTACAAGTGGACGAGCCACCGCCACCTTGCCGAGATGAAACAGGAGATGGCCTTCCTTGGCTCGAAAGCGGAGGTGTACTTCACGCCCCATCTCGTCCCGGTCAACCGCGGCATCCTCACCACCGCCCATATCCTCCTGAATGAGCCGATGGAACAAAAAGAGGTGGAGAAGCTGTACCGCGACTTTTACAAAGACGAGTACTTCGTTCGCTACCATAAGCCCATCCTCGCCGCGGTACGCGGGAGCAACTTCTGCGATCTCATGGTCGAGAGCGAGGGGACCCGGGTAGTCGCCGTCTCCGCCATCGACAACCTGGTCAAGGGTGCGAGCGGCCAGGCAATCCAGAACATGAACCTGATGTGCGGGTATGATGAAAAAGACGGCCTGACCAGTGCCGGGATGCTTCCCTGAGGGATTGCCATGCTGGTTGCAGACGCAATGACCAAGGATCCGGTGACCTGCCCTGCAGACACCCCGCTCCGCGATGCCGTAGCTCTTCTCCGGAAACACCATATCGGCGGCCTGCCCGTGATGGAGGGCAGGGAACTGGTCGGTATGGTGACGGAGTCGGACATCATCGCCCTATTAGAATCAGAGCGGATCTCGGACGACCTCTGGCTCCCCTCCCCGTTCGAGATCATCGAGATCCCGATCCGGGAGTTCATCAACTGGGAGAAGACCAAGCATGCCCTGACCAACATCGGCGACATGCCGGTAAAGAAGATCATGACCCGCCGGGTCGTGACGGTAACGGGCGACAGTGAAGTAGAGGCTGCCGCATCCCTGATGCTCCGCGAAGGCATCACCCGCCTGCCGGTCCTCCAGGGCAAGATGGTCATCGGTATCATTACCCGGGCAGACATCATCAACGCGATCGGGGCGTCCTATTCAGGAAAAGCGGAGGCGGACTGATCATGCAGTACCAGAGCATCTGTGCGGTAAAGGGCGTGAAAGCCTGGGGTATCAAGGAAGGGAAGTACGGCCTTGCGCTGATAGCAGCAGAAGGCACGGCAGCCGGCGTCTTCACCGAGAATTTGGTGAAGGCAGCCCCCGTTGAACTGATGAAAAAACAGATCCGGGCGGGAAAACTGGAAGCGGTCATCGCCAACAGCGGCTGCGCGAATGCCTATACCGGCAAACGCGGGTATGCCGATGCGGTCACGATGGCAGAGTATGCCGGTGAAGCGCTCGGGGTGGACCCGAAACACACCGGGGTGGCAAGCACCGGTGTTATCGGGCGGTATCTCGATCTCCCGCTGATACAACGGCAGTGCGGGGTGGTTGCAAAACAGGTTACCTCCTCCCCCGAAGCCGAGGTTGCCACGGCCAAAGCGATCATGACAACAGACATCGTCCAGAAGCATGCCCTTGTTGAGCGGGACGGGTTCACGGTTGCCGGGATAACGAAGGGCAGCGGCATGATCGCCCCGAACATGGGTACCATGCTGGCGTTCATCTACACGGACGCGGAAGTTGGGGCAAAACCCCTCGCGGATGCCCTGAAGCTTGCAACGAAACGCTCGTTCAACCGGGTTGTCGTGGATGGCGACACGAGCACCAACGACATTGCCCTCTGCACGGCAACCGGTGAAGCGGGCAAGGTGAAGGCACAAGAGTTTGCCGGTGCGCTTGAGGAGTGCTGCATCAGCCTTGCAAAACAGATTGCCGCGGATGGCGAGGGTGCAAGCAGGATGCTCGAGATCATCGTCCGGGGTGCAAAGAAAGAGGACGATGCTGCAAAGGTTGCCCGCACCGTCATTGAGTCCCCGCTGGTCAAGACTGCCGTGTATGGCGAGGATCCCAACTGGGGCCGGGTTGTTGCAGCAGCGGGGAGGGCTGGCGTGAAGTTTGATCCGAATGCGGTCTCGCTCTGGATCAGCGACGGCAAAAAGAAGCACCCGCTCGTCAAATCCGGCGCAATCATCGCCGATCTTGTTGCGGCAAAAGCGGCGATGGGGGGAAGAACCGTCACGTTCATCCTCGATCTTGCCGCAGGAAAAGAGGAGGCTGCTGCCTGGGGTTGCGACCTCACCGAAAAATACGTGGAGATCAACGGGAAGTATACAACATGAAGCGCGAAGATGTCCTCATGGAGGCGCTGCCGTACATCCAGCAGTTCCATGGAAAAACGATTGTCATCAAACTGGGCGGCCATGCCATGGTGG
>DANA01000055.1 GCA_002508495.1 Methanoregula sp. UBA276
AGATCCATATACCGGCGGACCTCTTCGAAGTGCGGGACGAAGTCGTTGATGTGCGGGGGGAGGACATTGTTCCTCATGTCATCGAGCCCTCGTACGGCATCGACCGGATGTGCTATGCAGTCCTTGAGCAGGCGTATGATGAGGATATCGCGGACGGCGAGAAGCGGATCGTGATGCGTCTTTCCCCCAAAGTTGCCCCCCTGCAGGTCGCAGTCTTCCCGCTGATGACCCGTGACGGGCTCGATACGATCGCCGGAGAGATTACCCGCACGCTCCACAGGAAGGGCATCCAGGCGGAATACGATGACAGCGGCGCCATCGGCCGCCGTTACCGCCGGCAGGACGAGATCGGCACGCCCTTTGCCGTTACGGTCGATTATGATACAAAGGAGAACAACACCGTCACCCTCCGCGACCGCGACAGCATGAAGCAGGCACGGGTTGCCATTGAGCAGCTGCCGGAGATTGTTTCTGCGCTGGTTGAGGGAACGAAGACATTTGCGGAACTGTAGTAAATTTTTCAGTAGTTGTTTTACCGGTTATTGTTGGGGGCTTGCGGCCGGATAATATCAGGGGGGCAGGATCGTTCATCAGGATCCTGCTTATTCAACTCCCGACTGACCAGAAGAAATTTTTATGATTATATTCAGAGTATGAGTCAATTTGACCACGTAATTCTCCTGGTACTCATACAAGCTCTTCGGCTCCCGTGATCCGTGAGAACAAGGCTCCGGGTGAATCCCTGAAGAGTGTATACGGTAGCGTCTTCTGACAATATACATCACCATGGAGATTACCATGCAGATATCCGATCTTCCACGCATAACAAAAAAACCAATCCTGTACGAAAAAGGCACTGCGGAAATGTGGGGGGATGATCATATCTCCCGGCACCTTCTTGAGATGCACATCGACCCCGATTCCGATGCCGCGAGCAGGAAACGGAGCACGATTGAAAATACAGTCCGGTGGATTTGCACATTTCTCGGAACGGGAACCAGTACAGTTCTCGACCTCGGGTGCGGTCCCGGCCTGTACTGCGAACTGCTTGCGAAACGCGGGCACGATGTTACCGGTGTTGATTATTCCCGGCGTTCGATTGAATATGCAAAACAAAGTGCCCAAAAAAACGAACAAAAAATCAGGTACGTTTGCGAAAACTATCTCGATCTCTCTTTTGAGATCTCCTTTGACCTGGTGATGATGATCTACTGCGATTTCGATGTCCTCGTTCCCGGGGACCGGGCCCGGCTGCTGGATACGGTATACCGGGCACTGAAACCCGGCGGTCTGTTCATCTTCGACACGCTCAACCAGAAGGCCCCGGCAGCAATGAAAATTCCCGGCAGGTCATGGGATGCAACAGAGGGAGGGTTCTGGAGAGCGCGGCCTTACCTGGCCCTTTCGGAGACCTTCCACTACGAGGACGAACATGTCATCCTTCAGCAGCATACGATCTGTCTGGACCACCGCCAGCCGTCACTATACCGCTTCTGGACGCATTATTATGATCCTGAACGGCTTGGAGGAATACTCGTACAGGCGGGTTTCACCCCCGGTACATTCCACGACGGCCTGCTTCCGGATGACGGTTCCGGTATGCATGATATGGTATCGTTCTGCGTGGCCCGGAAACCATAAAAAAATCCTTTTTAAGGTACTTATTTTGGGTGAGCCGTGCACCGGTATCATGTTGCAGAGCGGATCACGGTCGGTTATGAGACAAAGGAAAACCATACCGTGACCCTCCGTGACCGGGATTCGATGAAGCAGGTGCGGGTTGGTGTCAGCGGGCTGCCGGAGATTGTCTGGAAGCTGGTTGCGGGGACGAAGACGTTAGCAGAACCGAAGTGATTTTTTTTTACGGACTGTTCCCGCAAAGCTATACTGACGGGGGCTGATACCCATATCCCCTTGCGATGCCTGCCGTCGCCCCGAAGGACGCCCCGCGGCGGCCTCAAAGAAGTTTTTTAAGAAATGCATGGTCAATGGTTAAAATTCTAAAAATCTGGATTAATTCAGCAGCTTTTTCTCATATATTTTTACTAAAAAAGGGTATTGGCAGTTTTTTCGTACACTGGCCCGGTGGAAAGAACACATTGATGTTTTTCCGGAAGAATTGATACTCGATGGATATCCTCAAGACTTTGTATATATCCAACAGGAAGGACTGGCGGGCCTGGCTTGAGAAGAATTTTGAGAAAGAGAAAGAGATCTGGCTTGTATATCCAAAAAAATCCTCAGGAAAATCGAGAATTTTATATAATGATGCAGTAGAGGAAGCATTGTGTTTCGGCTGGATTGACAGTATAGTAAAAAAACTTGATGATAATTGCAGTGCACAGCGCTTCTCGCCACGAGATCCAAAAAGCGCGTTCTCCCAGGCCAACAAAGAGAGGTTGAAATGGCTTCTGCATAAGAACATGATTCACCCCTCACTCCTTGATACCGTCAAGGAAACGCTGAAAGAGAAGTTTATTTTCCCTCCTGATATTTTGACAGCACTAAAAAACGACAGCGCCGCATGGAAAAATTATCAGAAGTTTACTCCTTCCTACAGACGAATCCGCATCGCTTATATTGATGCAGCGCGGAAACGTCCCGCGGAATTTGAAAAGCGTCTCAGGAATTTTATCAGGAAGACCAGAGATAATAAAAAGATCGGGTTTGGCGGGATAGAAAAGTATTATGTGACTCATTAGTATTTCCGGGCGGCTTATGTCAGAGAAAGGGGCCGGATCCGTTCAGCTCACCGCGATCCCGGTTAAGGATCAGGAACAGGTCTTTTTTTTAAAAGGAGAAACGCCATTAAAATTCATGGTTTTGTCTTATGGAAAAATGCACCAATAATAAAAAATATTGCGACAAGCCACCCGAGATAAAATATCCACGAGATGATTTCTGAACACCCTAATAATGCAGCACTCCATAAATCACCACCGCTACAGACGGATGCATATTTAGCCAGTGTAATATGTGAATTTAAACCCATCATATTCAATGGCAAAAAATACATCGTTACGAGTATTATCAACCCAACCCCTATTGCAATAGGGTCTGGTGAATAGTGATATTGTGGAGTTGAGGGTAAAGACGGATTTGTTAAGGTTGCACCACATTCTCCACAAAATTGGTTGGTATCAGGATTCTCCTTTCCGCATTTTTGACAAAACATATATCAAGGTTTAATTAAACGACGATAATCGTTTCTAAAAATGACGATGAACAAATTTCATATAATATTTTTTAGTACAACAACAGTCAACAGTGTGTTATTTCAAAAAAAACTATCCTTGTTGTAAGTAAAAAAAATCGATAAAACTTCCTGTTCCGTTATTGTATATACATTTCGCAAACCGGTAATCGCCCGCCGTGACCCGGAGAGACCCTGAGGAGGGAGCACTCGTAATTCCAGATATGCTAAACCGGGGACCTGATCAGTACCGGCCCACCATTTTCAGGGTACGCACAATTCCCCTTATTACCCGGGCAGACAAATCCCCTTCAGGAATATGAGCTGCATCAGCCATCCCCTCATCAGGCCGGACAGCCTCGAGTCCCGCGAGTACCAGCTCTCCATTGCCATGAAGTCGCTGGATGCAAACACCATGGTGATCCTGCCGACCGGCCTTGGCAAGACGGCAGTAGCCCTGCTCGTAGCCGCCTCACGGCTCTATAACGAGAAGGGCAAAGTGCTGATGCTCGCCCCCACAAAGCCGCTCGTGGAGCAGCACCTCCGCTATTTCGAGCGGTTCCTCGTTCTCCGGCCCGATGGCGATCCGGCCCCGTCACCGTTTGTCATGTTCACGGGCGAGGCCCCGCCTGCCGAACGTACTGCTGACTGGGAACGGGCAACCGTGATCCTCGCAACCCCGCAGGTCATCAAGAACGACCTGATCGCCGGCCGGTATACACTCGCTGATGTCACGCTCATGATCGTTGACGAGTGCCACCGCGCTGTGGGGAATTACGCGTACGTGTTCCTTGCCGGCCGCTATCTTGCAACCGCCGCAAAACCGCTCCTCCTCGCGATGACTGCGTCGCCGGGCGGGATCCAGGAGAAAGTGCAGGAGGTCTGTTCGAACCTCGGGATTGAGCATGTCGAGAACCGGACCGAGAACGACCCGGATGTCCGCCCGTACGTCTTCGAGCGGGAACTTGAATTCATTACTATCGATCTCCCGCCGGAGCTCAAGGCAGCGATTCAGGTCATCAACGGGCTCATCGAGAACCGGCTTGCCCTGCTCGCGTCCCTCCATTTCACCGTCCCCAAACGGGAAAAACTCTCGATGCGCGAGCTCAATGCGATCAATGCCCAGATCCAGGAGCGGATCGCCAACCGGGATCCTGCTGGATACGCCGCTGCTTCGGTCTATGCCGAGTGCATGAAGCTCAGGCATGCGGTCATGCTTGCCGAGTCGCAGGGCAGCGAAGTGCTCAAAGGGTATATCGCAAAACTGATCGCAGAAGGTACCGGTTCCGGCGGGAGCAAGGCGAGCCAGCGGCTCGCGGCCGACCAGTCCTTCCGCGAGCTCTTCGAACGTTCGGGGATATGGACAAAGGAATTACACCCGAAGATGGAGATTGCTCTGGGACTTGTCCGGGAACAGCTGGAAGCGCATCCCGACAGCCGGATCATCATCTTTGCCACGTACCGGGACACGGTCCAGCTGCTCGTTGATTTCCTTGCCGCCAACGGGATCGCCAGCGAGCGGTTCGTGGGGCAGGCAACAAAGGATGCAGAGAAGGGGCTCTCGCAGAAAAAGCAGATTGCGGCCCTGGACCGCTTTCGTGCGGGGGAGTTCAAAGTCCTTATCGCAACATCGGTTGGCGAGGAGGGGCTTGATGTGCCATCCACTGACATGGTTATCTTTTACGAGGCTGTACCTTCCGAGATCCGTTCCATCCAGCGCAAAGGACGTACCGGCCGGTCCGGAGCGGGCCGGGTGGTCGTCCTGGTAACGAAAGGCACGTCCGACGAAGTGTTCCGGCACGTCAGCGCAGCTAAGGAGAAGATGATGCACAAGAGCATGCGTTCGCTGGGGAGCATGACATCCCCCGTGCCCCGCCCGGCCGGTGCAGAACAGGCCAGCATCGGGGAGTTCACCCCACAGGGCCCGAGGATTGCCATCGATGACCGGGAAACCTCCTCGAAAGTCGTGGAAGTCCTCTCCGGCATGGGCGCCGCGATCCGGCTCGAACGGCTCGCGTGCGGTGACTATGCAATCGGAGACCGGATCCTCGTAGAACGCAAGACGGCGCGTGACTTCGCGGATACGCTCGTGAACCGGGATCTCCTCGGGCAGGTCAAGGCCATGGCGGATGCGGCGATCAGGCCAGTCCTGATCATCGAGGGCGGCGACCTTTATACCCAGCGGGACATCCACCCGAATGCGATCAGAGGGGTGCTTGCGGCCCTGACTGTCGACATGGGCGTCTCGGTCCTGTTCACCCGCGATGAAGAGGACACGGCGCAGATGCTTATGGTGCTCGCGAAGCGCGAGGAAGGTGAGCGCGGGGAGCGGAAGGTGCACCCCCACAAAATCCATCGCTCGGTCCGCGAGGACCAGGAATATATCATCTCGGCGTTCCCCGAGATCGGGATGAAGAACGCCCGGTTGCTGCTATCGCATTTCGGATCGATCCAGGGAATTGTGAATGCATCTTTGGAAGAACTTGTGGCGGTGAAGGGGATCGGGGAGAAGACCGGGCAGAAAGTGTTTGATCTGTGCCGGGCCCAGTACAAGTAATTTTTTTCATTCTGATTATTTTGTTAAGATAGGGGCTGACACCCCCGGATCCCTGGCGAGAACAGGTGAATCCCCGACAGGGCGCCTCCGCGGTCGACCGATTTATCGGTAATTGTGCCTAACGCGGGGATCTTCCGCGTCGTGCTGCGGAGCAGCCATGAGGCGGGGGGCCCGTAATTTTTTTGGATTTTCTTCCGGTTTAATCGTAACGAGAAGAAAAAAGATGTGCTTTGAAGAACTCAGGTAAAAGTGACTAATCGCCCCCCCCTGCATCAGCCTTCTCCCGTCGGGGACTCAATCGCGCATGCGATGCCCTGGAATTACCTGTATTATCCCCATTCAAAATTGATCTGGAATACGGCGTTATCGCATTCGGGGCTGCCACCATGGCGGGAGCGAAGCCCATAAGGGCGTCAGAATTGTACGATGGGTTTTAACAGAGCAAAATCAACAGAGCAAAAAAATGAAAAAAACCATTCGGGATTTACAGCCGGCACAGCGTCTCAAGCGCGCCGGCCCCTTCCTTTACCGCTGTCATCAGGGTGAGGACGTGGCCCGGGTCCTTCTCGGTCTGGATGCGGAGGCACAGGGAATGGATCGTGAAGGCGAGTTCCTCGGCAAGACCGCCATCATTGCAGGATTCCCCATCATGATCCTCCCCGCAGGTACAGGTGTCTCCTCCATTGTTCACGTGCACCGCTGACGGGGCCTGCGCCGGGGCGGCACCCGCCTTTTTTATATCCTCTGCATTCCCGCTCTCTGTCGGCGATTCATTCTCTGCACAGACGACACAGAATGTCCTGCCCTTGACTTCAAACAGGGGGCATCCGCAGGTCCTGCATGCCTTTTCCAGCATCTTCCCCCCTTTCAGGAGGTATTCAGCCATGATTTCATCTTCTTTTCGTGTCGGCATCTGATCACCGTCGAATGGATATTCAACCTATATATGTCGGTTCCGCATATTAACTACAGGTACACAGGTAGGTGATACCATGCCAAACCCTGAAAAAACAATGGAGAACTGTATCCTGATGCTGCAGCACATCCAGGAAGACAACTCGATACCCAGAAATATCCGGCGCGTGGCTGATGAGACCCGGACGCTGCTTTTGAACAATGCCAAGGCGATGGGGCTGCGCGCCGCGGAAGCCATCTCCAAGATTGATGAAATTTCCAATGATCCCAACATGCCCATCCATGCACGGACACGGATCTGGGAGCTCGTGTCACAACTCGAGACCATCCCGCTGGACTGACAGGACTGGATCATCTCCTGCTGTTCTTTTCTCACCACGGTCATTCCCCAGCTTTGTTCCGGTGACCGGCGAACACCCGCGTGACGGTATTCCGGCCGTATCATTCGGCCTTAATAAATACAGTTTGGGCATGTACTTTTTTTAAAAGGACATAGTTCAGCTGCGAATAGGGGAGGGGCATGAAAAAAACGTACTGTGCCGCAGAGAGGACGGCCCGTTCAGGTTTTCTTTCATGCGGTTCTTGATCCCCCGGTTTTTACCGGAAAAAAGGGATACGGCATTCTGCCGCATAAAGCCGCTCACGTCACCTTGTCACGAGAGGTGCCGAACGCATCTTCAACGCCTTTTCCATAAACCGGACCGCCCTTCAAGCGGTTCGCAACCTTCGTACGTTTTACTCCCGGATTCCGGCTTTTTGCACGTGCAGGCAACATTATTTTTCCGCATCATCGGTCTGGAGTGCCGGGCAGAAATTGCAGATGGAATAAAAGACATCCTTTTCCTTGTCACGGATAAGGCAGTAATACTCCCTGCCCCGCTGCTCAACCGTAAATCCCCCGGGGAACGGCATCCCCACCGGGTGCCCCGGTTCTTCGAGGACAAACATGGTGAAGGCCGCGATCAGGTAATAGAACATGCGGTTTCTCGGGTTCTGGAAATACGGGTTGCGTTCACCGGTATCTTCCCAGACAAAGCACCCATCGGGAAGCATGGCGCAGAACTTTTCGAAGGTCTCCCGGTCGCGGATCGGGTCGCCCATCCGGCCGAACGCCCCGCTCCGCTCCATGGTGATGAGTCTGTGGTGTTTCCCGAAGAGCTGCTCGCGGAAATACGGGCGGATCGCCTCGCGGTAGGGGGAGGGAAGTTTCTCAATATCGCTGTTAAGCCGGCCGCCGATGATCTGGAGATCGAACAGGGAATACACATAAATTTCCTGTGCTACGATGCTGCCAAGCTCGCCCCGGGTTTGTGCCGACTGCAGCCGGCCGGCGGTATCACGGATCGCCATACCCGGATCGGACGTTTCATTCCTGGCGGCTCCTGCCGTACCGGCTTTTCTGATGTCCGGCATCTGTAGCAGAATATCTTGGCTGAAACAAAAAATAGGTATGCGTCGTCCCTATCAATAGTCGGACAATCCCCGCGAATATCGTTCTGTTCGTATCAGGATTCAGGGCAAACAGCATATACCAGCTCCTGACGGGGATACCGGCATATCTGATGTGCCCATCCTCCCATCTATGACAGATGCCGCCGTCCCGAAGGGCGCCCTGCGGCGGCTTCATTTTCCGGACCTGGAAAAAAACCGACCCTGCCCTGCCATGACGGGAGGAGACCGCGGGACGCCCGCCTGCTTTTTTTCTGTATTGCCGATGTCCGGTTTCGTCGGTTTATTCCCGGTGATTTTTCTGAAAAAAATCCGGTTTTGATATCTTTATAGACCCGCAGCGCCCATAGTTTCCTGATTCATGGATATCCTCACCATCACCCTCATCATTGCAGGCCTCGTTCTTTTCGAGACGATAACCAGTATTGACAACGCTATCATCAATGCAGAAGTCCTCTCGACCATGGGTGAGCGGGCACGGAGATGGTTCCTGCTCTGGGGACTCCTGTTTGCGGTCTTTGCCATCCGGGGACTGCTGCCCTGGCTGATCGTCTGGTTCTCCACACCGGCGCTCGGGCCGGTCGGCGCCCTGACTGCAACATTCTCAAGCGACCCGCTGGTGATAGCGGCAATCGAGCAGTCAGCCCCGGTGCTGCTCATCGGCGGCGGCACGTTCCTGGTATTCCTCTTCTTTAACTGGCTGTTTCTGGAGACCAAGAACTTCGGACTCAGGGGAGAACGGTACTTCGCTACCAAGGGTGTCTGGTTTTTTGCCATTGTCTCCATCCTGCTCACCGCTATCGTATGGTTTGCTCTCGGAAAGAACCCGATGATGGCCTTTGGCGCGGTTGTCGGATCGACCGCGTTCTTTATCGTGCACGGTTTCCGCCAGAACGCCGAACTGGCAGAACATAAGATGCTCCACACGTCCGATATGTCGGATGTCAGCAAGATCTTCTATCTTGAGGTCATCGATGCAACGTTCTCGATCGACGGGGTTATTGGTGCGTTCGCGTTTACGATGGCCGTCCCCTTAATCCTCCTCGGGAACGGTATCGGCGCATTTGTGGTGCGGGAACTCACCCTTCGGAACGTGGACAAGATCAAGAGATACCGGTACCTGAAAAACGGGGCCATGTACTCCATACTGTTCCTCGGGGCCATCATGATCCTCGACAGTTTTGGCATCCATATCCCCTTCTGGGTCTCCCCGGCCATCACGTTCGGGGTTGTCGGGTTCTTCCTCCTCAAATCGATCCGGGAGATCCACCGGGAAGCGGGCTCAGAGAAGGGCCCTGCGTGTTAATTTTTTCCCGTCTCGATCCCGACCGTGAACAGGTAACAACGGTTTTTCACCGGACATGGTCCAGCATAAACGGATTGTGGCCTTCATGCACGGTCATCCCCTGAAAGAACACGCTTCACCTTCCCGGCATTGTCCATGCACCAGAGCCCGCCTTTCAGGACCGGTATGATGAACCGCATGCCACCTTCCATCTCTCTCGAGACGTCCCGGAGCTGATCCCGGATTGGCAGGTGCTGGGGACAGGCGTCCTCGCATTTACCGCATGCCTTGCAGAGCCCGGCATGCGATAGGCCCCCCATCAGTCCCCCATGGCGGCTGAAGTAATGGAACCGTGCGGTCCAGCGATCATAAGGAAAGAGGTACTGGTGATTATACAGGGAAAAACAGCCGGGAATATCAATGCCGTACGGGCACGGCATACAGTAACCGCAGCCCGTACAGCCGATTTTCATCAGCCGCCGGTAGGTATCACGGACACGCGCGATACGCAGGAGTTCCTCTTTGGAAAGCGACCCCGGGTACGCGTTTTCTGCTATTTTGAGGTTCTCATCAATATGCCGCTCATCGTTCATACCGGAGAGTACACACGTGACCCCGGGATGGTCCCATACCCAGCGGAGCGCCCATGCTGCCGGTGAACGTTTGACCGGCGACGCGTCCCAGATCTCCTGTATCTCGTCCGGGATCGCCCCGGCA
Source organism: Methanoregula sp. UBA276 (assembly GCA_002508495.1). Classification (GTDB taxonomy): domain Archaea; phylum Halobacteriota; class Methanomicrobia; order Methanomicrobiales; family Methanospirillaceae; genus Methanoregula. Next base: position 10,117 of record DANA01000055.1, read on the forward strand.
AGGTTCCCGCCGCGCAGGGGTTCCATGATCAGGACCGCCAGGTTCCTCTCATGCGCATACTTCAGACCTTCTGTGCCTGCCTGACCCTGTTCATCGAGGTAGTTATACTGGATCTGGCAGAATGTCCAGTCATAGGAATCCACGATCTCCCTGAACGTCGCGAGGTCCGCGTGGAATGAGAACCCGGCGTTTCTGATTCTGCCGTCTTCTCTGGCAGCATCAAGAAACTCCAGCACACCAAGACCCTTCAGCCGGGGAAAACTTTCCCTGGTAAGGCTGTGGAGCAGGTAATAGTCTATATGGTCCGTCCTGAGCGTGGTGAGCTGGCGGTCAAGGATCCGGTCCATATCCCCGCGTGAACGGACCGACCACGGGGGAAGTTTTGTCGCAATCCTCACCTTTTCCCGGTACCCGTCTTCGAGCGCACGGCCAAGAACCTGTTCGCTCCTGCCGAGATGATACGCAGGGGCGGTATCAACATAATTGACTCCATGGTCAATGGCAGAGCGCAGCTGCCGGATCGCACGCTCCTCATCGATTCCGCCGCCGTTTGCATTTGACGGCAGTCGCATGTAACCGAATCCGAGGATCGAGAGTTCATCACCGGTTTTCGGGACTTTACGATAGAGCATGGGAGACACGGTGAACCTTATTGACAACCCGGTCAATTCGGCTGGATCTCATATAGGGTTTCCGTTCATAAAAAAACGATACCAATTATCCCTATTGTCCGCCGTAAGAGCGGACATGCTTCCATGCCCGGTGGTACCTGCTGTATGCCGGGTTACTCTCATCGTACATATCCGTCTCTGTGTGGCCGTACCGTTTGCGATCCTCCCCTACGGGGCAGACCAAGATGCAGATGCCACAGGGTGAAATGTAACGGTTGGCTAATGCTTCCGATCGCGCGGCACAGGTTTTCCTGTCGGTCAGTCCCCGGGGATACGCTTCACCGTCGAATGCCTGTACGGGACAGGCCTTCACGCACCGGCCGCATTGGATGCAGAGCGGTTTTTCAAGCACCGGATCCGGCCGGATCTCTGCGGTGGTCAGTATGGACGCAAAACGGACGCGGGGCCCGAACTCCGGTGTCAGGAGCATGTTGTTCGTACCGAAATTTCCCAGGCCGGCAAGGAAAGCGGCATGGCGGTGCGAGAAGAAAGCAACCGGTCGATCTTTCAGCACGCTGATGGAGCCGTAGCCGTCCCGGGGGATCCAGACCGAAGGATAGCCATCCGCGGTAAGCGCTGAAGCGATCCGGAAACCTGCCTGGTCGAGCAGGGTATTGACGGTCCGGTAGAGTTCGTGGTACCAGATGGATGGTGCGGACTCGATAATTGGCAGGGAGACCGGAAGACCGATCACGATCACCGTGTTCGTTTCCGGAAAAATGGCCCGGGGGCGGAAGGCTTCCGGTACCCAGGGTTCAAACAGGGGTTCATCCCAGCGGCCGGCAGGAGCAAATCCCACCAGTGGAATATCGAGCCCCGTGCACTTTTTTTTGATCTGCCGGCGGATTGTTTCGCTCATAAATGAGCATACTGCGGGAAGCAATAAATGAATTTGGTTGCGGAGGTATCAAAGGCCGGGATGCCTCCCATGACACGTTTAAAAAAACAATGCTATTATATATGAGTCTTTGTATATTCGTATCCGGAGTTCCAGTCAGTGACAGCGGTACCGGATCCCATCACGGCGATCAACCTTCTCTTATGCATCATGATCTTTCTGCTGGGGTATTTCGTGTACCGGAAGCAGGAGAAGATCAGTGCACTGGTTATCAGCATCGCCTTTGGCATGTTCGGTCTTTCGCACTTCAGTATCCTCACGGGAATTGCCTATCCAGAATTCACCTTCATCCTGCTGAGGGTTTGCGGGTATATCCTTGTCGCTGCAGCACTCTGGTTGTTGCTGAGCGAATAGCAGGTGATGAAAAAAATCCGTATTTTCGGGCATCTGATACAAAAACAGTGACCGGATCAGGATCCCGTCACCGTGCAGACAACCGAGCGCCTCCGGCCCGCGTTGACATCAAGTTCGAGCAGCACGAGCTGCTGCCAGGTACCGCACATGAGTTGCCCGTCCTCGAGCGGGACCGTAAGTGAAGGACCCACCAGCGCAGCCTTGACATGCGAACGCCCGTTGCCATCGCCCCACCGGGTGTTATGCGCATAGTGCTCGTTGTCCGGGGCAAGGACCGAGAGCGCCCGTGTGAGGTCCGCGAGCACGCCGGGCTCATGCTCGATTGTCGTCAGGGCTGCCGTGGAGTGCTGCACGTAGAGGTGGACAAGACCGGTCTTCACTCTGCTTTCGGCAACGGCCTTCACAACCTGCGGTGTGATATCGATGATATCCCCTTCCTTTGAAGAGGTGACAGTCAGAATTCTGCGGAACATGGTTCACCGTACATCCATCTGGATGTACCGGCACAAAACGGTTGTGGGATTTCCCACGGGCCCCCGACAAAAATCACCAGGAAAAAGATTCACGTATCTGCGTTCTGCTGGAACGTGAGGTGATGCCGAACCCTGCGGACAGTACGGATGGACTTCAGGATCCTTTTGTTCCATCAGCGCAATGAAACGCCAGCAGAACACGATTATCCTTAAAAAGAATGACTTAAGAAAAGAGGTTCTTACCTGTTCTTCCGGTAGACAAGTGAAGCACCGGTAAATCGGCTCATATCATTGGTTTTTAACGGGATGTAGACAGTTAAATCCTCAGGCTGGTCGAGCGTAAGGGTTTTATCAGTCGTAAGCTGCGCCACGATGTTCTCCCCATACGATAGAATATTTATGCCAATGGTGTAGTTGGTCGGTCTGGCATTTCTTGGGATGATGTGAATTGCGACTTCAATAAAATTCCACTGAGGATCCACAACCTCGTTGAGACAACCGGGGTGACTTATTATTTTTCTGTCTTTTAATTTTACATTTTCCGGGTTATATTGAGGATCTCCGGTAGAATTATAATAATCATTGACGGGGATTTCTGTATTTTCCCGGAGGAATTTTTCCATCTGATATGACGAAAGCCCTATGACTTTCGCCGGAGAAACTGAGAGACCGTACGCAGAATCGCCGGCAACATCAGGGAAGTACATCTTCATATCACAGTTGCTTATGGGATAATAAAGATAATTTACCGTTCCATGGAGGTATTCCTGATATGGATCATTTGCTGAGCTTGCTACCGGGGAGGAGGTAATCATCTCAACCGGAGCGGAGGTCGTAATCCCAACGGGTAGAGCGGTGAGGGTAACCACGGGGGCGTTCGTTTCGGTTGTTTGCATGGATGCAAGAGTTGCGCTCTCAGGAGGTGGGGGAGTTGTCATTGAAGCCGTAGTGGTTGGCCCGGTTCCAATGGACGACGTGCATCCCGGTGCGAGTATCACCGCGGCAAGAACCAGAATAAGAGACAGGAGGTAAGATTTCTGCATATTCTGATGGTTATAACCGGAGATGATAATTATATCCAGGGTAGTCCAGATTCATACCCTGCTGCCGCGATCCCCTGTTCAATACTCCACACCTGAACGAGATCAGCCTGCAGTGTTTCGAGAGCGAGACCAGGGATCAAATGGTATATCTCCACCCGTTTCCCTGTAAAAAGGTGCATGTGCGCGATTCCGTACAGAATACCCGTACTGCGTAATGATGTCGCGGATTGAAAGGCCTGGCAGGGAATATCGATTCAGGAAAAGAAAAATTCAGTTTTTCCCATGTCCTGCATTACAGTAAAAGTGAGATCGGAATACCAGATCCGGTGTTTTTTGGTAATCTTTTTTATTATACAGACAGGAGGCGGAAAAATGAGACACGTGATCCGGTACTCAAAAATTCACCCCGGATGTCAGATATAAACGGAAACAATATCTCACCAAAATTGGTGGATGTTTTTAAAAACTCTGCCCGGGTGGGATTATTCCGCACCATTCTTCTCTTCCGGCACCGGTTCGTCACCATTGACCATTTCCGCGGGGACTATGGCAATGCCCACGACCTTGTCGTTCTCGTCGAGACGCATGACCCGGACACCCTTTGTTCCCCGGCCGATGATCCGGAATTCGCTGACCGGGATCCGGATAACAACGCCGGAGGCGGTCATTGCAATGATCTCGTCGTTATCCATGACCGCCCGCGACTCGATGATGACAGCGTCTCGTTCGAGCTGCATGTTGCGGACACCCATCGTCCCCCGCCCGTGACCACGGAAC
>DANA01000122.1 GCA_002508495.1 Methanoregula sp. UBA276
GGCAGAAGAGGATATCGGGTGTCCGGTCGGGCTCATCTCCACCGGCCCGGAGATGACCCAGATCATCGATATCCGGGATGAACTGAAATGAAACACTCCCTTCTTGATATCCTCTGCTGTCCGGTCTGCAAAGGAGATCTGGTTCTCCGGGTCGAGAAGGAAGATGAAAAGGAGATCCTTGAAGGCGGGCTTCATTGTGCCGCATGCAATGTGGAATATCCCATTCACGAGGGAATTCCCGACCTGCTTCCCCGGCAAACCCGGTAAAAGGTACCCGTGATGATCCCCCCGCTGCCAGTGTTCATGATCGTCGCTCCCACAACGGGACCGGGATATGATATCTATCTCAACCGCAGCGGTATCAACTCCATCGATCTCCCCCGCGAGGAGGTCAGTGTCGAGATCGGGTCAGTGGTATCCCTGCGGTTTCTCAACCGGGGCTCCCCGATCCATATCACGGCCAGCTCATCCAATGCCAGCATGTACACGGACTTCTTCCATGAAAACATGTATGTGGTAGACGAGTCCGTGCTCGCCATCCCGATCCGGAAAGAGAGCCGGGAAGGGTTTTTCGACCTCGATATCATTGCGGGATACGGGGCAGTCAAGACCGGCCTGAGGGTCCACATTGTTCCTGCCCAGCGCCAGCGCCCCGTGGTGAAAGAAGAGTTCCCCCTCCAGCCGGTTGCCCACGGGAGACCTCACCTGCTCATGGTCATGATGGGCATCTCCCTCATCCTGTACAGCACCTGGCTCTATACTTCCCGTGATTTCCTCAACATCGCGGCATTCCTCACGCTCATTGTCGGGGCACTGTATACATGGTACCGGCAGGACTAGCCTTCGCAGCGGTCGTTCTCGTATCCGCGCTGGTCGTGGACCGGCTTGTCGGTGACCCGCATTCACGGTATCACCCGGTTGCCCTGCTGGGCTCGTTTATCGGCTGGTGGGGACGCCCCGGGCAGTACAGCCCGAATCTCCAGCGGGCGGCAGGGGTTCTGGGATGGCTGCTGACGGTAACCCTCTTCACTATCCCGTTCCTCATGGTCACGGTCTTCACCCACGGCATCCTGTATCTGTTCCTTGCACCGTTCCTGCTCAAGTGCTGTTTTGCGTGGCGCTCTCTTGAAGAGCATACCCGGGCGGTGGCAGATGCCTTGCAGGAGGGGGAGGTCGCGGGCCGCGAAAAGGTGAGCCTGCTCGTCTCCCGCAACACTGCGGCGCTCGATCGCGAACACATACTCTCGGCCGGCTACGAGTCCATGACCGAGAACCTCACGGACAGCATCATCTCCCCGCTCACCTTCTTTTTTGTTTTCAGCCTCCCCGGCGCCGCAGCGTACCGGGCGGTCAACACCATGGACGCGATGCTCGGGTATCGCGATGAACGCGAGAGGCTCGGCTGGTGTGCAGCACGGATGGACGATATCTGCAACTTCATCCCGGCCCGGATAACGGCGCTCCTCCTCCTGGCTTGGTTTATCTGTATGGGCACTTCCCGCGATGCGCTGCGCGTGATGCGCCGCGACCGGCACAACCGCCCGGGTTTCAATGGCGGCATCGTCATGGCCGCGATGGCCGGTGGCACAAAAACCCGGTTCGAAAAACCCGGTGCCTACGTTATCGGCGATGGTACCCGGCCCCTTGAAGAAGCAGGGCCGGATATCCTCCGGGCAACCCGCGCAGCGACCCTCATGTTTGCCGCAATTGCCAGCAGTGTATTGTTTTTATTGGGTACAATGATCAATAGTACCGGCATATGAAACTGGAAGAACTGAGATTTGGCACTGAGCTTCTCAAGCGCGGTTTTGCATCCATGCAGAAAGGGGGCGTTATCATGGATGTTGTCAATGCCGAGCAGGCGAAGATTGCCGAAGAAGCCGGTGCCGTCGCAGTCATGTCGCTTGAGCGGGTGCCTTCCGACATCCGCAAAACCGGCGGGGTCGCCCGCATGGCAGACCCGGAGAAGGTTCAGGAGATAATTGAGGCTGTTTCAATCCCGGTCATGGGAAAAGTCCGGATCGGGCATTTTGTCGAAGCACAGGTCCTTGAAGTCCTGGGTGTGGATATGATTGACGAGAGCGAAGTCCTGACGCCCGCTGACGAACAATACCATATCGATAAGAAACAGTTCAAGGTCCCCTTTGTCTGCGGGGCCCGCGATCTTGGTGAAGCGCTCCGCCGGATTAACGAAGGGGCCGCGATGATCCGTACCAAGGGAGAGGCAGGTACCGGCAACGTTGTTGAAGCAGTCCGCCATATGCGGACCATCATGGGCGAGATCCGGATGCTCCGGGGCCTTGACAAGCAGGAGATGGCGGATTATGCACGGGAGATCGAAGCCCCCGCAGAACTCGTAATCGAGTGTGCTGAGCGGGGCCGCCTGCCGGTTGTCAACTTCTCTGCCGGCGGTATCGCCACACCCTCGGATGCCGCCCTCATGATGCAACTCGGCGCCGACGGGGTCTTTGTCGGGTCAGGAATCTTCAAGTCCTCGAGTCCCGAGCGGATGGCAACAGCGATCGTGGAAGCGGTCAACCATTTCGATGATCCCCGGGTGATCGCGAAAGTGAGCACCGGTCTTGGCGATGCCATGCCGGGCCTTGACGTCCACACGCTCCGCGACGACGAGGTGCTCCAGACCCGTGGACGCTAAGATTGGGGTTCTCGCCGTACAGGGGAACGTAAGCGAGCACATCGACGCGTTCCTCCTTGCTCTTGAACGGACGGGGCACGGTGCCTCGTCCGAGGTTTTTGAAGTACGCAGTCCTGCCGATCTTGCCGATTGCACGGCCCTTTCCATTCCTGGCGGGGAGTCCACCACCATCTCCCGGCTCATCGACAAGAACGACCTGTATGAACCGATCCGGCAGTTCAAAGGCGGGATCTTTGCAACCTGCGCCGGCATGGTCCTGATGGCAACCGAAGTTGCAGATTCGCGCATCCACCCGCTGGGTCTCATGGACATGACCGTTGACCGGAATGCGTTTGGCCGGCAGTGCGAGTCGTTCGAGATCGACCTCCCTCTCGCCGGGCTTGAGGGCGGATCGTTCCATGCAGTTTTCATCCGTGCACCAGTAGTCACCCGTGCCGGGCCTTCGCTCACGGTTCTTGCCCGGCTCCAGAAAGGGATTGTTGCCCTTGAAAAGGGCAGGCACATGGCGCTCTCGTTCCACCCGGAACTCGGGGACGACACCCGGCTCCACGAGCATTTCCTCAGGACCAACGGCATCTGAAAGATCCGCACAATTCCCCAATAATCCGCTCTGTAGAAATCATCGATAATTATTGACGCTCTCGGGGGTTCCGCTAGCGCTCTGCCCCCGCCGCTGATGCAACCCCCGCTTAACGATTGCGACGAATTATCTTAAACTGACCGCGTCCTATCGCACTTCGCCCCGTCCGCCGACGGGGGACTGGTGGCGCAAGAGGGGGGGCGTCACTTACCAAAAGAGGTTTTCTACAGAGCCTATATTTTGGTAGTTAAAATGGTACTATACCCAAAAAAAATCAGGCCGGGGAGGGATCGGTTATCCTTCCCATGAAGAGTATCGTACCGCTCTCGTCGTCCACGATGAAGAACAGGAACGGGTGGTCGGCCCGGAATGACGGAACCGGTTCCAAGGGAGCTGATGCCTGTTTAATCACAACCGCCGTAGCCGCTGCTGCCTCGGTCCCTTCCTCGTTGACGTCCACGTATGCCTGGTGGATGACATCGCTGATGAAAAGGTCACCTTTCCCGCCCATTCCGGAGAAGTCTGCACGGTCGGTGAATGCCGTTGGCATGCCCATTGCCGCAAGCGTGCTGCCCAGCTGATCGTACTTGGTTTCCAGCTTGAACTTCGGGAAGTACACCTCGACCTGCCGGGATTTTGC
>DANA01000030.1:0-121 GCA_002508495.1 Methanoregula sp. UBA276
GGTGCCTTCCGGCAGAGACCGAGCCAGCAGTCAGCAAGAGCAGACACAAGGCTCATTTCGTACTCTCCCGGATCTTTGCAAGCAGCTCGTCTGCCATCTTGGTCGGGTCCTGCGTCTTCTC
>DANA01000030.1:201-321 GCA_002508495.1 Methanoregula sp. UBA276
CATTGGTCTGGAACGGGATGGACCGGCCGAACAGGACCCCTTTCTCAATATCGATCTTCTCGATCTGGATCCGGTTGGCGCGAGCCATCTCCCGCAGCGAGGCATCGATCTTCTCGTCCA
>DANA01000030.1:340-10927 GCA_002508495.1 Methanoregula sp. UBA276
GCATCTTCCAGAACCCGAACTGTTTGTCGTTCATGGGAAGGAACATACGTAAATGTATTCACATTTACAATATAAAACATTCGGCCCGCGTTTTTTTGCCACCATGTGGATGGGAAAGCACGGGAAACCGGGTTTCGCCTTCGAAACACGGTTGGTATGTTCCTGGTTCCCCCAAAAAAAGGGGGGATTCCTGCCGATGATGCAACGCGGACGTCTACTCAGTTGGTGACCGGAGAAATTCCCGGACCGTACGGCTGAATGTCTCCGCGCACTGGTACTGCAATCCATGACCGGCACCCGGAAAGACGGCAAGCCGTGCACCGGGGATCCGCCCGGCAAGAATGCGGGAGTTTTCCGGTGGAATAACCACATCTTCCGATCCGGTAACAACCAGCACCGGGCACCGGATCTGCGGCAAACGGTCATACGATCCCGGCCAGCCAAAGAATGTCTCCGCCTGCCGTTCTGCAATCTCTTCGCTCGTGGTCTCGTACACGTCCGGACAATAGCGTGCCGCATCATGCGCGGCGCGCCATTCCTCCGGAAAGAGGAGCGAGAACATCCGGTTGACGATATCTGCACCGGTCCCACTCTTGTCGGCAAGCATGTCCCACACCTCCGGTTGCATGCGGATCATATGGCGTCCCCCGCAGGTACCGGCAACGATGATGAGTCGCGTTACCCGTCCCGGGTGGGCAAGAACGAGCTCCAGGGCTATGGATGCACCCATCGAGAGGCCCAGCACATGTGCCTGGTCGATCCCGCATCCGTCCATCAGTGCAAGCGCATCCCGGGCAAAGAGGGGGATGGAGAACGGTTCACCTGATGCAGATGAGTAGCCGGTTCCCCGGTTGTCGAAGATGATGATACGGAAGTGCCGGCCCAGCTGTTCGAGGACCGGCGGGTTCCACGTGTCCATGGTCGACGCAAAACCGTTGATGAGGAGGAGCGGATACCCGCTCCCAATCTCCCGGTATGCAAGGGAGACCCCGTTCACATCTGCGACCTTCACGCACGTGTCCCGGGGCACGGCCATTCCCTCACCCCGTCCCGTGCGCCCGCCATAATTCCGGCGGGACCGTAATCTCGAACACGACCCCGCTCCCGAAGGTCCCAATCTCCCGGATCGAGAGGCCGGTGATGCCCAAAACCTCGCGGATGAAAAAGAGGCCGAAACCGGTATTCTTCCCGTAGCCCTGGTCGAAGATCTTCTCCTTCTCGCCCGCCGGTATGCCGGTACCATTGTCACGGTAACGGATCCTGAGACTGCCATCAGGTGCAGTCTCGGTCTCCACCGCGATGTCCCGGACCGTCTTCCCGTGACGGATGCTGTTGTCGATGAGGTTGGAGAAGACCCGGCCGAAGAGGGGGTCGGCATAGATCTCCCCCCCGGTACCGGGGAGGTGAACCTGCACCCCGCTTCGCCCGGCTGCCGGTGTTGCATCCCGGACACACTGGCGGAGGTCCTGCCACTGCGGGGAACAGACGCCCACGCTCTGGTAGTCCTTTGTGAAGAGGATCTGTTCCTTGATCCTGACGACCAGGTCGCGGATCTCAAAAACCAGTTCCCGGGACGGGTTGTCCGGATCTGTTGCAGCGAACATATCACAGAGCCCGAGGATCCCGGTAACGCTGTTGAGGACGTCGTGACGGGTCACGCTGTTCATCATGTTCAGCTTCTGGTTTGTCAGGGCAAGTGCCTGTTCGAGCCGGATTTTCTCCGATATGTCAACGATGACCCCATGGATCCCTGCAATCTCCCGCTCACCGATTATTGGTGAGGCATAAATGATGGCCGGGATCTCAATTCCGTTGTGGGCAACCAGCCCGCATTCGACATGCCCGCTCGTGACCTCCGTCATGAGCCGATCAAAGAACTGCGTGACTGCTGCATGGTTGGCCGGCCGGATGATGGAGAGAAAACTTCTCCGGTCTGGTGCCTGTTCGTCAAATGCGTACCCGGTGATCCCGATAGCATTCCAGTTAAAGAAGGTGAACTGCAGTTTTTCATCGATCTCGAATACGATCTGGGGGAGGAGATCGGCAAGGTCCTCGAACCGGGTTTTGGATCTTCGATTGGGATCCTGTTTTCCGGTTGAGTTGCGGGATGGATTCGGGGAAGTGGGCATAGTATGGATAAAAATGGGATGCCCCCGTTCTTATATTCCCTGCCTGGAATCGTGCAGGTTATCCAGCACAATGGCGTCTCCCTAAAAAAGCGCGTCTCTCCCGATGGATCCATTTTCACCCCCTGCACCCCATGTTTATCTGGGTATTTGCCGAACCTGATGAATGATTATCATGGTTCCGCAGGTCATCATTCACAATGCCATCACTCTCGATGGCCGGATAACCGGCTTTCCCGCCGATCTTGAAACCTATTACGGGCTTGCCGCCCGGTGGGATGCTGGCGCGATCCTCTTTGGGAGCGAAACGGTCCTTGCCGCGGTGCGGGAGAACCCGGAACTCGAAGTCCCCCCTGATCACGAGGAGATGTTCTGTCCTGCTGAGGGTGCGCCCGATGCCCGCCCGCTCCTTGTCATTGCCGACAGCCGGGGGAAGGTCCGGTGCTGGGATGCCATCCGGAAGTGGCCGTACATGCGGGATGTACTTGCGCTCTGCTCGGAATCAACGCCGCAGGAGTACCTCGACTACCTTGCGAAGGAGAAGATCCGGACGATCATCGCCGGCAGAGACCGGATCGACATGCGGGCCGGTATGGATGCACTACAGGCAAAGCACGGTGTTGCAACCATCCGGGTTGACAGCGGGGGCACGCTCAACAGTGTCATGCTCGCGACCGGTCTCGTCACCGAGGTGAGTGTGCTCATCCACCCGTTCCTTGCCGGCGGGAGGCCCGGCCCGGGCGTCTTTGACCCGGAGAAGGCGGGGCTTTTGGGGTTCCAGGTTTCCCTGAAACTGAAGAGTCACGAGGTACTGGCCGGCGGTCTCATCTGGGCACGATACACCCCGCTCCCCGAAAACCAATCTTTGGCATGAATGAGCCGGGGAGGTACCTAAAAAAAAAGAGCTGCTTCTTATCCCCAGCCATTGAGTTCGGTGACCACCGAGCCGTCGGCAGTACCGCTTGCCATCTTAAGGACGGGCTTACCCGCTGCAAACCAGTAGGTGGCAGTCACTCCTTCGGAGGTCAGCGTGTACTTATCCGCAACAAATGTGCCGGCGCCGACGGTAATGGTCTCTGTTCCGGTCTTGACAAGGTTGATATCCGTTCCGACATCATTGGGGTCACTCTGGGTTCCTTCACTTCCCGTGCTGCTGCAATCGAATTCGGTGGGCATCCCAGCCATCATTTCAGCATCTGCACCCTCGAACCGCATGGTGCATTTTCCCGCTTTTGTCCACTTCATGTAGATGCTCATCTGCTCTCCGCCGCTGTTGCTGGTTGTCTTGTATTCAACCCAGTTATAGTTGGCACCGAAGAGATCTGCGGCGCTTGCAGATCCTGACTGGCTCCCGCCGCTGCTGGCAGCACCGCCCGGCTGGGCTGCTCCTGCTGCCGGCTCACTTGGAGCAGATCCGGTGCACCCTGCCACTGCAACCGCAATTACGACAAGCATGACTGCGAAAAGTCTGGTTTTTGTCCACTTCATGCAATAACCTCATTCACTGTTTTTGTCCCAACCGGATCCGGAAAGCACCTGCGGCCCGGCCCCGGAGTACAGGCTAATAGGTATTCCCCTATTAAAAATCTACGGAATTGAATTCAGTCACTGGTTGCCCGGAAAGATGGATTCCGGCATTTTGTGCCAGATCACCCCTACCATCCCCGCAACGCTGCTGGCAACGACCGGGTCCGGAAAATTCCCCCGCCCGTATCATGGCCGGGCAATTACCAACATTTATTTCGTTCTCACGCCCACACCCCCTTTATGAAACACGCGTCCATCGCCTGCCTTTTCTGTATCCTTTTTCTGGTCTTCACCGGTGGTTGTACACAACCCGCAGAAACTGCCCCGGTAACTCCCGTCGTCCAGGTAACTGCCTCCCCGGAACCTGTCACGGTGCCATCCGACACCCAGCGCTCGCTGAATTTCACCGTCACAAAAACGGATACATCCGTCACCATCACGTATGAGGGCGGGGCCGATGCAGCGGATCTTACCGCGCTCAAAATACGGATCGACAACCAGGACTCTTCGGATATTGAGCGGGTGTTCCTCGATCCCGTTCCCGGTACGCCCTACCAGTTCACGTACATGGGCCTGGCAGATCCCGTTACTGCAAACATCATCGGTACCTGGAAAGACGGGTACCAGCAGACCGTGCTCCTTTATTATTTCTGAGTTTCACCTGCTCCTTTTTTTATATCTCCTCGTTCCTTCCCTCACCCCATCAGTCGTGACTGCACCCTCATCCTTTATTATCTCACGTCACCCAACCCTCTCTTGATGATCCATTTCGCTCCGGAGGATCTTCTTACCCTCTTAAAGAAGAACTCCCCGGACCCGTCTCTTCCCATACCCGCCCTGCGGGAATCGTTTTCGGATCTGTATACCGGGATGCAGCAGGAGACGCTCTCTGCAGGTGATTACCGGATCGACACGGTGCCCCTGCGGGACGGGGCTTGTGGTCATTGGATCACCCTGCCGGGCGTTCTGCAGGATCGCGTCGTCCTCTTCTTCCATGGCGGAGGTTTCACGCGTGGTTCAACAGCCGACCACCTCGGCCTCTGCGTGCGGCTGGCGAAGGCAGCGGAAGCGCTCGTCTTCTCGGTGGACTACCGTCTTGCCCCGGAGCACCCCTTCCCGGCCGCGCTGCAGGACGCCGTTGCTGCCTGGCGGTACCTTATCTCCCGCGGGTACCCGCAGCACCATATCCTCCCTACAGGTATATCGGCCGGGGGAAACCTCGTCCTCGGGATGCTCCTCTCGCTCCGGGACGAACGCATCCCCCTCCCTGCCGGTGCCATCTGCATGTCCCCGGTTGTCGATCTCCTTTTTCCGGGGGAATCGGTTGAGAAGAACGCAGGCCGCGATTCGATCACGGCTGAACGCCTCCGCTCCGTCCGGAAGGATTATCTTGGCGGGCGGGATCCATCCCTTCCCTTGGCATCCCCGACCCGGGCCCGGCTCGCGGGCCTCCCGCGGCTCTATATCCAGGCCGGTACCCATGAACTCCTCTTATCCGACATCGGGATGTTTGCTGACCGGGCCCGCTGGGCGGGTGTTCCGGTCAAGGTCGAACTCTGGGAGGGCATGTTCCATGGCTGGCAGGTCTTTTCGGATCATCTGTACGAAGGGCAGGAGGCGGTCGGGCAGGCCGGCGCATTTGCCCGGAACATCATTGATCGCTGATTCGATCTCCTCCTGTACATCCTGACCGACACCTCTTTGTATCACCTCATCAAACATCAGCCGGTGAGATGAATGTATGGCGCGTCCGGTATTCCGTCCTGCACTGATTATTCTCCTTCTGCTCTCACTCGTCCCTGCTGTATCAGCGACGATTGTCCTTTCCGATGTGGCGTTCACCCCGAACCCCCCGCTTGAACCGGGGAAGTCCCTTGACGTTGTCGCACGCAACGCAATCATCCCCTCGGGTTCCACAACATTCGCCCCGGGCCACCAGCTTCAGATGCAGACCGGCATGGATGAGGCAAAATGGGCGATTCAGGTCACGCTGGACGGCAGGAATGCGGCATACCTGGCAAAATCCGGCAGCGTAGCTTTTGTGAACGGTGGACTATTGTCGTATTCCACGAACCACGATGTCGGCATGGTCGTAACCATCGACGGGATCGTGCCTTCCGGTACGGCCGGTACCCTCATGGTGCTGCAGGTTGACGAGATCGACAATTCCGGGCGGATTGTGCCGGGCAGCACCCTCACGATACGCCAGCCGGTTGCCGCGCAAACCCCGGCCGGTCTCCTGTCAGCTGTCCCGACCCTCACGCCCTCGCGGGCCCCCGCGGAAACGCCGCCCATGAGGGCACCCGGCTTTGGCACGGCATCCGGAACACTCTCGTGTATCCTTGCCGCGGCCTTCCTGCTGCGTTTTCGGGCCTGATATCTTTTTTTGTCAGTACATGAAACTTCTGCATGAGGATATGAACCATGAATAATGCGGTGCACGGCAAAGGGGAAAAGAAATGGTGGTACGGTATTGCGGTGATGCTGATGATCTGTGTTTTCTTTGTCGGTATGGACTACACCCAAACCGGCAGCATCACCTGGTCAGTCTGGCCGGTTGCGGCAGTCCTCTTCTTCGGGGTCGGTTTTTCTCTCCTCAACCGGTTCGGGCGGGAATAGGCCCGGATACTCCCCTTCCCATAGATATACAAAAAACGGGCACCTACGCTGTATATGAAGAATACGACCGGTCACGCCGCCCTGCCGGGATCCACACCGGAGGAGAAGCTGCAGTCCCTGGGAATTGCACCGGGAAAAAAGGTGGATATCAGGACGCTTGGCCGGATCGCGAATACCCATCGCGTGAATATCACGCTTTTTTTCGAGGAGGACCTTGCCCGGACGCGGACACTTGAATCCGTGCGGGAGGAATTTAGCCACTTCTCTGAATTTGAGCGCCCGTATGTCGACGTGAACCGTTTTTTAGCATTCACCCGCGAGAATGACCCGTCCTTTGAGGCAACCATGGACGCGTTCCCGCTCATGATCGAGATCGTCGCGGTTGGAAAAGCCATCCCCGCTGGCGGCGGGGAGCCATTGCTCGTTGTCACCGGCCTGATGCCGTTCCTCGATGATTTCGATGTTGACGCCCCTCCCCCGGAACCAAACCTGTAGAACGACCCGTGCACGGATACACCCACGTTCACCCGCACCGTTTCTGCTGGTGAACCCCCTTTTTTCGTATCCTTCCCTTCCCCTGTCCCCTCTCTCAAACGATTGTGTATAAATGCCCGGAGCGCCCAGTACGTAAGACATGAGCCTGCTCCAGAAAAAGAACGTGATCCAGGCATTCGATACCATCTTTCCCAGCCGGTATATCACCCGGTTGCGCAGGTTTGCCATCATCCACCCGTTCACCGGCCATGATCTTGCGACCCGGGGGCAACTGTCCCACTATGGCTGTGATGAACGCAAGGCGTTTGCACAGCAGCTCAAAAAGATCCGCAGCGAGACCGAACTCCTCCTCGAAGATATCGAGGCATATCATATCTACATGGCGGTGAAACGGACCCAGAAAGTGCCCGGCGATATCGCGGAAGTCGGGGTGTTCCGTGGTGGTTCGGCCAAGATCATCTGCTCTGCCAAAGGCGAAAAAACCCTCCACCTCTTCGACACGTTCGAGGGCCTTCCCCGCGTTGATGAAATCGACATGGTCTGGCCGTTCTACGAGGGCAAGTTCGCTGCATCCTTTGAGGATGTCAAAGACTACCTGAAAACCGACCCCCGTGTCCACTTTTACAAGGGTATCTTTCCCGAGACCGCCGGGCCGGTGGAAAATGTGCGTTTCTCGCTCGTGAATCTCGATGTTGACTGCTTCGAAAGCACCCGGCAGGCGCTCGAGTTCTTCTACTCCCGCATGAACCCGGGCGGGATCATCCTCTCCCATGACTACATCAATGCCCCCGGCGTAAGGAAGGCCTTTGACGACTTTTTCGAGGACCGGCCGGAACCGGTTCTCGAAACCGCAGGTTCCCAGTGCCTTGTCGTGAAGGTTTGATCCCCCGTGGTGGGGCGGGGATCCGTTTTTTCAGGTGCAGCCGGTAAAACGGCAGCCGATCTTCGGGACCGTGATCTCGAACCGTGCACCGTTTCCGTAATTCCCGGTCTCCCGTATCGTGATGCCGGTGATGGAGAGGATCTCGCGGGAAAGAAAAAGTCCCATCCCCTTCTTCCCCTGCTCCCTGCGGGAAAAAATATCCTCTTTCTCGTCCATGGGTATACCGGGCCCGTTATCCTCAAAAACGATGACCAGATCGCTGTTGGTCTCATAAGTGGAAAGGGTGATCTCTGTTGCCGTGGGGGCATGGATAAGGACATTCTCACAGAGGACAAAGAAGACCCGCTCAAGCAGGGGGTCGGCATAGATCTGGAGATGGTCAATCTCAAGGTTCCGGGAAAGTTTTGCCAGATCCAGGTGCGATACCGCAAGAAGGAACGACTGGCGGACATCCTGCCACGAGGGTTTTTTCAGGCCAAGGTTCTGGTAGTGCCGGGCAAACGTGAGCGAATCGGCTATCGTCCGGGCAATCGCTATCTCCTTGTCAAGGTACCGCTGGTGTTTCGGGTCGCGGATCTCCTGCCCCTCCAGCTCGAAGAACCCGCGGAGGGAAAAGAGCGCGTTCTGGATGTCGCGGAACGTGATGGTGTTAAGCACCGTGATCTTCCTGCGTGCATCGGAGAGTGCTTTTTCTGCCAGTTTCTGCTCGGTGATGTCCCGGAAGAGGCCTTCGATCCCGGCAACTGCCCCGGTGTCATCATAATAGAGGTGACTGTTGGTCGAAACAAAGAGCGATGAGCCGTCTCTCTTTTTGAGTTCGACCTCGTAGTCCAGGCTGGATCCGGTCTGGTACACAAGGGCGCGGAACTTCTTCCGGTCATCCGGGTTCTGGTAGAAATCGTCTGCCATACTCCGCCCCAGGCACTCTTCCACCGAATCGTATCCCAGCAGTCGTGCCCAGCTCGGGCTTGCCATCACGAGCTTCCCGTTATCATCGGTCCGGTAAAAGACATCCTGGATATTGTTCAAAATCTCGCGGTACTTCCGCTCGCTAACCTTGAGGGCCTCCTTTGCGTTCTGGCGGATGATGGCATCCCGTGCAACGAATAAAAGGCCAATCGAGACAACGAGATACGCCGCTACCCTGACCCCGATAAGCACAGGTTCGACCGCACTCTTCAGGTCAAGAATGACTGCTGCATGGGATATGCCGAACAACCCGAAAGCAAAGCCGATATAGAGTGGCGTTGTGCTCCGTGACGTTCGTGACCACCAGACGCTGATCACCACTATCCCGATACAGAAGACCAGGTTGATGAGTGTTATCGGGTCAAAAACAACCATCGTTCCTCTCTCTGCCTGTTGCGAACGCGAACACCAGGATCCAGACCGGCCGGTTTTTGCGTGTTTCCCGCAACGGAACCGTACTCCCGCACCAGAAGAAAGACCTGATGCGGTATCAGGGTCAGGAATATTCCTCGCTGGCTTCTTATAAACCCGGCACCGTATTTATGTATTTGGCAGGGCTCCCGAACCTTGCTCCCGGTCACCCTGCCGCGGCAGGAATACCATGGTGTATACGGATGGTGCGAAACGGTCTGCACGGTACTATAATGATAGATCGGGAGTTTAGTCCCTGCAGATCAGGATGCCGAAGATGACGAGCAGAATGCCGATTACAAGGACGGTAATTCCCATGAGCCCTTTTACGGCAATGATGACTTCCGGGAAGAAGAGCCAGATTGCGTAACCGCCAAGAATACAGAGAACGATCCCGATGATAAGAGCAATTATTCCGGTTTTGTCCATACGAGTAACCTCAGATCACCGGTTATTGGATTTTGTATATATGATTATTGTGTGGGGTCAGGCTTTCCCGCGGCCGGCCATGCGCTGTTGTAAGGACTTCCAGGGGTAGGGGAGGAAGAGCACGAGAGCGGCAGCACAGATGAGCGGTAGGACCAGGAGAAGAAGGGCAAGGTCAAGCGAGTACAGGTCCGCGATGATGCCATTGAGGGCAACCCCGAGCCCCCCAAAGCCGATGGCAAGCCCGAGCATCATGCCCGATGCAAGGCCGACCTGCCCCGGCAGGAGCTCATGCCCCATCGCAACCGAGACGGAGAAGGTCGACCAGATACAGAACCCGAAGACGAACATGGCTGCAAGCGAGAGGATGCCGCCGGTTGCCATGAAGAGGAGGAACGGCGGGATGCCGCAGAGGAGGCCGGCGATCATGTATTCCCGGCGGCCGTACCGGTCCGAGAGATGACCCCCGATAATCTGGCCCGAGACCCCGACCAGGAGCATGATGGAGAGCAGGAGACTTGCGGTCACCAGGTCATACCCCCGCGTTACCAGGTAGACCGGAAGATAGGTGATGGTCACGAAGATAGCCCATGACCGGAGGATGGTTGCCCCCATCAGGATGGTGAAGGGGAGGTAGTCTGCCCTCTGTCCACCCTCTGCGCCGGGGGCAGGAGTTACCTTTTTCGGGGGCACGAACACGCTCTGCGGAACCACCCGGTGGATAAGGAGAGCGGTGATCCCCGAAGGGATAAGGAGGAGCAGTAACCCCGGGAGACCAAACATGGTTACGACGATTCCGGCAAGGACCGGCCCGATGGCGTACCCGATATTACCCCCGACAACAAAGTACGAGGTCAGCTGGCCCCGGTTCTCGTGGGTACAGAGACGGGATACGATCGCGAGTGCCGAGGGGTGGAAGCAGGCGTGCCCGAGCGCCGAAAGCGCCGAACAGAGTACCAGGAGCAGGTAACTGTCGGCAATGCCCATCAGGCTGACGAAAAGCGCCGAGGTGAAGAGGACTGCCCCCAGCGGGACAACCAGCCCGCGCCGGTCAGCAAGGAGGCCGAAGATCGGCTGGGCGAGCGATGAGACCACATTGAACGCGGTGACGAGGATTCCTGCCTCTAAATA
>DANA01000098.1 GCA_002508495.1 Methanoregula sp. UBA276
TACCCGGCCCGGTCTGCAAACCGGTATAGAAAAACAGCGGACCGTCCCCGGATTATTCCTTATACATCTTCTCCAGCGGATCCTTCCGGTCCGGAAACATCGCGCCGAACGAATCCGACTTGCCGGTATCCGTGACCGTGCAGTAGTGCATCGCGGCATTCGACCCGGTCATGAAGAGCGGCTGTGCCGTCTCCACATCCAGTGAACCGTCCGGGCGACAGGCTGCATCGTCTATCTCAAGGTGGACGACCTTTCCCATGATGAGGATGTACCGCTCTTCTTCGAAGAGCTTGTCGAGCGTGCACTCCATCCATGCATAGCATCCCTTAATCCCGGGCGGCTTTACGACAACGGACGGCTTCTCTTCAAGGCCGGCGAGTTCAAACTCATCCGCTTCGGGCGGGGAGAAACGGGCTGACGGGATGACCGCGGGGATGAGGTCTGTCCCTGCCATGTTGATGACGAACTCGCCCGTGGCCCGGATATTGTCGAGCGTGTCCCGCCACTTTGCGGTTGCAATGCAGACAAGGTCGAGCGGGCGCAGCACCGGCATCACGCACCCGTACGGGGCGATGTTACGGATCCCGCCTTCACTCATTGTGGATATAAACGTGACCGGAAGGGGAATGACCGACTCCCGCTTGAAGGGTTTGAGGATCACGGGAGGTCACACCCCTCATTGTCAGCGGGAAAAACCCTTCGGGGCCATATCGCGTTCATGTCCCTCCTCCCTCCCGCTTCCGCATATCCCAGACCATCGTGCCGGTCGTTGCTGTTGTCTGTGACGAGTACTTCCCGTTCGTTGCCCGGGTCGAAAAATACTCCCGCATGCGTTCCTTCATGGACTCATCGATCTCTTTTGTTGCGGAGAAGAACCCGGCAACCGTATCAACCATCTCCTCAACGGTCTCGTCCCCCTTCCAGACATCCCGGCGGATCCGGACTATGGGGCAAAACCCGTTCATGTACAGATACATAAAGGGATACAGGAACCCGTGGGAGGCCTGCCGGAATTCTTCATCGAAGAGCATGCGGTAGAGCTCGTGGTAGGCCGGGTCCCAGCGACGGTCGATCCAGCCGCTGTAGTAACAGACGCCCCGTGCAGCTTCGAGCATGATGCCGAATGTTTCGGGAGTCTGGACGGCCGGTGTCATCGATGCGATGACAAGGTCAAAGTTATTCCGGAACCCCATAGCACCGGGATCTACCTCGTCCCACGAGACATGGACGGTCCGCTCAATGCCGGCCTTCTCTTCGGCCGCCCGTTTCGTTAAGTGCCTGAGCATTTCAGAAGAGAAGTCAACCGCAGTCACCCGTGCCCCCATCTTTGCAAGCGGGATGGCAAGGGCACCGGTACCAGCCCCGATGTCGAGCACCGTTGCGCCGTCAATATCAAGGCCGGTCTGGCTGATGAGGTCGAGCACCCCCGTAAGCCGATCCTCCTCGCGCCCGGCCGGTTTCTTTGCAAACTGTCCGGCCCGGTTGTCCCAGAACCCGGCCTGCATCGGCCCGCCCTTCGCGTTCCCACGTCCGGTCGCCTGCTGCCAGTATTCCGTCCAGTACCTGCTGTTCTCGTTTCTTGATTCGTCAGTCATATGTTTCGCATCTCGTTGTCAGGTTTTTTGTTAAACGGCGTCATGGTTGTGAAAATGATCATGGCAGCAGAGCCCGATCCGTGAACCCACGAGCCTGCGCGTATACTCGGTTTTGGGCGAGAGCATCACGTCATGGGCATTGCCGGACTCGACAATTTTCCCCGCATCCATCACCGCAATCCGGTCCGCGATCTTGAGCGTCAGCGTGAGGTCGTGCGAGATGTAGACCATCGCAAAACCCCGCCGGTTCTGGAGCCCTTTTAAGAGCCGGATGACATTTGCCGCGGTCGAGACATCGAGCGAGGAAGTGATCTCATCGGCAATGAGCAGTTTGGGCCGCATGACCATAGCCCGTGCAAGCGCAACCCGCTGGCGCTGGCCCCCGGAGAGCTCGCTGCAGTACTTTTGTAAGAACTCTTCATTGCACGGGAGGCGGACCAGGTCGAGCGCCTCCTGGGCCATGTCCACCCGTTCCACCGGGTCCCCAATCCGGTTGATATCGAGCGGTTCTTTCACCGCGTCGAGAACGCTAAACCGGCTGTTCGTGGAACTGAACGGGTCCTGGAAGACGATCTGGATACCGCGGAACCGGTTGCCGTTGGTGCCCCCGTGGACCTTGCCGTTCAGGAACGTCACTTCGCCATGTGCCGGGCAAAGCACCCCGGCAAGGATATGGGCAAGCGTGGACTTCCCTGAGCCGGTCTGGCCGACAACGGCAAGGACCTCTCCCTCGCGGACATCGAGATCAACACCATCGACCGCATGGAGCAACCGGTTGCCCGATAGGGTATACGTGTACTGGAGGCCGTCCGCTTTCAGGAGCGTTGCGATCCCGCCCCGGTGACAGGAGATCATCCGTCCGCCGTCCGCGGGCATGAGCGCGGGCACCGATTCCCAGCACTCCGCGACCGGCTGGGTGCACCGCCGGCAGAACGGGCACCCTGCGTGGCCGTCCGCAATGGATGCATCGCCCGGGATGCCCCAAAGGTCCTTGTACAGGAAAATATCCGGCGTTGCATGGACAAGCCCCCGGGTATAGGGGTGACGGGGGTCGCTTAAGACTGCCGTGGTCGGCCCGCTCTCCACGACCCGGCCGGCATATAGGACGATGAGCTGCGAGGCAAGGGAGGAGACGAACGTGATGTCGTGCGATATCAGGATCATCGTGTACCCGCAGGACTCCTGTAAGGAGGAGAGCAGGTCGCGGATCTCCCGGCGGGTGAATGCATCGAGCGCCGAAGTGACTTCATCGAGGATAAGAAGGCGGGGTTTGCAGGCGAGCGCCATGGCAAGGAGGACCCGCTGCCGCATGCCGCCCGAGAGCTGGTGGGGATAGTCCGCCATCCGGGAAGGGTCGAGTCCCACCATGGTGAAGAGTTCCGCGCAGCGCGTCTCTGCTTCGGCTTCCGGCACGCAGGTGTGGCGGATCATCGGCTCCATCACCTGTCTCCCGACCGTCATGACCGGGTTCATGACCTCAAGGCTGTTCTGGAAGACGATGGCGATCTCTTTCCACCGAACCTTGTCCATATCCGGTTCGGGAAGCACCAGAAGATCGGTACCGTTGAATACGATGCTGCCTGAGACGGAAGCATTCGGACCCGGCAGTCGCATGACAGAGAGTGCGAGCGTGGTCTTGCCGCTGCCGGACTCCCCGACAATCCCGAGGATCTCCCCTTCTTCGACCGCAAACGAAACGCCTTCGACCGCATGCACCGTATGCCCGTCGGTAGTGTACCGGCAGTGCAGGTCATTAATCTCAAGAAGCGGCATCAGAGTCCTCCTCCGGCCCGGAGCCTTGGGTCAAGCACTTTCTCAAGGTCCCTGCTCACGAACGCAAGGCAGAGCAACAGGACGATGAGCGCAACGAGCGGGGGCAGGAGCCACCACTGCCAGTACGGGGTGAAGTAGATGGACCGGAAACTGGTAGCATAATGGAGCATCATCCCCCAGCTCTTGGAAGTCGGGTCGCCGAGCCCGAGGAATGCAAGGCCCGCCTCGGCCATGATGGCATACGAGGTGATCCCGATGATGATGACAAAGAGGATGGGCAGCACATCCGGCAGGATGTGGCGCCGCAGGATGTAAAACGGCGTTGCACCGAAACTCTTTGCCGCGGCAATATAGGTATGGCCCTTGATGGCAAGCGTCTGCGATCGGGCGATGCGGGCCG
>DANA01000129.1 GCA_002508495.1 Methanoregula sp. UBA276
TCCGGCAGCGGCAAGACCAGCATCACGCTTTCCCTTGCCGCGCTGCTTGCAAAAAAGCACCGGGTCCAGACCTTCAAGGTGGGCATGGACTACATCGACCCCTCCTACCTTACCGCGGTCTCGGGCCGGCCGTGCCGGAACCTCGACAGCTACACGCTTTCGACCGGCCAGATCCGGGATATCTTCTCCTATGGGTGCCGGGACGCGGACATCGCCATCGTTGAAGGGGTGCGGGGCCTGTATGAAGGGGCCGAGGCACTCTCCGATGTTGGCAGCACGGCAGCAGTTGCAAAGGCGCTGGATATTCCGGTCGTGCTCGTGGTCTCGGCCCAGAGCATCACGCGGAGCGCTGCGGCGATTGTCAAAGGGTTCCAGTCCTTTGACCCGGGCGTCCGGATCGCGGGGGTCATCCTCAACAATATCCGGGGGGGTTCCCACCGGGAAAAGGCGCAGACGGCCATCGAGCACCACTGCGGGGTACCGGTCATCGGTGCCATTCCCCGGATGGAGGAGATGCACCTTGCCATGCGCCATCTCGGTCTTGTCCCGTACCGCGAAGGGAGCGGCCGGGACGGGTTCGATGCGCGGATCACCACCATCACGGACCTTATCGGGAAATACGTTGACCTCGACCGCTTCGTATCCCTCATGGACAAGGTGCCTCCTGCCCCGGCCACAAGCGATCTCTTCGCGATCCCGGGGGACCGGGACGTACGGATCGGTGTGGCGCTGGATGAAGCGTTCAACTTCTACTATGCCGATCTCTTCGACCAGCTGCATGCCTGCGGGGCAGAGTATGTCCCGTTCAGCCCGGTCCACGATGCGCTGCCGGATGCGGACGGGTATATCATCGGGGGTGGCTACCCGGAACTCTTCCTTGACGAACTGGAGAGGAACGACCGGATGCGCGGAGCAGTGCGGGAAGTTTCCCGGAACGGCACGCCCGTCTATGCCGAGTGCGGCGGCCTGATGTACCTGACCGAAGAGATGACCCTCCTTCCCGGGTGGCAGGGGCGAAAGGATGAGAAATCTGCCCGGATGTGCGGGGTTTTTCGCGGAAAGACTTCGATTCCGGCAAAACGGGTGGTGAGTTACGTTGAAGGGACATCGGCTGCAAGTTCGCCGCTCGGGCCCGGGCCGTTCCGCGGCCACGAGTTCCACTACTCCTCCGTGACCCTCGACCGCGATACGCAGTTTGCGTACCGTCTCACCCGCGGGATCGGGATCCGGGACAACCTTGACGGTGCCCAAATCAGCAACACGCTCGGGAGTTACACCCACCTGCACCCGGTTGCAAGCGCCGGGATGTTCCGGCATTTCGTAGATCTGTGCCGGAAGACCGCGTGATGCGTAAAAAAACCCGTGCCCTGCCCGGGCCGCTACAGCAGGCAGGGTTTTTTTACCACATCGTCATAGTCCATGACCCGGTCCACGAAGGCGCTCATCTGGGACATGACGACCGGATCCAGGCCTTTTTCAACAGAGAGGAAGATGCCGTGGATGTCGTCAAGCTTGAGCTTGTTGACAACGAAGTGCAGAAATTTTGAGGTGGTGGCGGAGGGCATGTGGATGAGGAGCATGCTTACCGAGTCGAACAGGATGCATTTTTTGCCTGCCGGCATCTTTTTGAGGGTCTCGGTTATGGCAATGCCAAGGTCGGTTAGGTTTGCCGGATTATTGACGTACCGGATCCGGGGAGAGGGCGGGCATTCGCCACCCGAGTACTGGGTCACGGCATCGACTACATAATACGATTCCGGCGGTATCCCCTCCTTTCCATACATCTTGACCAGGACCTTCTGGGGCTTGTTCACGGTCACGATCAGGGGAGTACAGCTGCTCCTGACAATATTTTTCATGACTGCCAGGTTCATGTCATGGACGTTTTCAGCCTGTGCCACGATAAGGCAGAGCATGCTTTCCTCTGCATCATGAGTTCCTGCTGCTCCTTCCACGCGGGGTCACTTCCCTAAAAAAAAATCCCGGAATTCTTCGGGGACCTCTGATGACCGGCCCCCGATGGCCTTTGCCTGGAGTTCCTCGAGGTTTTTTGTGATCTGTTCAAGGTTTCGGGCATGCGCGACCAGCTGCATCCGGATGTCCTCGGCATCATAATCGCCGCTTGCCGCACCCTGTGCTATCCGGATAAAGTCGTTCTGCATCAGCTCCAGCGGTTTCTTTGCACGCAGGATGGATTCCGAGAGGTACGCGATGAGGGCGAGCTGCCGCTCTTCGGCCACCTTGTGGTCGGTGATATCGGTAAAACTCTCGATGAGGTATTCCCGGCCGCCGATCATCGCCTTTGCAACGGTCTTTAAGACCGGCACCCGCTCGCCCCGGGCATTGATGACCTCGCGTTCGATATTTATGATATTCTTCCGCAGGTCGGTGACCGGGCACTCGCCGCATTTTGCGGGGCAGACAAACTCCTGGCAGCCTTTCCCGAGCATCTGGTCCCGGGAAAGGCCCGTCAGGGACTCCATTAAGGGATTTGCGTCCACGATCCGGTGGGCCTCCGGGTCGATGACCATGATGGCAGTCTGGATGCGCTCAAAGACCGTGCGGAAGATATCTCCCTGCGCCGTATCGCCAATGGTAAAAAGCCCTGGTTTCTTCTCTGTCATGAAAGTCCCTGATCCTTCTTTGGGATGGTGGTGGAGTCTGTTGTTTTGAGTTAATAACCGGGATCGTATAATAACATTCTGTGCTGGTGCACCAGATTGCAGCACGCTTGGAAAAATGCTGGTTCAGCCAATCAAAAGAAAAAACTACAAAACCCCGGCCACCCCAACAAAGATTATGATAATTTATTATGATGGGAAGTACCTGCCGGAGGACCAGGCGAAAGTGTCGGTTTTCGACCACGGGTTCCTCTATGGCGACGGGTGTTTTGAAGGGATCCGGGCCTACAACGGCAGGGTCTTCCGCTTAAAAGAGCACATCGACCGGTTGTATGATTCTGCCCAGACCATCGATATCAAACCGCCGATCTCAAAAGAGGAGATGACCGAAGCTATCTGCGAGGTGCTCCGCAGGAACAAGCTCGACAATGCCTACATCCGGCCTATCATCACCCGCGGTGTCGGCGATCTCGGCCTTGACCCGCGCAAGTGCCCGAAGCCATCGGTCATCATCATTGCCGTGACCTGGGGCGCGATGTACGGCGACCTGTACGAGAAGGGCTTGAAAGCCGTGACAGTCTCGGTCCGGCGCAACCCGGCCGAGTGCCTGCCCCCGAATGTCAAGAGCCTGAATTACCTGAACAACATCCTTGCCAAGATCGAGGCGAACTACAAGGGCGGCGACGAGGCGATCTTCTTTGATACCAACGGGTACCTCTCGGAAGGATCGGGCGACAACCTGTACATTGTCAAGAACGGCGAGATCATTGTCCCGCCCACGCTGAACAACCTCCGGGGCGTGACCCGCCTTGTCGTCCTCGAGATCGCCCAGTCGCTCGGCATCACCGTCCGCGAGCAGAACTGCGGGTATTTCGACCTTTATACGGCCGATGAGCTGATCTGTTCGGGCACCGCGGCGGAAGTTGCTCCCATCGTATGGGTCGATGGCCGCACTATCGGCACGGGCAAGCCGGGGCCGGTCTTCCGGCAGCTGGCTGCTGCGTTCAAGCCCATCACCGAACGGGAAGGACACCCTATTCACAAATAACCGGGATGCCATGCCCGGTCCGGTAATACTTTTTCTTTATCCGGGAGTCGTCCTGCCCGTGTGCGCTCTCCATAACCTATTTATGACGGTGCGAGAAATTAGATAGAGCACGCGCTGCTATAGTGTAGTCCGGCCAATCATGTCGGCCTTTCACGCCGACGACTGGGGTTCGAATCCCCATAGCAGCATCTCCTATTCTGGTCAGAATCCCCTAAAGTTCAGGATACGTTTTTTCATACGATCGCGATCGGGAAGTGAAAAACGCTCATCGATTTTCAATAAAAAAACGGATCCCGATTTTTCCGGAACGATTTTCAATTGCGATCGTGATCGCGATTTTACAATGAAAAACGCTGATCGATTTTGCCGGAAAAAACGCGGAGCGATTTTGAAATAAAAAACGCGATCCGGTTGTGAAAAGTTAACTACATGTGTACACATGAACCGGCACCCTTCACGACGACAACCGAACTCGCGGGCAGGCATTCCAATCGCGATCCGTTTTTCATAAAAAAATCGCGGAGCGTTTTTTTCCAAAAAAACGCGGATCGATCAAAAAATGAAAAACGGATCCCGTTTTTTCCGGAACGGTTTTCAATCGCGATCCGGATCGCGATGTTGCAATAAAAATCACGCACTGGCCGTACAACAAAATTCCCGCAGGATGGTCTGTCCCCCACACGTGAGGATCCATTGCCCGTTCTCTGCACCGTTTTTCGTCGGTGCACTCCCCCCCGGGGGAGGGACGCTGTCCCGGAACAATGTTCTCTTCAGATTGGGCTCCTTTTTCGAATCAGGGCTCATTTTGAAGATCAGGATTTTTCCGGGTGGTCCTTTTTCGCGAATTATCGGTCACAGATCCGGAAATAGCGGCAGGTTGGGAATATTCTGGCTATCGGAGGTCAGATACTACTGGAAAATCTGCCCTTTTATTCCCTTTTGGACAAAGGATCGCGGAAAAACCGCTGCGGGAGCCCGTAAAATAGACCGGCGGGGATTTGACCGGGTGACCGGTCTTACCTGCCAATCCAGCCAAACAATCCCCGGTCCGCCTGCTCTGCCTGTGCCACCTGCTCCAGCCGGGTGTTCTCCTGCTCCATGATCCGGAGTTGTTCTTCGAGCATAAGGCGGGTTTCGGGCTCAAGGTCAGATGCGTTCATCAGCTGCTCGATCTCGCGGATGCGGTTCTGGTTCTGGACCGCCAGATCGTTCAACCCGGTTGCAGCAGCCTCGTCGCCGCCAAAGAACAGCCGGCTGAGAATGTTCCGGTTCTGGATACGTTCTTCATACTGCCACGTAGCCTGCACCGAGTTATTGAACTCCTGGGCAATCACGGACACCTGCGGACCGATCCCCCCGGATATATTTCCCAGCGCAAGGAGCGTGTGAACGGCAAGGCGCACCTCGTTCCGGTTGGCATTCTGCTGCTGGTCCGGGAGGTTTGCTGCCTGGAGCGTTGCATTCATCTGCTGGCGTTCCAGCCGGATTGCCTCGCGGGCCCGGGTGAGGTTCTGGCCGGGCGGCATTGACCCGGCTGGTTCACCGGGACCGGCCCCGGTCCAGTTCCGGACTTCATATCCTGCTTCCTGTTCAGTCCGTTGCTCTTGACGCACCGCTTCCTGCACCGGCCCGGCAGGGATTTCCGCCGCACCGGACGCACCTCGTGTACCTTGTGGCAGGATCGTGCCCGAAACCGCAGGGCCGGATCCTGCTGCCGGATTTTTCCCATTCTCGTTTGCGGCTGCAACCGGCAGGACGAGCATGCCGATGCAGATGACAAAGACCAGTATCTGGATGTATTTCACCGGGACCACCTCTTTTGGAACAGTATCATCGCGTTCACGGGTATAAAATTATCCTCAAGTACGATGGGGTGAACGACCAACCGGTGTCATTTTGTTCCTGCCCGGGATTTCCTGGGACTGTGTTGCGAACTTCCTCTGGTATGTTGGCAGGAAGCGTGGTCAGAGCCGGTACAGCCGATTTAAAAAAAAGCCCGTACGGGTTTATCCAGAACCCCGCGTAGGGATTGGTTCGCACGCAGCCGGTTTTTCGTTTCAGCAATGTTCCGGTAAGGTACCGGTTCCCGGATATCCCTGAACGCCGGTTGTTGGAAAAAAAGGTGGAAAACGTGATCCGCCACGGGAGAACTTATTCGCCCGCGGTCTGGTTTGTTGCGGTACTGTTGCCCGTGGTCTCGGGAATGGCCGTTGTCGGAACGGTCGTGGGGGCGGGAGTCGGGGTCTCGGGCGGCTTTAAGCTCTCCTGGATCTCGATGATACCCTTGGGGGCGGTGGTCATCCGTTTTGCGACCAGCTCGCCGTCCTTGAACAACTCGACCGTCATGAGGTCGCCGGACCCGTCGACTTTCTGGACGGTTGCAACAACGGTTCCGGTGGAAGTCGAGATCCGGTAGAACTGCTCGCCCGTGTTCCGGACCGTGTCCACCGCGCCGGCCGTCCCGATCGAAGCCGTGAACTCGTTGGGATA
>DANA01000003.1 GCA_002508495.1 Methanoregula sp. UBA276
AGGCCGCCAATGAGCACTTCAACGCTCGGGCCGGCATTCCCGCCACCGATCCACGGGTTCTCCTTGTAGGTCACCTTCGTGATGTCGCCGCCGATGGACGCGATGAACTGGTCGCAGAGCTCAACGGTCCGGTCCTTCCAGTAGATCTCCTCGTCCGGCGTGTTGAAGGCATGATGCGCCATCATCTCGAACGTGGTGAGGTGCCGGCCGGATTTTCCGACCGAGTCGAGGTCGTTTAACCGTATGCATGGCTGGGAGATGGTGAGCGGGTTTGCCGGCGGCGGAACGACGCCGCTGGTCACAAACGGCT
This sequence comes from Methanoregula sp. UBA276, assembly GCA_002508495.1. GTDB lineage: Archaea > Halobacteriota > Methanomicrobia > Methanomicrobiales > Methanospirillaceae > Methanoregula. Next base: position 311 of record DANA01000003.1, read on the forward strand.
GGAAATCTGCAATGGACGCGATGGTTAAGTAAATGTCATCGCGCCAGCGGGCGACCACGGGATAGCGTTCGATCCGCGTATGCCCCTCTTTTTCAAAAAAGGAGAGGTAAGCCTCACGCATGGAATCGATGGTATGGGGTCGGAAGATCGGGTTGCCGATGAACGTATAGGGTTCGCAGGGTGCGTCCCCACAGGTCTCACGCGACGGATCGCGGGTCCAGTAGGCCGATCCGCAGGATTTGCAGATCTTCCGAATGAACCCCTGGGTCTTAAAATAATCGAGCTGATATTCCTCTTCGAGCATGGGCGATCACACAATCGTCAGTATTGTTGGTTACGAACGGTAATTAGAGTATGTATTTTAGGGGGATAAACCGGCTGATGGCGGGACAGATCGGAATTCTTCTGTTCTGGTAAGGGAAATTCAGGGAAACCTTCACAAAGACTCTGCCAGATAATTTCCGGGTTTAGGGGGTGAATGCAATCGATGCAATCCTGAGTAATGAGAGAAGTGGCAGATGGCCAGGATCCTCCTTTGCGGGCATTTTCTGGACTGCCCGGATTTTCCCCCTTTCATCTGGGGTCTATCCAATGAACCGGCCTTTTCGAGGAATAAATACACAATACTCTTCATTGAAAAGAATCCTAAGAGATGAGAGCATGGGGCGGTTATTGTACATTGACAATCTGCGGTGGATGTGTATCCTGATGCTCTTCCCGATCCACACCGCATTCATATTCTCCCAAGGATGGTTCGGCTACTATGTTTCTTCTGATTCCCCATCCACGGCAGCACTTGGTCTTGCTGTCGCTTCTGAACCCTGGATTATGCCGCTGCTCTTCTGTATTGCAGGGTTGAGTGCGAAATTTGCGTTACAGAAGCGCACCCCCGGTGTTTATCTGAAGGAACGTTTCACGAAACTTCTGGTTCCGTTCCTTGCCGGAATGGTCTTCATCTGCCCCGTGATTGCCTATTATGCTCTGCGATTCCACACCGGTTACACCGGCACGTTCGCCGGCGCGTTTGTCCATTTCTTCAGTTCCATCCAAAACTTTCCGGATCTTCACGGGATTTGGGGCGATTTCAGCGTTGACCATCTCTGGTTTATCCTCTCCCTGTTTCTCATCTCGGTGGTAGCACTGGGTGTGATCCTGCTGGTACAACGACAAGCCCGGGTTCACCTCATGGTGGAAAACGGAAGCCTTCCGGCCCTGGTTCTGTTGTTTGTTCCGGTCTGGTTGCTGAACTTTGTCGGTATCTATGAGAGCGGATATACTCTTGTTTCGTATTTTGCCCTGTTCCTGTTCGGCTATTTCCTGTTCGGGGTGGAGGCGATCCGGGCCCGCCTGGAAGATTACCGCGCAGTCCTCCTCGCTGCATGGATGGTCCTGACGATTGGCGGGATGTGGGTGTACGGGATAATCCTGGGCCATCCCGAAGTATTCTGGGGGTATTCCCCCCTGTTTGTTGTCACCGGATGGACCGGCGTTCTTGCGCTCATGGGATGGGGAAGGCACCTGCTGGAAGGTACCAATTCCTTTACCGCCTACATGAGTGCCGCATCGTACCCGGTATACATCATCCACCAGGGCGTACTGGTGGCAATTGCCTATTATGTCCTGATGTTTGCAATCCCTGCGGCACTGCAGTTTGCAATAATTATGATCCTCAGTATCCTGCTGACCTTTGCCTGCTACGAGATCGTCCGGAGAATTCCCGTGGTCCGGCAACTGTTCGGGATTGCCCGCTCACCGAAGATACCTGTCCGCGAGGATGAAATCATCGGACAACAATCCCGTTGAATTGCAAAGAGAATTTCTGCTTGGGCTAAACGATGATCACCACAGTTTTAAAAAAATGCCGGCAAACAAGGGTCTTGAATCTGGAGCAGGGTCAATTTCCTAATGAGGTTCGGTGAACCGGTGTATCACTTCAACTGGCAGGTGTACCAGCCATCCACCCGCTCGAACCCGCTCCCCCGGTAACCGCAAGCGTTCCGGGCATTGGTGATGATCCACGGGTTCTCCCTGCAGGTCACTTTTCCGATGTCGGTGCCGATGGAGGCGATGAACTGTTCGCAGATCTCAACGATCCGGTTCTTCAAGGATATCCCCTCGTTTGGTGTGGTGAAGGGATGGTGCGCCATCATGTCGAACGTGATGACGTTCCGGCCGAAATTTTTGAGCAGTCGTGCAAAAATTTCCCCGGGGTTTTTTCCCGTTTCCCATCCTTTATTTATCCGGTGGCACTAACATGGAGTATCAAGAGATTTTAAAAAGAGGCGATACGATGACAGAGGTTTCAGGATCCCCGCTTGCCGGGCTGGTAGTGTTCATGATCGGTCTTGCGGTTTCAGGAACGCTGGTTTCGGGCGTGCATTACTATGCCGTTGACCTGCCGGCGCAACAGGCACTATCTGCCCCGGAGAACTTCAGCAGCTGTATGGTTGAATGCAAAAAAGAGACCGCGGCGTGCTCTGCAAAATATTGCCAGGGCCCCATGAACGCGAATTGCGCTGGTTGTAATTTTATCTGCGGGAGCATGTGCGGGGATATTCACACATAGTAGTGTGTGCCTTTATGGAGTTACAGCCCCGGGGCAGTTCTCCCGATTATTGCCCGTGGGGATTCTTCCGTAATCTCCCTGGGGAGTTTTGATCCCCGCCGGCAAAATTTTTCTCCCCGCTTTTTTCCGTTCACCAATGCATTAGGGGGTTCACTTCATCTGGTCGACATACCAGCCATCCACCCGCTCGAACCTCCCGGTGGCAACCGCAATCCGGACGGCGATGAGGTGCCAGCAGGTCCGGCCCCGGTACATGAAGTCCCGGCACGTGCAGAAGTCCTCGTCCACCACGTACTCCCCGGTCCGGCCTTCCACGACAAAGAAGTCAAGATATTTTTTTATCCTGCCGGCATCCAGCGCGGCGAGTGCCTTCTTTCCCCGCGGCCCGAGCGCAGCCTCGATCTCTGC
>DANA01000040.1:0-19963 GCA_002508495.1 Methanoregula sp. UBA276
GAAGCCTATGGCATTGTCGAAGTAAATTTCTGGCATGGCGGGTATCGTCCTGTTTTTTGAGGTGATAAATCCAATAATAACCTGGAGCTCTGTATCGACCGAGATAGAGGTTTTCAGGAAATGTTTTTTAAATTTTACCGGTTCTTTCTGAGAAATAATGGTTGCAATAACCGCTGGTGAAACCAGATGAGTCAAGAGCGTTGATGGGTATTATATCGTCAGTAGTGTAGAACCGGTTCACGGTTTTCCTGAATGTCAACCGAAGATAGAGAGAGTTTATCCGACAGAGGAATTTCTGGAGCATGGTGAAATGAGGAATCACCGAACAGACCGAGAATCTCCTGGACCCGTTCCATCTCTCCAACATCATCAATGAATTTCCGGTAATGCTGATTCCGAAAATCTCTAAAGAGAGCAAGGACACGCAGTTGGTGCTGGGTATGGGTTTTCTTCGAGTATTTACAGGAATACAGGTTGAGATGAGTTGACTTCACAATAGACATGGCCGATTAAATAACCGTGATATTCCGGCTCGTTGATTTCTTAATTGTCTCCTGAACCTTTGAACACACATTCAAGGTGGGAGACGCTGTACCTTAGATCTTTCGGTCGTCGGTACAACCGGTTTTGGATCAGGTTTTCTCCAGAGCAAACTTTTTTTAAAGAAACCCGGGTATACCCGGGCCCCTTTTAAGAAAAAAGATCTCCTGCCCCCGGTTCAGGAACCAAACAGCGGTGCCAGCCCGACCTCCTGCCAGGGACGGTCCATTACCTTCACCCACACCGTGCGGGTCTCCGGCACGAAGACGACCTGGTGGTTGGACGAGTACGAGCTGCCAAAGAGGAGCGAGTGGCAGAACTTCGCACCTCCGTCTTCCAGGCATACATCGCGGATCTCCATCATCTTTTTGGCATCGATGGAACCTTTCGCCTCCCCGGCCAGACGGAGGAGGTTGTTGTAGCGAAAGAGCGAGTGCTCCGGAGGTGCAGGGAGGCCCCAGGACGGGTCGGTGAAATGGTTGGCTGCGGCAATGACCCCGTCGCCGCTCCGCTGCAATGTCCTGTTGGTCATCTTCTCGTACACAGAGGCCCCGTCCGGCCCGGCAACATCCACGATCCATGCAACGTCCGTGTTCGACCCGCGGATACCGGCGTCCAGCGCCCTGAGGTCCGAATAGTCGAACATGAACCGGAAGAACTCCGTGATAAATTCCGGCCGAATCTCCGCTGCCGCGTCGTTCAGGCCGGAGTTGTCGTCGGCAATGAAGAGTCCCCGGCTGTTCATGAAGGTCTCGGGCCGCATGCCGGCAGGGCCCCAGGTCGCGACAGCGTTGCTGCCGTCCGTAGGCCGGTACACGGTAAGGACATACCATTTCGTGAAAGGCATGACATCATCGTCCAGGTCCCAGTTGCGGGAGACGATGACAGAGCCGTCCGTTGTGTAGTCTCCCCAGGCGGCAAGGTAGGAGCAGGACACCGGGACCGGGGGTTTTGTCATGAGCTGGAAGATTGCGCCATACCAGAGGACGGCGATATCATCTTCGGTCAAACCCGAGGTCTCCGCCATGCCAGTAAAGATCTCCTTTACCCGCTGCGGGTAATTGGCTGGTATGTCCCTTGCTATCTCCCGTACCTCGTCCTGCGTGTAGCCACGGCTCTCAAGTGAGTCGATGATGAACGTATACTCTTCGTTCAGTTCGGTCTTCATCAAAGCGCCGTACTGCCGGCCCATTGCGCGGTACGAGCCGGTGAGGACAATGACCGGGTAAACGCCTGCCTGGAACCGTTGCCCGCCTTCGAATGAACTGACGTACACAAGACCGGTGTCGGGAGAATGCGACACGGGCACCAGGGAAGGAAGGACGAGTGCAGCAGCGGTACCGGCAAGGATGCAGAGAATGATGAGCAGGATGAGGGATCGCATACATTCTCCTGTCTTTTTTTAAGATGAAAAATATATGGGGGGCGGTCCGCGGCGGGTGGAAAATTGTACGGTAATGTCGTACTACCGCACGACGGGCGATGCGTCTGCATCGAAGGGATTTTTCCGCATTTCGAGCGAATAGAGGTACGGGTAATTGTTTTTCAGGTATTCCATGTAGTCAAGCCACTGGATGATGAGCACCTCATAAACGCGCCGGATGTCTCCGGCAAGGTGCGTGTAATCGGAGTCAGGGAGACAAGCAAAATCCCCCCGGCACCGGAGCTCTTCGGTCAGGTGAAAGACTGCCCGCAAAAGGTTCGTGAAGGATTCGTGTTCGAGCAGCACGGGGTTTTCCAGCAGCCGGAGCATGAAGTCCCGGCGGGACGTCAGGAATTCCCCCAGCCGGGGCATGTCCATTGCTGACGTATCAATCTGGTAGTCATACCCCGCAACCGTTTTCCGGACTTCTGCAAACTCCGCCTCGCTCCAGTTGCTCCTGACCACAAGTGAGCCTTTGAGCCGGCCCATGGCCGCATCTCCCGATGCAAGCCGGGACAACAGGTCGTTTCCCACTTCGGAAAAGAAGGTGCCGATGACCATGTTCATCTTCTCCATCCGCTCCCGCCGGGACCGTATGGCAAGGAGCTTGTTGAGGACGATGGTTACCAGAAGAACGTTGATGGGGAGAAATCCCAGGGCATTGAAGATGTAATTGGCGGTATCTGAAGGATTTTTCAGGAAGATGAGCTTGAATGCATAGATGCCGAGGCTCATCGCGATCAGGACAACAGCGAGTTTTGCCTCCCAGTTGAATTTTATCATGAACCGAAAATTGGTGCTAACATCAGATAAACATGCGCGGGATACAAAAAAAGCGGCTCATTAGGATCGCATTGCTCTGTTGAAAACCTCCTTCCGGATAGTTGTTACCCCCCCCTTCTCGCCAGCCCTTCCCCCGTTTGGGGCTCAACAGCGCATGCGATGCCTCCATATTACCTGCACAGAACATTCCGGTAAAAATTGTTTTTACAAAACAGAAATTGAGGCCGCCGCGAAAGGCGCCCCGCAGCGGCTTCAATTCGGTTTCCTACAAAAAAGGGAAAATCATATGCGGGTTACGGTGATCCAAGCATTTAACAAAACCCTCCTTGCCCCGCCGTGCCGTATTGAGGCCATGAGGTAGGAAACCCTCGTATCCTGCCAGCATCCAAGTGATTTTCATCGTTCAGGTGTGAACGCCCATTCATGTGCGTTTCTCCAGAAGCGAATTGCGAGCATCTCCCCACAAGGACGTTACGAGCGCGTCCTCCGGAACATGGAAAAGAAAAATTCCGGAGATATGACGATACCAAAAAAAGGACCCGGCTGTCCTTCACGCGCCGGGAAACGACTGCCCCGTGGTCTGTCCGCCATAGGGCATCGAGAAGTGGATCTGCTCGATCCGCCACCGGCTGCCGGTGTTCTTCAGCACCATGGTTGACCGGCCCTGCAGGGTCTGCTTCCCCGATCCAAAGACCGTGTAGGTCATCGTGCAGTTGGTCATGACCCATGCAACCCTGCCGTCACCGTGGATCGTTGTGGCGGAAAATTCAACATCGTTGACGGTTGCCTGTTCCATGTCGCGCCGGATCTGCCGGATAAAACCGGCATGGTCCCGGATGATCTCGTCCGGCCCGCTGCCAAACCCGCAGATTTCAGGTGAGAATACTGCCGCCATTGCGCGGATGTCGCCCTTTTTGTATGCCGATGCGTACGTGTCCATGGCCGCCATGACACCGGCGACCTGTTCTTGTGAAAGGCTCATGATCCATGGTTGCCGGCATCGGGTTTATTTTTATGGGATGGCTGCTGCACGAACCGGGCACCCGAAACTGCCCTGCCCAAGCCGGTATGCCGGCCAAAAATCCCACAATCCCTTTACCCGCAGCAGGTCAACATACTGGTGGATTAGCGATGGATGAACCCGTTGTCACGGAGGACGAGCCCTGCGAGCAGTGCGGTATCTGCTGCCGGGTATTCGGGCCCGGCATCACCCCCACGCGGGAGAACGTGTATGTCTGGATCGAGCAGGGGCGAACGGATATCCTGCGGTGGTTTGTCGCATTCCGGGAGCACGGCGCTCCGCTCTCCTGCACGCTGCTTTCTGCAGAAGATCTGGGCGACGTGATCGCGTTTGAGCTCCGCGACCCGGAGACCGGCGATTACGTGACCGTCTGCCCGTTCCTGCGCCGTGTTGCAAAGGCGCGGTACCTCTGCGGCATCCATGCGGTAAAACCCGAGATGTGCTGGCATTACCAGCCGTGGGTCTGGGGCGAGACCCACTTCACCCGGTGCCCTGCGCTGAAAAAGGGCGGGCAGCACGGTCGCTGGCCGGACTGATGCNNTTTTTTATAGGTATAGTCACATTTCAGCGACTAATTTCCTGCTCGAATGTGAATACCCCCTTGCGCCAGCCCTGCCCCCAAGGGGGCGGGGGCGCATGCGATTCCTCTCAATTACTAGGATGCTCGAACATGGAAATAAACATCATCGCAACCGGGGCGCCATAGCGGCGGGGCGAATCCCCTGGAGCGTCAGTGGCTTAAGTCAATCAGCGGGAACACTTTTTTGATCTGAATTTTGGAACTCGATTTTAATCGCATTTTCTCTCGAAATTTCCTTAACGAGTTGGTAGTTAAAATGGGTACTATACCCTTTTTATATCCACATTCTCTTTGCCAAATTTTCACCGCGACATCAGCTGATGCAGCCTTCGAAGGTCGTCAGCACCTTCCATATCCTTTCCCGCAGTGCAACAGCCCGTTTCCGGTCGTTCCGGTCCGGTATGGCAGCGTGGGGATCCGCCTCGTACAGCGAGCGGTTAACCTCGATAAGGACCCACGGGACTCCTTTGCGCCAGTAGTGTGCGTTTGCGATGAAGCCGGCGGAGAACGGATTGTTGATGGCAACCGCCCCGTTCCCGCCAAACTCGTCGGCAAAGAGACCGGCAAGGGTGGCGATCCACTCCTTGCTGCAGGTCGCGATGCTCCCCTTTTTTGCCCGTCCATGGCGGTCGCCGTTGTTGCCCAGACAGATTTTCGGGCGCTCTTTTCCGGCGTCTTTCTGGTGCAGGGACCCGTACGGCAGCATGGTGTGGCAGTCGAATGCTGCAATAACATGATGACGGTCAATCAGCTCGTCAATCTTCTGGTGGTAGGGGAAGTAGTGTTCCAGGAGCAGTTGGTGGATGAGGCGGATGTCCGGGACCTGCCCGGATCGCCAGACCCTGGTGCCGTCGATGGTCCGCAGCTTGATGATCCCGTCGGGGTTGCGGAGCGGCAGTGGCAGCGGGGGGCGGTTGAGGTCAACGACCATGCGGGATATCCGCGTATCGATATACGCGGGAACCCGGTTGCGGTACCCGTAAATGACCGGTGTGAGCGGGTCGCTGTAATAGTGCAGATCCTGCCCGGTCAGGTGGATCAACGGACGCACGCACCGGGGGACTTCTGTGCCGCCATGGGGTACGGATATCAGAAACGGGAATTTCTGTTTCACAAGGCTTCCCTGGTGGGACATTGGCCGCAGGGGAAAAAAGGATGTCGCTGTTCCGGCCAGGTTCCTGATGCTGGAGACGACTACGGTGATGGTGCGTTCTCTCTCACCGAAAGCCCGTTCTCCTGTGCAATCTCCACAAACGAGCGGGCAAGGTGCTCTGCCTGTTTCCGGGTTGCGCCGTAGGTGTTGAATTTCCAGACCTTGGTTGCGCCGGGAATGATACCCGTGATGCCCCGTTCTTCAAGTGCGCTCTGGAGATAGTACCCGCGTTTCTTGTGCGTCTCTGCTACCTTGTCAAACGATGCAATGGTGTTGACCCGGGTCATCGTGTGCTTCCGCGGGTACTCGGACTGGCACGTCGTCCCTTCGATGGAGAGGAGCGCATCCATCACGATCTGGTGGTTTGCAAGCTCCGTATCGAAATGTTTCGTCCGCTCCTTCACGTGCGGGAACGAGGCCATCATGCCGACAAGGGTCACGCCCATCAGCGTGCAGCCCATCATCTCCGGCTCCTTGATCCCGAACTTCCTTTTGGTCACGTCGCCTTCGATTGTCGTGGTGCGGAAGACTTCGCCTTCCCGCCCGGCGGTTGCCGCAAGGATGCCTGACGGGGCAGGCGCTGCCATGCTCTTGTGGCCAGACCCGACAACAAAGTCCACGCCAAGTGCCTTCCCGTCAACGGGCAGGACGCCGACGGTGTAAGCCCCGTTGCAGACCACGGGGATGTCGTACTGGTGCGCCACTTTTGCGATCCCGCAAACATCGTGGAGGTTGCCGTACTGGTAGTCCACGTGATCGATGAACGCAAGGACGGGCGCCCGGCTAAACTCCCGGCGAACTTCCTCGATCTTTGCCGCAACCGCGTCGGTCCGGACCAGCTTGTCATCCCCGACCGGCACCTCCCGGGCGATCCCCCCGGCCTCCTCGACGGCCATGAACTCCGTGTAATGCGAAAGCGCGGTCAAAAGAACGGGATCGCCCTTGTTCACGTAGGTATTGGCAACCGCCTGGAACCCGCGCCGGGCCCCGGGCACGGTCCGGACCGCGTCCATGTTCAGCCACTTCGCCACGTCCTTGTGGAACTCTGCTATCGGGGGCTTTGCAATGTAATCAAGCCGGTTGGGCTTGCGGCAGTTGTCGCAGACCGAGTACCCGTCCCCGTACGCGATCACAGCCTTCATCGCGTCGCCCGTGAGCCGGCCGGCCGCCTGGATCGGGTCGATGTTGATGAAGAGTTCGTCCACCTGCCGGGCCTCGATGCCATGCCCGCACCTCATTTCAGCATCTCCTGCTTCAGCGAGCCCACCTGCCGCTCGAGGTTCTCCAAGAGGCGCTGTGCCTGTGCTTTCTGTTTCTCATCAAACTCGTGCGCCGGTGCGGTCTCGCGGAGGAGGACGCGGAGATCGGTCAGCGTATAGATTGCCTGAAATGTCATGTCGACTGCCCGTTTGGACATGGGTTCACCTGTGGTAGAGTATTGGCGCCCGGGAAATTAAGTACCTGCGCCCGGGCCACGGGTTTTTTTTTAAGAGCGGGAAAACACGTATCATAGTTTCCTGTTCTTTATTTGCAGAACGCCAAAATACAGATAAGCCGGTGAATAATGTGGAAAAACAGGCACTCATCCAGTTCAAAAAAGAGATCCGGCACTTCTCGCTCGTAACGTCTACGAACCTAATTATTGGTGCCATTGCCATCGCAGCCGGAATAGTGTACATTATCGCAGCAATACTCGGGCTCACGGCATACCTTGTATCCCCCGAACTCCGGGTGATCGCCGGGGCGATCGCCATGGTCTGCTTCGGGCTCGGGGTAAGTGTACTCCACGTCACGCTCGGGATTTTTCGGGGCCTCAGGGCCATCAAAGACAAGATCGACAGAGACGGCCCGGCGATCACGGATGACCGCGTCACCTGCCTTATCGTGCAGATGACCGCTTATTACCGGGAGATTAGAAAGAAGCTTGGTACGGTAATTCTGGTTGGCCCGCTCTGCGGGTTCTGTGTCTTTGTCCTTGGGATAGTGACCGGCCTTGAAGCACTCTCCCTCACGTCATCCGGCTTCTCCTTTACCCTGAACAGCCAGGTTACGCTTTTTGCCCAGTGCCTCACCCTTGCAATCGCGATGTTGAGTCTCTTCTCCTCGTATTATTTCACGAAGTTCGCCATGGCATGGAACCATCGTATCGCAGAGATCGAAGCATCGGAATGCGCATTAAAAAAGACGCTGGGGCTGGATGACCAATGAGCGGACGACGGACCGTTTACGAGATCTACTGGGAGATCCTCGTGTACTGCAAAACCCCCCGCACGTTCACCGCGATTATCAACCGGTGTGACCTGAACTCGAAGACGGGGCAGGAGTACCTGGGGTTTTTGACCGGAAAGGAGTACCTGACGGCGACAACCGATGAAGGCAGGACCCGGTATGTATCCACCCCTCCGGCAGCCGAGTACATCGCGCTCTTCAGTTCGCTGTACCAGAATCTTTTCGATGAGCGGCCGGGGTTCCGGTTGTGATTTTTGTTCAGGAGATTTTTTACCATAATAATGGTGGCAAACTGTCCCCATACCTCCGTAACGATGGCTGCAGCAATTCCCGACCGGAAGCTCCCGTGGGGGCCTCAATCGGGTTTTTCTGCGCTGGAGAAATCCTTAGAAATGATGATGGGGGCTGATGCCCCCAAACCCCCTAAACGATGTTTGCCGCCGCACCCGTTTGGACGCCCCGCGGCGGCCTCAATTTTGTTTTTGTGAAACAATTTTGTCTGGAGTGTCCTGTACAGGTAGTGTGGAGGCATCGCATACGCCCCCGCCCCCTTGGGGGCAGGGTTGGCGTAAGGGGGGTACTATTTTTCCGGAATGAGGATTTCGACAAAACATTTTTTGAAAAACCGTGTGGATCTGGCAGGACGAAAGGAGCGGGTGCCCTCCTTCCCCCTCCTGCCGTACCTTATGTTGTCCCGCGTCAAACCGGGTATACACGAACGAAAGGAGGAACAGGTACCCATGAACCAGGTCTATCTCTTCGGCCACAAAAATCCCGATACGGACAGCATCGCCAGCGTTATCGGGTATGCGGATTTCCTCAACCGCTCCGAGCCGCAAAAATATGTTCCGGCCCGGTGCGGGGAACTGAACCCGGAGACGCGGTACATGCTGGAGCGGTTCGGGACAGAGAGCCCGGTCTTCATCCCGTCCGTTGAGCCCCGCCTCTCGGACATCACCTACAAGCCGGTCTTTTCCCTGACGGGGGATGTTCCCACGGTGGATGTTGCAACCCTCATGGCAAAGGAAGGGATACGGAATGTTGTTATCACCGATCCGGCAGGAAAACCGGTCGGGATGGTGGGCGAGCATGCCCTTGCTGCAGCATACTTAGAGAAGATCCACCTCGCAGAACTGACTGTGACCCCGGTGCCGGTCGAAACCCTGGCACGGATCCTGAGCGCAGAGATCGTCGTGGCAGCCCATGATGTCCTTGAAGGCAGGGTCCATATCGCTATCGATGCCCTGCATATCACGCTCTCCCGGGTTACGGCAAAGGACATCGCGGTTGTCGGGGACGACGAACCTGCCCAGCTGGCGTTCATCTCTGCCAAGATCGCGTGCCTTATCATCGCAGGCGGGGCGCCGGCCGGGGAACGGGTGGCCATGGCAGCACAGGAGAGCGGCGTTACGGTGCTGAAAACCCCGCTCGATGCATTCGGGGTTGGCAGGATGATCAACCTCTCGCTTCCTGCCCGCGAAGTGATGGAGAGCGGCGTGCCCGTGCTCACGGTTGCCGATACCCTTGCCCACGCCCGCAAGGTGGTCTCGGGCTCGAAGTTCCGGGCTGCCTGCGTTGTCTCCACGGATGGCAGGCTTGCCGGCGTCCTGACCCGGACAACCCTGCTTGACGATGTGCGCCGCCAGGTCATCCTCCTCGACCACAACGAAGCGTCGCAGGCGGTTGACGGGATCGGGGAAGCAGAGATCGTGGAGATCATCGATCACCACCGCTTAAGCCCGATCACCACGTTAAAACCGGTGAAGTTCTTCAACGACCCGGTCGGTGCCACCTCGACCATCATCGCGATGAAATTCATGGAGTCCGGCCTTGCCCCCTCGCCGGGCATAGCAGGCGTCCTCCTCTCGGGAATACTCTCCGACACCCTTGCCCTGCGCATGTCAACGACAACGCACCATGATCGCAAGGCTGCAGCGTTCCTTGCCGGACTTGCCGGCATTGATAGGGAAGAACTGGGTGCCACCCTGCTCGAACGGGGCATGGACCTTACCGGCACCCCGCTTGCCGATCTCCTCGTACGGGATACCAAGGAGTTCTTGATCGCTGACAAAAAAATCCTGATTGCGCAGGTGATGGTCCCCTCCCTTGCCTGGAGCCGGGACCGGCATGCTGCTCTCGCTGAGGAAGTGGTGCGGGTGCGAAAGGGAAGTTCGTTTGACCTGGTCCTCGCCCTGTTCACCAGTGTAATCGAGAATGCAAGTGACGTGTATGGCGATGCTGATCCGGCGCTCGTACTCGCGCTCTTCGGGCGGGAACTGCCCGTCCGTCTCGATGGCGTTATGTCGCGGAAAAAAGACTTTTTACCCTGGCTTGGGGCGCAGCTTCGCGACTCTGCCCCGTAATGCCAGGATATGCGGCAATCTCAATACATACATTCATCATTCCTGACGCCCTTTTATTAATGTATTGGAGTTGTGCCTGATTAACAATCATGTAAAAAAACCTGGAAATTCTGGAGCACCTGCTGAATTCAATCCCGACGGAACCCCGGTTGTCCGCGTCCGGCTGCCAAAGAAGAAACTTGGCGAACAGTTCGCCTGCGCCAAACTGATGATGGGCGCAAACCACATCCGTGTCAGCTGCATGGACGGCGTTGAACGGATGGGGCGGATCAAGGGCAAGATCAAGAAGCGGGCGTGGATCCGCGAGGGTGACATCATCATTGTTGTGCCATGGAGTTTCCAGGACGAAAAGTGCGATATCATCTACCGCTACCTGCCCCCGCAGGCAGACTGGTTGAAGAAGAATAATTATCTCTGATCCGGCCTGGTTTTTAGCGTGTGCCCGGGACCGGCCAGGGTTTTTAAACCATCAGCGGATTATTGGCAGGGCGGATTTTTTATCCGGAAACGCCCCATTATGCCCTCCATGGGGGAATTTCTTTTTCTATTAGCGTGAATCCCCCGTATCATACGGTGTTGCATCATGGCTCATGAACCGGAAGTTACCTTTCGGGATGATGATCGCGAACCGTGCTCCCCTGCCAAAATCACCCGTCTCCTGGATGGTGATGCCGGTGATGCCAAGAATCTCCCGGCTCAGGTACAGGCCGAGCCCCTTCTTTTCTTCAAAGCGTCGCTCGAATATGTGCTCTTTCATCTCCGGTCGAACCCCGTCCCCATCATCCTCGTAGATGAGCGTGAGCGATTCTGTTTCCTGCACGTACCGGAGGGAGATTGCATGAACCGTGTTCCCATGACGGAGGGAGTTCTCGACCAGCGTGAAGAAGGCATTTTCTAAGAGCGGGTCGGCATAGATCGCCAGCCCGTCGACCTGGATCTCCCGCTGGATTCCGGAGATATCAATGTGCGAGATGGCAAGGATGAAAACCTGCTTTACATTCTGCCATACCGGGGGTCGCAGGCCCAGATCCTGGTAATTCTTAGCAAACAGGAGGAGTTCTGAGATGCTTTTTACAATAATCGCCTGTTTGTCCAGGTAATGCTGCACGCCCGGGTCCGGGCATCCCCGCCGTACAAGGTCGACATACCCGGCAAGGGAGAATATGGCATTCTGGATGTCCGTGTGGGTCACCTGGGTTAAGAGGTTCAGTTTCCTGGTTGCCTGGTGCAGGCCGTTCTCTGTCCGTTTGCGTTCGGTGATATCAACGATGACCCCGATGAGCCCGTTGACCGTGCCTTCCGGACCATGGAACGTTGCCTTGTTGAAGAGTACGGTGCGCAGGGTGCCATCACGGCCCCGCAGGACCGATTCAAACACCTGCACGCCGGGATGAGCAAACAGAGTTTTGTCGTGCTCTTCGTAGATAGAAGCCAGGTCTTCCGGCCAGAGATCCCGGATCGTTTTCCCGATGATATCCTCGCCTTTCCTTCCGATCATCTCCGCAAAGGCGCGGTTGGATCCCAGGTACCGGCCATGCGTGTCCCGGAAAAATACCGGATTGGGGATGGTATCCATGAGTTCTTGGAGGAACCGGTACTGATGGTGGAGTTCCTCTTCGGCTATCTTCCGGTCGGTGATATCAAGAAGCGAGACCAGCACACGGCCCAGGGTCTTCTCGTATCCCGGGGCAACGGTCAGGTTCAGGATGACGGAGATCCTCCTGCCCTTCAGCGTCATCTGGGTGGATTCTCCGGTAAACTGCACGGCACCTTCCGCAAGGCGGATGAGTTCTTCCGAAAACGTTTCCAATGCTTCAGCGGTGAAGATCCGGGCCGGTGACGCTATGAGTTCTTTTTTGTTCTCTGCCCCCATCAGGGCAATCGTGGCGTCGTTGACATCGAGAACCCGTATGCGCCGGGCGCATTCTTGTACGGATCCGGGATTCATGGCAAAATATGTCCGGAAGTCGTCAACCCCGTTTGTGCGGAGTTCATCAAAGAGTTTTTTGCATGCTGAGAAGTCTTCCTCCCAGAGCGAGACCGGAGAGGATTCGAACAGCTGGTGGTATCGCTCCCGGCTCACCCGCAGTTCCTGCTCTGCAAGGATCCGTTTGTCGATATTCTGGCGAAGCTCGGCCTCGGCCTGCTTGCGTATCCGCACATTTATGACAAGGATGATGACACTGGCAAGGAGGATCAGGATGATGATTGTTCCAATCACCACTTCCCAATAATACTCATCCAAAATCCCCGGGTGGCGGTTGATAACCGTTGAGCCCGCGGGGAGGCGGCCGGCCGTAACCCCGAACCGGTCAAGCTCGGCCTGGTCGAAATAATACACGGTGGCGTCATGAAAATCCACCGGGAGCGATTCGGCGGGCACGCCCTGGAGGATCCGTACTGCTCTATCCCCGGCTATCTGGCTCTCCTTTGCGCTTGAGACGACGCTTCCCCCGATTGCCCCGTGCCCCACCATAAGATCGTAAAGGGCAAAGACCGGAACATCCGACTCGCGGGACAGGAGTGCCGCAACATCCTCGTGGTCCATTACCCTGCCCGTGCTGTCCCGGGTGATGGCACTGAGAATGGCCGAACCTGGCGGGAGGGCACGTGCTTGTGCGATCATTTCATCGAACGTGATGTTGGTGATATAGGTGAATTCAGCACGGCCCGAAAACGTGCCTGCGGCCCTGTGTATCCGGTCGGCTATGCCCCGGCCGGTCTCCGTGTCCTCGTAAAAGATCGTGACGGATTCCGTTGACGGGAAGAGCATGAAGATCGAGGCGATGGTCTTTTCCGGTGACATCTCCTGGATCTTGCCGGTAACGTTCTTCCGTCCGGCTTCGGGGACCTGATCGTAATTATTTACACCGCAGAAGACAACCGGCACATCACCAAACACATCATGGCGGTGATCGATGACGAACGTGAGCGCAAGGTCATCCGTTACGAGTATGACGTCGAACGGGTGATCGCGGTATTTGTTCTGGTAAATCCGGGCCAAATATTCAAGGTTCTCTGGATCCGGGTGGTTCTTCCAGTCCAGGTATTCAACGGATATGGACATATCGAGGCCGGAGTCCCTGAGTGTATTGATGATCCCTTCGGACTGGCTCTTGGTCCAGATAAATTCCGGGTGATAGGAGTTCAGGACAAGAACCGCGAACTCTTGGTTGGGAGAATCCGAACCCGCTGACGACGGTATACCGGTCAGGGTGAGAGCAAGAAGGGTAAACACGAGTACTGACTGGACATTCTTTTGCCATTTTCGGGCAGATTCTCTCTTGGAATATTCCATCCGGTTCACCGAAACCTGATGATCCGGAACCCCCCGGACAAGACCGGGTCATGTCCCGCAACAGATGATACTACCGATTCTTCCCATTTATACCCTGTGCTCATTTTTCGTATGAGGTTTTTTTGGGATCGTGCGGGACAGTCGCCACATTTTTTTGCCCATATCTCCAATGCGGGTGTATGAGTACCCTGCAGCGCCCCCCTTCGGGGAGTGGGGGGAAAATGGCCGGGAAAAACCCGGCCCGGCAGGAGAATGAATGCTGTATCATGATTTCCGGAACCCGGTACAATACCTGATTCGGAGTATGGACGGATGAACGCTGAATTTGAAAAGATCCACGAATATGCAGCGGGGATCCTCGGGCAGGGAGGATCCCACGGGATGGACCATACGGAACGGGTCGTCTCCCTGTGCCGGATTATCGGGAAACGCGAGGGGGCAGACTTTTGTATTCTTATCCCCGCAGCACTTTTTCACGATATCGCCCGGCCCCTCGAGAAAGAGAAAGGACTTATGCACGAGGTGGAAGGAGCGAGGATGGCTGAAGAGTTCCTTCTCTCCATTGGCTACGATGCCCCCCGTATCCCCAAGGTTGCCCAGGCTATCCGGGCCCACCGCTATACTGGCACGGAAAAGCCGGCATTTTTAGAAGCGGAGATCCTGTCGGATGCTGACAAGCTCGATGCCATGGGTGCCCCGGGTATTGCACGGACGTTTTTGCGGGCGGGGGAGCATGGCGGGGGAATCGACGACGCGATCGCCCATTTCCATGACAAACTGCTCCGGCTCCATACTACCATGTATACCGCGAGCGGGCGGAAGATTGCAGAAGAGCGGCATGCGTTCCTGGTCCAATTCCTCGAAACCCTGGAATGCGAGATGGACCTTCTGCCGATCGACAAATCTCCCGAAAAATCACCGTGACCATGCACGGACAATTGAAAAAACCTCTTGTTCTGGTCAGAGTATTTCACGACTTTTTTTCGTTCAGAACAGGAATCTGTTTTTGCCTGATAATTGGACAGTGGTTGCGATTTGAAATACTTCTGGTGGAAAAAGCGCAAATTCTTCGGAATGATTTCCATTGTATGCTCTGGATTAACGCACATGAACGTGCGTTCACACCCGAAGCATGAAAATGCCCCTGATATTATGAGCATTCCCACCCCCTTCGGGGGTCGCTCGGGCGCCTCGTCGGGCCCTCGCTGGGCAGATCATTGATCCGCGTTTAAGTCCGGAAGTATGGTTCGGGGCATTTTCATGGGAGACGCATATACAATGATAGACTTTACGCCCGAATTATGAAAAACACCTGCGTGCTGGCATGATATCCGGATTTTCCGCTTCAGGGTCTTTTAGACCCATGGCGGGGAATGGAAGTTTTTTATTGAGAATTTCAGGATAGCGGTGATCATGATACGCTACTCTTTTTTTTCACTATGAAAGTGAATTGGGGCCGCCGCGGGGGCGCCCCTTCGGGGGCGGCGGCGTTCATCGTTTTTGGGGGTATGGGGGCATCAGCCCCCATCGTTATTCAATACCTGCGTTACCCATTCAACAATGAGCCTTCTTTTTCAACCCTTAATAAATGATGAAGACCTAAAAAAATCTCTTTTTCCGGTTCGTTTTTTTACCTGTCCCCCCGGGGCAGACATGCACCCCCCGCCTGCCCATCCCTGCCATTCAGCTGCGGACGATCACCGAGGCATTCTCATCAAACGGGTTTTTCCGCAGGGCGAGACTGTAAAGGTAAGGGTAGTGTTTCTGAAGGTAGTCCATGTACCTGACCCATTCGGGGACAAGGCGCAGGTACGCCCGGTTGATGTCTCCCTGGAGGTGGGCAAGGTCGGTTGCCGGCAGGGAGGTGAGCGAATCCCGTGCCCGGAGTTCCTCGTCAAGGTGCGTGACCGCAAGGATGAGGTCGGTGAAGGACTCATGCTCGAAGACCATCGGGTTCTCAACGATGCGGAGGATAAAGTCCTCGTTCTTCTCCAGCAGGTCCCGCAGAGCCACAAGGTCAATCTTGCTGATGGAGACGCTGCACCGGTGGGCGAGCAGGGTATTTTTCACCGTCGTTACCCCGTGCTCGTTTCCCGCAACAACCCGGGAAATATCTGCCCGCAGCGCGGGGATGTCCGGATCGGAACAGGCGATGGCAGCGAGGAGCGGGGTGCCGAGATGGGAAAAGAACGTCCCGATTACCATGTTGAGTTTCTCCATCCGCTTCCGTCGTTCCCGGGACTCCAGCATCTGGTCGATGAGGAGCGTGACGATGAAGACCTCGAACGGGACAAACGCGAGGTCGCCGACAAGGAAGATGAGCAGGTGGTGGCGGTCCTGGAAGATGGAAAAATGGACAATATACAGGGCAAGGGAGAGGGTCAGCAGAACAAGGCCGGCCTGCAGTTTCCAGCGGGTGTCCTCTTTCATCTCTTCTTGTATAGCGTGTGGCTGGTCATAAGGAGATCGTTTGGGATTAATACGATCCCAGCATCCCCGGTTCCTGGTAACCCCAAAATCCGGAGATAAACACGGGATGAAATGCGATTTTAGCATCCTTTCCACGACATATGAGTGGTCCGGATTGTGTGCAGATTATGGATACACGCGTTTGCGGCTATATCCCCGTGACTTCAATTGAGATTACCGAAACGGACCTGACCATGTCCCGGGAGACCCCAAAGACAGGATACATCCTACGGTGAAAAGTCCGGTTGTCCCGCACGTAGGTATCCTCGTGCGGGTGCTTCGTCTCGATTACCTGGCGGATCGCATCAGAAAAAACGCTGTTCTCGGTGGGAGTATGGAAATCGCTATAGGATTTCATCAGATACCCGTCCCCGTTAATCCCGAGTCGCTTTTTGTGGTGGGAATTCATGAACAGGTATCTCCCGTCAGTGTCCACCGTGTAGATGGAGTCCTGTGTTGCTTCCACAATGATCCGGTAATTTTCATTGGCGAGTCTGAGCGCCTCTTCCATTTTTTTATCCCGGGTTATCTCTGCAGAAATAACCGTAACAGCAAAAACCCGTTCAAGCGTATCGTTTTTTACCGGGCTCAGGCGACGGACAAACCATCTGCCGTCACGGGTGTATTCGTCCTGCAGGGATTTTCCGGACTCAAAACATTGCGTGACGGCACGGGCAAACCGGGTGGTCTCGTCCAGGGTGTGGAATTCACGATACTCACGTCCTTCGTATTTCTCTCCAGTGATACCAAGACGCCTCTGGTGGTAGGCATTCATGAAAAGGTAACGACAGTTCTTATCCACCATATAGATGGAATCATCAAGGCATTCAACAACGGTCCGGTGATTGCTCTCGGAGCGGATGAGGGCCTCTTCCACCCGCCTGCGCATGACCGCCTGGTGCACCATGTTCTTGAGTTCGGCATACTGGCTTTTTGCATCCCCGCTTTTCTGGAGGTAAAAATCGGCACCGCTGTTGAGGGCCCTGATGACGATATCTTCGCGGCTCTTTCCGGTAAAAATAATGAACGGTTTGTCCAGTGCCAGCCCTGTGAACTCGTTGAGAAATTCGATCCCGTCCATCCCCGGCATATTATAGTCGGAAACGACGGCATCATAAACATTCGTCCTGAGTTTTTTGAGGGCATCCTCGGCAGAACGCGCAGTATCAACGGTAAGATCCCCGTCTTTTTCCAAAAAGAGCCTGCTGATCTCAAGCAGGTCTTCCTGGTCATCAACAAGGAGTATAGAGATCATCGTGGGACTCGGCAAGGTATTCAGAATTCGTTCTGGTATGTGAGGAGGGGCAGTATTTTCTAGTATAATCCTTGCAGTTTTTAAGGGTATTCATTTTCACTCCGCATTTTTCCTTTCAAATCGGCCAGAATGTGGTCGTATTCCGATGAAGATCCAAAAAGCGTGGTGTAATGAAGGTTTTTTATCAGCCCGCCTCATTTGCCGTGACATGGCGGGTATTCTGGTTGTATTTTTTTTTAACAGCGAAGCCTGTTGGTATTCCAATATCCTGGTAACCTGAACCGGAATTCGCGATTCCCTGCAACACGTGATAACCATGAATTGTCATGGGAATGATTTATCCGGAATCAGAAAAACCGGGAAAATTCCGCAATAAAAAAAGGGTGTTTTAATATCCGCCCATGCCGCCGGGAGGCATGCCGCCGGCTGGTGCGGGAGCTTTTGACGAGGCGATGATATCGTCGATCCTGAGGATCATGACCGCCGCTTCTGCTGCGCTCGAGATTGCCTGGGTCTTGACCCGGAGCGGTTCGACAACCCCTGCCTTGAGCATATCAGCGGGTTTTGCCGTATTGATGTCGAGGCCGAAGGTCTTCTTCCCTGCCCCGTGGGAGGACTTGAGGGCGACAAGGATGTCAATGGGGTCCAGGCCGGCATTCTCGGCAAGGGTGCGGGGGATGATTTCGAGTGCACTGGCAAACGCTTCTATGGAGAGCTGCGCCCGGCCGCCTTCGGATGCGGCAAAGTCACGGAGCCGCAGGGAGAGTTCGGTTTCCGGCGCACCGCCACCCGGAACAACCTTTTTGCTCCGGATAACAACGCTGACAACCATCAGGGCATCGTGGACAGCCCGTTCGAGTTCATCGACCACGTGCTCTGTCCCGCCACGGATGATGATGGAGACCGCTTTTGGGTTTTTGCACTGCGAGACATAGATCATCTCATCGTTTGCGACCGTCTTTTCCTCGACAAGTCCTGCCGATCCAAGGTCACGTGCACGGATCTCGTCAAGGTTATTGACAACCGTTGCACCGGTTGCGCGGGAGAGGTTCTCGATGTCGGTCTTTTTTACCCTGCGGATGGCAAGGATGCCGGCTTTCGTCAGGTAGTGCAGTGCTGAATCGTCGATGCCTTTTGCGCAGAAGACGACATTAGCCTTGCTTGCGATGACCTTGTCCACCATGGTGCGGACCATCTGCCCTTCACTGTCAAGGAATGCCTGTGCCTGCCCGGGCGTTGAGATGTTGATCTTTGCATTGACTTCGGTCTTTTTGAATTCAAGGGCAGTGTTGAGGAGCAGGATCTTTGCACTCTTCACCGATTTGGGCATATCCGGGTGGCCTCGCTCTTTTGCTATCGCCATACCCTCGATGAGGATCGAATCGTCAACCGAGGCACCGACCTTCTTCTCGACGTTGATGTGGGCGAGGTCTGCGTTGCCGTCAGCGTCCGTGACAAACGTCATTGCCCGGACGATGATATCGCAGAGCAGGTTTTTTGACACTTCGGAATTTTTGCCGGTCAGTGCGGTCTCTGCAATCTTTTTGAGCATCGCCGTATCGTTTGCCTTGACGGTGACCGCGTCCGATTCCAGGATCTGGAGCGATTTTGCCGCTGCCATGCGGTACCCTTCCGCGACGACCGTCGGGTGAATGCCCTGGGCGATCAGCCGTTCAGCAGCCTGGATCAGTTCGCCCCCGATGACCACGGCACTCGTGGTGCCGTCACCGACTTCGGCGTCCTGGGTCTTTGCTACCTCGACCATCATCTTTGCTGCCGGGTGCTCGATGTCCAGCTCCTTTAAGATGGTAACACCATCGTTGGTTATCGTTATGTCCCCGATGCCATCGATGAGCATCTTGTCCATTCCCTTGGGACCGAGGGTAGACCGGACCGCGGCTGCCACGGCTTTTGCTGCGGCAAAATTACTGTTCTGGGCTTCCTGCCCGCGGTTCTGGGTGGTTCCTTCCTTAAGGATGAGTATGGGCTGACCGCCGAGTTGTTGTGACATGCATTGCCTCCTTGTGCATTTTTCGTATTTGGCTGGTCCTCAAACCAGGGTGACCGCGGGTGCATGAACGTACCGGGAAATGCAGCCTGCTTGTATTTTCGCTGCCGGTGGGTCATGACGTAATTATGGTGAAAGAGGCTGGACGGGCACGAGGGCCGGCCCGAAAATCCTGTCTCACCAGACCGCGGGTATGCTGGCATGAGGATCCTGTTGCCAGACGATAAGAAAGGTGGATCGGCATCGGTTTTATGTGTATTGCCTCAGGAGGGTTTTTTTTAGAAACGGATGATGGTGCACGGTACGCCGCCACCCGGGGGAATTCCCCCAGGCAGCAGACGCCAGGAATATAGCCCCCTGCACCTCACGTAGTATGGTGAGGTACGATTTCCATGACCCTCCAAATCGCGCTTGCTACACGGCGGCTGGAACTGATTCCTGCTACCCTTCCCATGCTCACCAGTGAACGGAACAAGGAGTATGCAGAGCTGGGGCGACTCACCCGTGCCACGGTCCCGCCGGACTGGCCGCCCCCGCTGCTTGATGAGGACGCCCTGGATGCCTTCATCGGCCTGAGCACGGCCGGATCGGACCTTCGGTTCTGCACATGGTACTGGATCCGTACGGGTGCGCTGCCCGCGGAGCGCACACTCATCGGGAGCGGCGGGACAGTGTCAGCTGCAGAAGCAGGGGATGTCCTGATCGGGTATTCTGTGCTTGACCATTTCCAGGGGCAGGGGTATGCCACCGAGGCAGTAACATCGATCATCCATGCGGTCTTTTCCGACCGGGATGTCCGGCGTATCCTTGCCACAACCTTTCCGCACCTCGGGGCATCGAT
>DANA01000040.1:20065-32239 GCA_002508495.1 Methanoregula sp. UBA276
CCAGGTACCGCAGTTCCCCGGCCCGTGCTTCTTCTTCATGGGAACTGACCTTTTGGGCATATGCGGCAAATTTCGGGTTATAGGAGAGCATGGTCATCCCCTCGGAGAGGCCGGCAACGGTGTTTCCCCCGGAAAATGTGCCGTTGAGGTAGGTTCCGATGCCGGAATACACCGCCCGGTCAACCCGTTTGACTGCCGATGCCAGGACAACTGTTGGGCCAAGGTGCGTCTGGTCGGTGTCGACGCCGATGACGTACCGCCCGGGGGCTCTCTTGGCCTCGTTTATCGCACCGGTCCCGCTGAAACCGGCAGCGGTGTAAATAATATCTGTCCCGTCACGGTACATGCTGCCGGCAATCTCCGCTGCCCGACCCGGGTCCGTGAATCCTTGCGTTGAGGTCTCGTTCACGTAGGCAACCATAACGGTAACCGAAGGATCGGCAGCCAGAACCCCGTCGCGGTATCCTGCATGGAACGCATCGAGCAGTTCTGACCGAATGCCAAGGATGATGCCGACCTTTTTTGTCCGGGTTGCGGATGCTGCAAGCACGCCCGCAAGATAACTCCCGCCATAGGATGTTATCTCGTATGCCCGGATGTTGTCAGACCCGATCCCTGCCTGGTCGATGGCAAGGAAGAGCACGTCCGGGTTCTCGCCGGCCAGGTGCCGGGTGGTTTCAGAAAAGTTTTCCCCGACCGTTATGACAAGGCCCGGGCGTTCGGGCCCGGTAATTTTTCGGAAACTAGCGACGGTNNGCGGCAAAGAGGCCGCGGTACGCGCTGTCCGTGTACGAGAGGTCTCCCTTGCCATAATCATAGATAATGTAGATCCTCGGGAGGCTCTCCCCCTGTGACGGTGCAGTGATGAAGGGGGCGAGCAGGGCAAGAACCACGGCAACGGCCGCAGCCGCATAAAGAAGGTGGTCCCGGGTCATGGTCGTAAAAACTCCCGTACGGAGACATCGATGTTGCCGAAGTTCCCGCTATGCAGCATCCGCACATGCGAGCCGGTCACCTTCTCATATACGGCGATATAGAGGTCGCGGAACGTGATCTCGGGGTTCGCCCGCATCGTGGAAAGGACGCTCTGGGTGAACTCATCCGAGAGCCACTGGCGGATGTCCATGTCATAGACTGCACCGCGCGAGGGTTCGGTGGCAGCAGAACCCGTGAAATAGAGGAGCCCTTTTGCCGTGGTGTTGCGGGCGATGCTCTCCCCAAAGCAGGTGTCGACAAAGAAAACCATCCGGCGGTACTTCCCCTCCCGGTCCATGGTTTCGGTCACTTCCGTGAAATCTTCAGCGGTAAAGGGTCCGGACGCGCCGGAAAATGCAATCCCGCCCGGCAGGCCATGGCTTGCGATATAGACAAAGACATCGGTGCCGGCCGTGCTGTCAAGGACCACTGGTACCTCGTCAGTAGGTCGCCCTTCCAGCACCTGCCTGAGCGTATGAGCAGTAACACTGCTGCCCGCATAGTCCACGACCGCATCCGATCGGAGATTGCTTCCTTTGGGGGTGTTATGGATATCGCCACGGAGCGGGTTCTCGGGCGCATGCGGGACATCATCATAGACCATGAGAATGATATGGTCGTCCGGTATCCCGATCTCCCTGAGCATCGTATACACGGCAAGCGCATCGGACTGGTGCCGGTAATTCTTCCACCCGGATGACGGCCCGACGACAACTGCACGGAAACCGGACCGCTCCACCGGCGGCACGTACGTTTCCTTGCCTGCCGGATCAAGATCGATGTGACTGCCCGATGCCCGGGTCCGGGAGACCGATTCGCCACTGGTTCCAAAGGATCCGGCCTTGGCCGAGCTCAAAACTTTCACGGTTCGGAAGGCCCCGTCCTCGACCATGGTGTGAGCGTAATAGGTTACGAGCGGGTCTACGCCATAGTCAGTATCAAATGCAAGCGGCCCGCTCGCTCCGGTTATGATGATGCTCCTGCCGCTGCGGATTGCCTGGAGCGCTTCTTTTATCTCCTGTGCATCCCAGCCTTTTTTCTCCCCACTGCCATAGACGACTGCCCGGACCGAGTCTGAGAGAGACTCAAACGGCATGGCGTCCTGCCGTGCAGCAGTGTATGCTGCAAGCAGAACGGCATCATAGGCTGGTGCAGCATAGTCCGCGGGAGCATGCCCGAACTTTTCCTGGTAGGCAATGGAAAACCCGGTCGTGGGATCGGCAGTCGGGGAGGTGCCCGCGATTCCTTCTGCGGCAGGGCCAAGTGCTGCAAGGAGGACTGGTGTCTGTGCCGCATCGGAGAGGATGAGCCGGACCGGCTTGCCGGACCGGTCAATCTCTTTTTTTATCTCCGCTGCATCGAGCGGTCCGCATGCAGCGATAAGGTAATCCGGATCCGTTTCCAGCGCAGCCCGGACATCCGATTGTATGCCGGCAGTTTCCGGTTCGAACTGGTGGATCGAGGTGAGTTCAAGGCCGTATTCCATGGCAAAGAACCCGGTCCAGTCATAAAAAGTCCGGCCGTAGGTGGAGTTTTCCGAAAGAAGTGCAACGCGCCCTGCCCCGTTCTCTTTGACGATGGTGAGAATTGCATTGACCTGCGCCACGTCTCCCTGTGTGGTGCGCCAGAAGTAGCCGGTCTTCCCAAACGCCCTGATGATGTCCCCGGAAGTGGTATACGGGCTGATGAGGACATTTTCCTTTTTCGCGAATTCCGGGGTGAGCAGGTACACATCGTCGCTTGTCGGGGGACCGATAACGATGCGGACGGATTCGTCATCGAGAAGTTCGCGTGCCAGCTGAACGGTATCGCCCCTGCCCGTGTCCTTGTACACGAACTCGAGGGGTCTTCCGCCGATTCCCCCGTGACGGTTGATATTCTCCTGTGCCCATTCGAGTGGCTCCTGGATCTCGATGTCGCCAGTCAGCGGGAGGAGGACGCCGATCCTGACCGGTGTTTTGGCATGGACGAAGGTGAATGTGGCACTGGCCAGTGCTGCAATGATGATGATGGCAAGGACAATGCGGATTATCGTTTCTCGTTTGATGTATCTCACCGGGCCGGTCGGGGTTATAGTAAAGACAGGGCGTGCCTGCCCGAACACGTACGATATTTTTGGAAAACGGTGATGATAAGGGTGTTTATCCGGGCCGGGAAAACAGAATCGAGCTGCCCCCACGTGTGGCAGGGGCTTCATTGGTATCATTCATGGCGGGCCGGGGTCGATGCCGACAGAAAAAAACGCAACCCTCATCTAGATGCACGAGAAAAATACGATGGATGGAACCTGGCGAACACCAAAAGACCCCGGAGCATCTGACGCTTCTCATCATCTCCATATCGCTTGCAACCTTCATGGCCGGTCTTGACGGCACCATCGTCAACATTGCCCTCCCGACCATTTCCGAGGCGTTCAATGTATCAACGACCATGGTCAGCTGGGTTGCCACTGCCTACCTCCTGGTCATGGCCGGTTGCGTTCTCGTCTTTGGGAAAGTCTCGGATATCATCGGGTTCAAGAAAGTCTTCCTCGCTGGTTTTGGCATCTTCACGATCGGTTCTTTTGCCTGCGGCGTCCTGCCGGACATTTTTGGCACGCTCGAGTGGCTCATCGGTTCGCGGATCTTCCAGGCAATAGGTGGGGCGATGATCACGGCAATCGCGCCTGCCATGATCACGGCCTATGTCCCGTTAAGCCAGAAGGGCAGGGCCATGGGCATCGTCATGACCCTTGCAGCCCTCGGGACGGCAATCGGCCCCACCGTTGGTGGCGTCCTGACGCAGTACTTCTCGTGGCATGCCATATTCTTCATTAACGTGCCGATCGGGATCGGGGCGATCCTGCTCGGGGGAAAGGTCATCCCCCGGGACCAAAATCCAAAAACCCTTGCCGGGTTCGATACCGCAGGAGCCGGCCTCATCTTCGTCGGGCTCGCCTCGCTCCTCTACGTGGTATCGGAGGGACAGGTCATGGGCTGGACATCGCCAATCATCCTCATCCTTGCCGCCATTGCGCTGGCATCGCTTGGCTGGTTCGTCCGCCACGAGCTGACTGCCCGTGAGCCGATCCTTGACCTCCGGCTCTTTAAAGAGCGGCACTTCCTGGTAGCCAACATCTACATCTCGCTGGTGTTCTTCAGCTTTTCCGGGATCAATTATCTCCTGCCGTTTTACCTCCAGTATGTCCAGGGCTATGACACCTCCTCGGCCGGTCTTATCATGACCTCCCTCTCCTTTGCGATGATGGTGGCGGGGATCCTTGCCGGAATGCTGTATAATCGCGCCGGCCCGCGCCTGCTCTGCATCCTTGCCGGCATCCCGCTCACTGCCGGGTACTTCTTCATGACCCAGGTACGGGCAGGCAGCACCATCGGCCACATCCTGCTTGCGCTCGCACTCATCGGGTTCGGGCTCGGGTTCGCCGTTACTGCCGGCTCCAGCATGATCATGAACTCTGTTGCGAGAGTGAAGCAGGGCATGGTATCAAGCCTGACCAGCCTTGAGCGGTTTGCACCCCTGACGCTCGGGATTGCGTTTTTTAATCTCGTCTTCCTCCAGGGCATCATCGGTATCGCCGCACGGCATGACGTGACCAGAAACTCGCCTGCCGATATCCAGTTGCATGTGCTCTCGGCCGGCTTCGATCTGGCCTTCTTCATTTCGTTCCTGCTCGGGATAGTCATCCTTGTCCTGGCACTTGCAACAAAAGAGGTTGTCCACCCGGACAATCTCGACGCATCGGTTGAACCCGGGAGCGGGATGCTCTGATCGACAAGGGGATACAGGTTCTCGCCTGCGTTTGGAATCCCCCCATGGCAGGGGGTTTTGATAAAATGAAAATTTTTGAAGGGGGGAAGCGGTTGATTCCCTCCCCGAAATTTTGCGTCATACCACCTCTTTTGCAATCACCCGCTCATCATTCCACCTGCACCTTACGGGGTAAACGGAACATTTTACGTGCTACCCGCTGGTGAGGATGGGATCCTGAAAGATGCGGGGGGAGACCGGACAACCAGATCCCTCCAGAGTAGAAATCGGCATAATTCTGCCCCCTGCCAGAACAACATTTGGCAACCTTCATGAAAGTGTACCGGTAACATGATGGATATGCGAACAATATTCTTGGTGTTGGCAGCTCTCCTTCTTGCAGTATCCCTGTCCGTTGCGGGATGCACCAGCAGCACAACCGTTCCGGGACCAGTCGGGGCCGAGCAGGTTGCCGGAGAACTTGCGGCATCCATCACCAACGGCTTAACTGACCTCAAAACCGGTATCGCCAACAACTCCCGGTCTCTCGCAGCAACCGGCCTCACCGGCCCGGAAGCAGAGGCAGTCCTTGAACAGAACCTCCTCACCTTCCCGTGGGCGTACTCTTCGCTCGTGATATCGCCGGAGGGAATCGTGGTTGCCGCAGTCCCGAAAAACTATGCGGGCATGGTCGGGGAAGACCTGAGCTGGCAGCCGGAGGTGCAGAAAGCAAACACGGACCGGACTCCCGTTATCAGCGGGGTGTTCCTGATGGCAGAAGGGTTCACCGGGATCTCCCAGAGTTACCCCATCTTCTCTGCTTCCGGCGAGTACCTGGGCTATACCGACATCACCTATGCCCCGGAGACCTTCCTTGCCCACCATATCGACCCGGTCATCAGCGGGACCGACTATGACGTCTGGGTGACCCAGGTTGACGGGACGGTCATCTATGACACGACAAAAGAAGAGATCGGAAAGAACCTCTTCTCTGACCCTGTGTATGCCGATCCTGCCCTTCAGGAGATATTCCGGCGGATTGTTGACGATCTGGCCGGGCGGGGGGAATACACCTTCCTTGACCGGAACTGGAACCGGCCGGTCACCAAGACTGCTGCCTGGTCAACCGCAGGTATTGACGGCACGTCCTGGCGCGTCGTGGTCACCATGACGGAAGACACGGTCAAAACACCCGGTGCAACCGTTGTGACAATGCCGGCCGTACCTACCGATGCCCGGTATGCAAACCTCACCCAGTTTGTCGCGCGGGCTGCCACCTTTGCAAAAGAGCAGGGGAAGGAGGCCGCACTTGCTGCGTTCAATGATGTGGACGGCCCCTTCATCGAAGACGGTCTGTACGTGTTCGCGTACGAGATGGACGGGACGGTTATCGCCCTTCCCTACCAGCAGGCGCTGCTCGGCACGAACCGCGCCGGGGTAACCGATGCCAATGGCGTGGAATTGGTCCGGCAGTTCATCGATGTGGCAGAGGACGGCGGGGGTTCCGTCTACTACACCTACCCCAACCCCGGGAATAATTACCGCGAGGAGTTCAAGGTCTCCTATATCCTCCCGGTCGATGACCGGTGGTTTGTCGGGTCCGGCATCTATCTCCCCGAACATCCCGCAACCTTCCCGATAGCGGAACGGGATGCTCTTGCCTCCCGGGTGAAGCAGGCCCGGAACCATGCCCAGGCCGTGGGAAGTGCGTCGGCAATCCGCGATTTCAACAACCTCTCCGGCCCCTATGCTGACGGGGCCCGGTATATCTTTGCCTATGGTTACAACGGGACCACTCTTGCCCTGCCATTCCAGCCGGAACTGATCGGGACAAACCGCCTTGATTTCGCTGACCGGTACGGGGTAAAGATCATCCCCTGGGAGATATCAGCGGCAAAGAATGGGGGCGGATTTGTGTACGTGGAGTATCTCAACCCGGACTCCGGCAAGGCTGAGATGAAACTTTGCTATGTCGCACCGGTTGATGATACGTGGCTTGTCGGGTCCGGCATCTACTCGGCCCCGCTCTGATGCCCACGCGGGGATACGATCCCCGTACCCTCCTGTTTTTTTTACCGGGCAATACAACCATAAAGAATCCCTTACCACTCTTTCTTACGGTTGCCCCTATGCCTGACCTGGATCCACGTCTCAAAACATCCCTTGGCCCGCTCGAACTCAAAAACCCGTTCCTTCTTGCCTCCGGCCCGCCAACCGCATCCGGCGGGCAGATCCGGCGGGCATTCCACATGGGCTGGGCCGGAGCGGTGACCAAGACCATCGTTCCGGATACCATGGAGATCGCGGATGTCTCGCCCCGGTTTGCAGCATGGAACGATACCGGCTCCGGGCTCCTTGGCTTTGAGAACATCGAACTGCTCAGTAAAAACAACGTGGCATACTGGATGCGGGAGATTGCCGCCATCCGCAGCGAGTACCCGGACCGGGTCCTGGTCGCAAGCATCATGGCATCTCCGGACATTCACGAGTGGCAGGAGCTGGCCGTCATGGTCCAGGAAGCCGGTGCGGATGCAGTTGAGCTCAATGTCTCCTGCCCGCACGGTATGCCGGAGCGGGGGATTGGGGCATTCATGGGCCAGGACCCCGGTATGGTCAGCGACGTGACCCGGGCAGTGCGCGAAGTCGTGAAGATACCGCTCATCGTCAAGCTGACCCCGAACGTGACCGATATCGTGCCGGTTGCCCGCGCCGCGGTGGAAGGGGGAGCCGATATCCTTGCCGCTATCAATACCGTCCAGTGCCTCATGGGTATCGACCTTGAGAATTTCGAACCCCTGCCCGCCGTTGCCGGGTCATCCGCCTATGGCGGCTATTCCGGTCCCGCCGTAAAACCCATCGGGCTCCGGGTCGTATCGCAGATCGCAAGCTCGCTGCAGGTCCCCGTCATGGGCATTGGCGGGATCTCCTGCTGGCAGGACGCTGCCGAGTATATCGCCGCCGGGGCATCGGCAGTCCAGGTCTGCACGGCGGTTATGTGGAACGGGGCGGGGATCATCCGTGCGATGAACGATGGGCTGTCGGCATATATTGCCCAAAAGAAAATGTCCGGCATCCCGGATCTCCGGGGGCGTGCCCTCTTACGGATAGGGACGCATGCTGCCCTCCGGCGGGACACCCCGCTGGTTGCAACCCTGCTGTATCCCCGCCGGTGCACCTCCTGCGGCAGGTGCGTTGTTGCCTGCCGGGACGGGGGATACCAGGCAATTTCCCTTGTTGAGGGAAATGTCGTTATTGACCCGGAGCGCTGTGACGGGTGCAGCCTCTGTTCTCTGGTCTGCGCAGAACAGGTCATCGCCCTGCAGCCCCGACGATGAGCCGGCAGGATCGGCCTGCGCCCCACCATGAACCGGGCAGGGGAATACACCAGCCAGTTCCCACATAGAAACGGTTTCGCGTCCAACCCCTCATAAAGGTTGTCCGTTAGTCTTATGCTCCACGCAAGCGCCATACAATGGAGATGGATGACAAGAGGTACGAATCACTGAAAATCGAGAACATCGTGGCATCCGGCGTCATTGCCGAGTCTATCGACCTGGTCGATTTTTCCGATAAGACGGAAGGGTGCGAACTCAACAAGAAGCGGTTTCCCGGGGCCGTCTTCCGCATCCCGGATCCCCGGATTGCCTGCCTGATATTCTCATCGGGCAAGATCGTTATCACGGGTGTCCGTGACGATGCTGCACTCGCTGCCGGAAAAGCAATCGTGATGAAAGCGTTGAAAAACGCCGGGGTCAAACCCCTGAAGAACCCCCAGGTTGCGGTGACCAACATGGTCTGTTCGTACAATCTGGGCAAAAACATCAACCTCAACAAGCTGACCGTCACGCTCAATGTCGAGAATGTTGAGTACGAGCCCGAACAGTTCCCCGGCCTTGTCTACCGTATTGCGGACCCGAAGATCGTTGTCCTCATCTTCTCCTCAGGGAAGATCATCCTCACCGGCGGCAAGAACCTCGACGATATCAAACGCGGTCTTGACGTTCTGGAAAAGAAACTTGAAAGCCTCGGGTAACCGGGCCAGTCCTCCCGATCCATTCCTTTTTTGTCGGTCCTTCCCGGGAAGCGCCATGGCCATGCATTGCCCGGCTCCTGATGCGGGACTCTTTGATATTCCGGATTTTTCCGGAAGCGACCCGCTGTTTTTTCAGGCTTCATGGAGGGCACGGTTATCAGGGGTACTTGCGGAACAGTGACGGGTTCTACCGGCGGATCCACCAGCGCCGGACCAGCAGACTACCGGCAATAAGGAGTATGCCGCACACGGCAAGGATCGCGGGGATACCAAATGGCGAACCCGTGACGGACTCCCCCTGCGGGGGTGGGGATAGTGGTGGAGCCGCAACAGGCACATTACGGGCCGGATCATCACTATCCGAGGGGGTTGTATCTATGATAGGAGACGAATGAACATCCGGCTTTATAGGAAGTCCTTCTTTCTCTGCGGCAATAGCAAACAGGGAGAAGTCCGTCACCCCCGCTGAATATTCAACACGGCCGTTTGCAGTTTTTATGAGGGTTGTTAAAAGGCGTTCCCACGCTGACCCGGTGTAATGCCAGAGCGCAACCGTAATGGTATCGGCCCCGTGGTCCTCGAACCACACTTCCGGGACCGCAAACGAGAACGCTGATCCGGTTATCGTTGCATACCGTGCCGGAACAAGGTCAAGGTACTGGTACACAATTCCCGGGGCAGGTGGGATACCGGACCCGGGAGCCGGGCGAACCGTGCCGGTGACAATGAGATCGGAGAGCCCGGTGCCGGTGATGGTTGCCCGGCTCACGGCAGTGTCGCCCCCCACGTTGACCGTCACGTTGACCGGTTGTTGGGGCGCACCCGGGTTGGCGGGCGGCCCCTCGTCATCGACATGGGGCGGGGGCGGATTTGTCAGAACGATATAACCGGTCTTTGTCTCTGTATCAGTCCCGTCGCTGTTGGTGACGGTCAGGGACACCGGGTAGGTTCCTGCTCCGGCAAAGGTGTGAACGGGGTTCGCTGCTGTGGAAGTGCCGCCATCACCAAATGTCCAGGCATAGGTTGTCGGGTAACCGGACGAAGTGTCCGTGAAGGCCACCGTGAGTGGGGGATTGCCGGATGTCTGGTCAGCAGAAAAGCCGGCGACCGGGGAGGATGTGAATGACCAGGTGGAATTGGTATCCGCCCCGTCAAACCCACCCAATACCCACATCTTTGAACCGGAGACAACGGATGTGTGTCCCTCCCGTTGTGGCATGGAGGTAGTAACGGTGGCAGCAGTCCATGTTACGCCATCAGAAGAATACCACGCATCGTTAAATATCGTTCCTACCGTAAGCCCCCCAATCACCCACATCCGGTCATCATACACCACAGAAGTATGGCAATACAACGCCGGAAACGCAGCAGCAGCGGTTGCCTGGTTCCAAGTGATGCCATCCGATGAATACCAGACGTCATTCATCGTTGCGCCGTCATATCCCCCGATCACCCACATCTTATTGGTAGCGTTAAGCGATGTATGGCTTTGACGGGCAGGAAACGCG
The DNA here is from genome assembly GCA_002508495.1 of Methanoregula sp. UBA276. GTDB lineage: Archaea > Halobacteriota > Methanomicrobia > Methanomicrobiales > Methanospirillaceae > Methanoregula. Next base: position 30,329 of record DANA01000040.1, read on the forward strand.
GCAGCAGCGGTTGCCTGGTTCCAGACGATTCCGTCCGCGGAATACCAGGCATCGTTTTTGTACCCCCCATCGTATCCCCCGATCACCCACATCTTGTTGTCATAGACAACCGACGTGTGGCCACTCCTTGCCGTGAACGCGGCAGCAGGGGTTGCCAATTTCCAGATGACGCCATCAGAAGAATACCAGACATCATTTTTGAGAAATCCATCGCTAATGCCACCAATCACCCATATCTTGTTATCAAACACGAACGATGTGTGCGTGTTCCGGGCGGGAAATTCTGCAGATACATTAGCCTCGTACCAGGTATTCCCATCTGAAGAATACCAGGTGTCGTTCCAGTAACCACCATCATATCCACCTATGATCCAAAGGGAATCGGAAAACACAACAGAGGTGTGCTGGTATCGTTCCGGAAATTCGGCCGATGCATTGACCTGCGTCCAGTTACCGGAAAGTGCGGTTGCCGCAGGAACGAGCATGAGAAGTATCACAAAAATAACCAGTGCCCGGCAGGTACTCATGATACCTTCCTCCCTGTACCTGCCGGAGAAAGATCCTGGAAACAGAAGGGGACCGATGAACGGCATCCACTACCCCGGCTCACCTCATCCATTACTCAGGGCATTTTCTTCCGGGCCCATAAATATGATCATTTGTATTCTGGGAATTGTGGTAATTTCATCCCTGCAAAATACTCATATACCCGCATCCCCAAGGAAAACACATGAAAGATTTTCTTGTCATTGCCGGACTGGTCATAGTTGCATTGCTGGCAGTTGCCGGATGCTTGAGCGACCCTACCGGCGTACTGATGGGATCAAACGGGGGATCGGAAGTTTCCGGCAAACCCATCCCGGCTGGAGGCAGTACCTCCGCAGCACCGGGCGGGGACTGGGTCTTCTGGAGGGAATCGCAGATTGAGCTGGGCAAGCGGGGATATTCCATGGAACGGCCCAACCTTGACCAGCGGTATTTCAAAGACCTGAAAGTGGAGGTTGCAACCGATGCGCCGGTCGATGTCCGCTTTGTCACCCTTGCACAGAGCGATGCATACCAGGATGCGTGGCGGGACTATTATGAACTTAAGACAGCTTCCTCGTTTGATGCTGATGCCGCCGGATACGTAAAAAAGTTCAGCGGGGTCAGTTCGGGCAGTGTCGAAGCCCATGGCAGTGAATCTATCGTCATTTTCATCGAACCGCATGCAGCACAACCGGCGAAGGGATCGGTGAAGATGTACTATAAATTCTAAAACTTTTTTTGGATATGGGTGATCAAATCCCTCCATCCCGAATGAATCGCAGTGCATCTGCCGCGAACGAGGATAGTGCACCAGCAGCTGGCCCGTGCGGTTCTAACCCGGTATGGCGACCTTCCTTCGGCATGCGCCCTGCTACCGGTCCCGGCCATTGCTGATAAGAAGCCTATTAATAATATACAACAGAAATTTTCGTCATATCATTTACTCCCCGGAGAATGAGGGAATAATACCATGACCCCTGCACTGAAGATCCAGAACCTGAGCCGCCACTTCAACGGTCTCGTTGCGGTCGACAATATCTCGTTTGAGATTCGGCAGGGGGAGATCTTCGGCCTGCTCGGCCCCAATGGTGCCGGGAAGACCACCACCTTATCGATGCTTGCAACCATGCTCCCCCCGACCTCCGGCTCGGCAGAGGTCAACGGGATCAACATCCAAAAAGACCCTGACGGCGTGCGCAAGAGTATCGGCATCGTCTTCCAGGACCAGAGCCTTGACGAGGAACTTTCGGCATGGGAGAACATGGACTTCCATGGCCGGCTCTACCGCATCCCAAAAGAGACCCGTGACCAGCGGATCGCGGAACTCCTCGCACTGGTGGAACTCTCTGACCGCAAAGACGACATCGTCAAGACCTTCTCGGG
>DANA01000040.1:32252-34604 GCA_002508495.1 Methanoregula sp. UBA276
GAGCCGACCCTCGGCCTTGACCCGCAGACACGAAACCACCTCTGGCAGTATATCGCCACGCTTGCACGGGAGAAAGGGATCACCATCATTCTCACGACGCATTACATGGAGGAAGCGGACCGGTTGTGCAGCCGGATCGCCATCATTGACCATGGCAGGATCATCGCCATCGACACCCCGAAGAACCTGAAGGACGGTCTGGGAGGTGACCTGCTGACCATCGGCTCATCAGACCCGGCAGCGGTTGCCGCAGCACTCACCGAACCGTGGATCCTGCGGCTGGAGACGCACAACAATGAAGTTACCATCAGCCTGAAAAACGCTGACGAGCAGGTCAGCAGGATTGTGACGCTCCTCAATGCCCGGAAGATTCCCATAACTTCGGTCACCATCCACAAGCCCACCCTTGAGGACGTGTTCCTCTCCTTTACCGGCAGGACAATCCGCGAGCAGGAAGCCGACAGCAAAGAGAACATGCGGATCCACGCGCGAATGATGAGGCACTGACCATGGACATCATCTACACGATCTGGCTCCGGAACATGCTGCGGTATGTCCGGTCAAAGAGCCGGATTGTCGGCAGCATCAGCATGCCGCTCTTCTTTTTGCTCTTCCTTGGCTTTGGCCTCAACTCGGTGGTCCGGATGCCCGGCATGGAAGGGAATTATATCCTGTTCCTGGTCCCGGGGATGGTCGCGATGAGTGTCCTTTTTACGTCGGTCTTCTCCGGCATCCAGATCATCTGGGACAAGCAGTTCGGCTTTTTGAAAGAGACCCTCGTTGCACCGGTCACGCGCCTTGAGATCATGCTCGGGCAGACCGCCGGCGGGGCGACAACCGCAGTCCTGCAGGGATTTTTGATCCTTGTCCTGTCGCTCCTTATTGGTATGGAGTTTACGAGTATTGCCGGCTTTTTCATCGCGCTCGTCTTCATGGTGCTGGTCGGGATCTCGTTCACCGCGTTTGGCATTGCCATCGCATCAAGGATGGAAGACATGACCGGCTTCCAGCTCATCATGAACTTTGTTGTCTTTCCTATCTTCGGGCTCTCGGGAGCGCTCTTTCCCATCAGCTCGCTGCCGGAATGGCTTGTGCCGCTCACCCTTCTCGACCCGCTGACTTACGGCGTGGAAGGGATCCGGTACGGGCTGACCGGGGCATCGCAGATCGACCCGGTAGCCTGCTTTGCCGTTATCGGGGGGTTCAGTATAGCCATGACGGTCATCGGCGCATTCCTGTTCCGGAAGATCACGATCTGACAACCCCCCGGCGTGAGCGCGGGGGAGCACCGCTGCTTTTCCTTTTCCCCTGCCCTGCACCAGGGAGACGCCCGCTCCAGCAGGACGCAGGAGAGTAATGAATGCGGTGTCCGGCTAAAACACCTGTTGGGTCCGTTCCGGTCACACAGCCTCATATGCGATCCCCGCCCACGGGAATAGGAGACAGCCTTCGCGGGGGGAAAAATGACCATGTATGTTCTTGTTCATGGGGGCAACATGACAACGGCCGCATGGAACCGGCTGACCATAGCCGGTCCCATCCAGACACCTGATGGCACGATGGGGGGCAGGATATGGGACCTGGTCATCCCGTATCTTGCGGCAAAGGGACACCGCACCTTTGCACCCACCCTTGCGGATGAGAATACAACCACCCTGTCCGGCCATATCGGGGAGATTATCCGGGTCATCCGGGATAACGACCTGCATGACATTGTCCTTGCCGGCCATAGTTATGGCGGCATGATCATTACCGGCATTGCGGCGCAGGTACCGGACCGGATCCGGCATATGGTGTATATCGATGCCGCCGTCCCTGACCCGGGCGAGTCCCTCTTCGACCTGATTATCGCGAGTGGCTGCGATCCAGCAGCGTTTGCCGGCCTTGAACCGGCTCCGCCCTACCGGGAAAAACTGCGGTTCGACCCGCAGGCGGTCCGGTTGCTGAAAAAGACCTATGTCCGGTGCACAAAGAGCGATTTTTCTGCGGTCACCAATCTTGCCCGGCAAAAGATAGAGGTCAACAATTCAACATGGGAATATACCGAACTCCCCTCGTCTCACGTGCCGATGGCAGAGATGCCGGACCGGGTGGCAGCACTCCTGTTGCAGGCAGCAGAATAACCGGGATACGACAACCCGGTTTTAAAACGGCTCATCGCGGTTTGCCGTAGGTAAGATACACGATGAATTCATCTGTTACCGGATTCCCATAAGCCGCCGCTGGGGCTCGCCGGAGCTCTTTGTTATGGGAGCTTGGGGACGGCAGCCCCCATCAACGTGATTGTTGGTAGCCGGGTTTACCATCACAGATGAGGGAAGTGCCTTAAAAAAACGGCTGCATATGCCCGGT
>DANA01000051.1 GCA_002508495.1 Methanoregula sp. UBA276
GCGGAAAACGGGGAATATGAACAGTTAAATTAAAAAGGACACCCGGTTTACCATTACCTATCAGGAGTCAAAGGAATGTTCTGTCCGAAATGTGGAAAAGAGACTGACGCCTCCGGTAAGTTCTGCCAGTGGTGCGGGGCTGACATCGAGACGGATGCCGCCCTGGCCCCGGTTGCCATCCCCGACGAGGAAGACCGGGCCGAAGTGGGCATCTGTGCAGGGCTTGGCCGGCGGTTCATTGCATTCATTGTGGATATGATACTCGTTCTCCTCATCGGCCTTACGACCGTTGCCGGGTTCGGCCTTTTCCGGGGCCTCCAGAACGCCTTCTTCTACGGGGTGCAGCACATCCCCGCGGACCAGCTCACGACAGAAGGCACCATGGGAGCGCTGGTCGCGTCAATTATTGCGGCATACGGCGTGCTGCTGGTGATCGTGCCCTGGCTCTACTTTGCCGGGTTCGAATCCGCCCGCAGCCAGGCAACGCCCGGAAAAGTGCTCATGCGCCTCATCGTCACCGACATGCAGGGCCAGAAGCCCACGTTTGCCCGGACAACCCTCCGGTTCTTTGGCAAGTTCATCTCCACCCTGATCATCTTCATCGGGTACCTCATGATTGGGATCACAAAAAAGCACCAGGGACTCCACGATAAGATTGCCGGCTGCCTGGTTCTTCTCCAGGACGAGTAANNAGCAGGACAAAGGTCATCACATTCGCGGCGATGACGGGCAGCGATCCAATCCAGATGCCGTAGAGGGTCCAGAGAAGGATCCCTGCAGCAAAGATGACGAGCATTGCAAGGGAGAGGTCGCGCGTCTCTTTCAGTTTCCAGGCCCGCAGTACCTGCGGGACGAAGGAAAGGGTGGTCAGGGTTCCTGCAATATAACCGGTCAGGATGATGGTGTCCATGGTCTGCCTACCCGGGTATTGTCCGCTCTTTTCCACGATAACGGTCGCGGTTGATCTCCCCATCAGAAGTCATCAGAAGTCTATTGGTGCGGCTCGGGCGAATACTGGTCGGCAGCAACCAGCCATCTCCGCCCTTCTTTTACCAGGAAGAACATGTCCCTGCCGTGCATCGTCTGCTTCTGGCTGCCCAGGGCGAACGTGATGGTGAAGAGATACGTGACCACGGCACTTTTGCCCCCGGCAAAGATCTGTACCGTGTGATCGGTCTCGTGCCATTCGTGGATAACTGCGGCCTCGCAAAAGCCCCGCCAGCCGGCCACATAGGCGTCCCGCCCGGTGAGCCTGCCGGGGGTTGCCGGGACAATGGCAACAGCATCGGGATGGATGTAGTGCCGGAACTCTTCTTCATGCCACCCCGCGGTCCAGCACCGGTTCATGGCCCGGATGGTCGCGAGAATCTCCGTTGATACTTTTTGTGCATCCATATTCGTCCTCCATCCATTATGGGGGGATGCATAAGAAAAAGGGACGGGGGGCACGGTGCGAAAGTGCAGGGGGCATCTTGGGCTTTGGCAATCTGCCTCCCGCACGAGAGGCCCGGAAAAATTGCAGGTTCTTTCCTGCCGGGTGCTGCTGCCATTCCCTCATCCCGTCAATGCGGGTTTTAAAAGAACCGCCATAGGGGATGGGGGCCTCATTTCCGCCCATAACCAATGCAGATCAAATTCTCCTCCGCTCTCCTTTTCCAAAATTTTTCCCCCATCTACCCCCCATGCAGGCATCCGGCAAATCCCCTGCCGGGACATGGCTGATTTTATCTCTTAAAACAGGGCAATTTCCCGTGCAGGATTCACCCCATTTAAGGGACTTGAAGATGGGGGTCAGTGGGAGAAAATTTTACGGTAAACAGCCGGATTTTTCGATTTTGTCCACCAGGACCGGACCTACAGGGATTTTTTCCTGACAGAAAATTCTCCTGTTTTCCTCGTACGAGGCGGGAACAGATCATCGTGCGCAGATCACTTTTTTCTCCCAGTGACCCCCTGAAGGACCAGCAAGCATTTCTTGTATCATCGGCACACTCGTTTGTACCATCCCCATCGCAAGACACGAGCGAGGGCACAAGGATTCCTGATCCGGGCCTTTGGGAAGCGGGATGCCGGAGGAATAATACAGGAGATACTATGAGGCCGTTCAAGCCAAAACCCGGAACCAAGAGCGCAGTCCACATCATGAAAAAGCCATTTCCGGGTATCGCCGCGTTCACGGCGATCGTCCGGTCGCTTGTCCATAAAAACCCGCTCGGGTGCACATCCTACTGGAAAAGAAAGAAGAACCATCCCCCGGTTGTCGCGGTCCGTGAGCGATATACCGCAAAATTCGTGTACCTGAATGCGGAGGGAAAACAGATCGGGAGCTCATCTGAGGTGTATGACTCGGTGGAGGGGTATGAGAATGGTATCCACGCGATGTTATCCAACATGGCAAACATTGCCGCCCACCGCGGGAAGGCCGTTCATGTCCCCGGTGCTGACCATTACTCCGTGATCCTGAAATGCCATGACCCGTCGGGCGAACTGTTCTTTGTGAGCCTTGCCCGGGACCGGATTACCGTGGCTTCCTATACGGACGATGCGATACTCAAAAGAGTCGAAGCGTGGACGGACACTGAACCAGCATTGCGTTGAGTGCGGTTCGGGTCCTGCCCGGAGCGAGACTGAATATGGATCGACAGGGGTTCTCCTGATCTCTCCTGACGCAGGGATCAGGCGGGAAAGGCATTGCGGGTCATCTCCTGTACTTCGATAAGCCATGCCTTCCGCTGCTCCTCCGTACTGGTGACAATAACGCCAAACATCCTCCCCGGAGAAAGACCGGTACCCCGCAAAAAGATGCAATCCCGTCCCTCCAGAGACGTTCCAACGGGTCGCCGAAGACCCGCTGCTCCCGTTCCGCGGGCGTGTTGGACGTGTTGAAGACCAGCACTGCCTGAGCGACAAGGAGCCCGACGGGAATTCCGTCACCGGCATCCGTCTCCGCGAACCGGTACGCAATGCCCGGCCGCAGTACCCGGTCAATCCAGCCCTTCAGGATCGCAGGGGGCATTCCCCACCAGTCGGGATGGATGAAAACAATCCCGTCCGCCGCTGCTATCTCCTGGCAATGCAGGGCAATTGCCGGGGGAAGAACGGCATTCCGGGGGATCTCGTCATACGGAAGCAACGGGTCAAATCGTTCCTGATACAGATCGTGGAAGGAAACCGTATGACGAGACGTCACGAGTGTGGATGTCACCATATCCGCTATCGCATGGTTAAACGAACGCGGGCCGGGATGCGCGAGGATGACGGAGATCTTCATCTTTCCCTCTCATTTCCGGGCTGTTGCCTTGAAGAAGGTGTAACAGAATACGCCGTCCTCTTCAGCAGCCCGGTAAAGTGCTGCGATCCCGCGCTCCCAGGCGTCCCTGCTCATCAACCCCTGCCGCTGCACTTCGTCTGCCACTCCTTTGACCATCGCTGTGAAGGTCAGTTTCGTGAAACCTTCCACCAGGTGCGGGCGGGAGCTGTCCACGTACACCATCCGGGGTGAGA
>DANA01000014.1 GCA_002508495.1 Methanoregula sp. UBA276
TACGCCTTTTATTTCCGCACTATTCTCTTTTCTCATCGCAGTGGCAGACAGCAATGCATCATGGCAACGCGCCACGCACCAACCAGGAAAACGGATCGCGGGGACGGTCACAAAAAAAAAAAATTTTCGCCCCCGCAACCCCTGCCTGCATTTTTTCCATCGACTTTCGATTGAACCGTCCGACCGCGAACGACGGAGAACAGAAAAAATTGTCGATTATACCATGGTTTTGTCGGATAATTATCCGATAATCGGTTCATTTATTGACAACGTTTTTTCGCGATTGAAATGGTTTCATCGCACGTTCGCGATCATTCCCGGTCCAGAAAAAACCTGAAAAAGAGAGCGGCAGTGGTCAGCACCCGATTTGCTGAACCAGTACCGTGGAAGGTCCCGTGCAGATGGTGCAGGGCCTTACGCGTGCCGGGGAAGATACCATTTTGCCAGGTACCATATTCCGGCAAGGATGAGCAGGGCACTGATGGCTGCGACACCATATGCCCCGGTTTCAAGACCGCAGGTCTGCCGCCCGGCCGTTTCGGCGGCGAGACGCGCACAGCCAGCCGGGATCTCGATGAGCAGATACCAGATGATCGCGCAATTTGCGAGGATCTCTATAAATATTGCAATGGTCGGGAGGGTCAGGGATTTTTGGTCCTGCGATCCCGGGGCAGGTGAACTGACGGAATTCATACCTTTTGTTCAGCACGCGAAGGGAAAAAGGAACCGGGGATCCACCCGGATTAATCCAAAAAAGCGATCCCCTGCCCGTCTGCACCATCACTTCGTGATGTCCCTGCATGGAATACCGGTTATCGCGTCCTCTCCCCGCAATCGCAGGATGGCGGCGTTTTTGGTTTTGCCGGGGACTCAGCGCAGCACGAACCGTCCTCTCCGCCGCAACTGCACTCAGTGTCCATATCCTTTCCCCGCAGCGCTGCGCCAATCATCGCCCAGGCACAGCCGACCCCGCTCTGAACGGAGATCGCCTGCACCGGACAGTTGAGGGCGCAGGCACCGCACTCCATGCACGCCTCCGGCCGGGTAAGGCTCACGTGCCCTTTTACTTCCGTGAATACAGCGTGGGGGCAGACCTGCGTGCAGCGTTTACAGTTGATGCATCGGTCCCTCTGGAACTGGAGTGATGTCTCCTGGTACGAATTGAACATGTCAGATCCCCCCGAGGAGCCGGCTTACGCCAAGCAAAATGCCGGCAAGCGATCCCAGGACCGCCATCGCCGCCATGAGCGGGACATACCGGAAGATCTCTTTTTTCACGCCGGTGCGGGAAGTGTACGTCGTACAGCCCGTGAAATTCAGGGCAAGGTATCCCACCACGGCAGGCATCACAAGGAGGGGCGCGGCTGCCCCGAGAGCCGCTGCCCACGCGGGGAGCGCCGGGGTCGTCCCGAACACGAACGCAAAAGGCAGGGCGACAACCGCGCCAAGGAACAGCCCTTTTATCGAGAAGTCCTTCGCCGGAAGGAAGGGAAGGAGCACCGGAAAGAGCACGGTCCCGGTCACAACCGCGGTCACGGCCGCAAGCGCTGCCACCGGCCCTGCTAGGAACCAGAGGGCTGCTGCTGCTATGATCATCGGCCAGACGACATGGACAAATTCCACGGGCGTCAGGACCAGCCGGTCCCGGAAGGGAAATTCCACGCGCCGCATTTTTGGAGTTGCCGTATGGGTCTTCAGGTACTCCGGCAGGTCCCGGGCACGCACCGGGCCATACTCGACAAGGAACTTCGTCTTCCGTGCCACATCCGGCCACGAGACGCCCGGCCCTCCCAATTGGGGCACGATGATCTTGCGGTGAGTAACGATCGTTGCAAGGCCAGACGACTCTATCCGGTGGACGAGTTCATCCGTACCAAACGTCCCTTTCCCTGCTGCACACCAGACATTGATCCCTTTCGTGTCCAGCACGAGGATCCATGCATCGATCCCCGCGAGCGCTGACCGTAAGGCATCGAAACTGAGCGTATAGTTCGCCGAGGCAAAGACCGGCGATTCCGCACCCGGGTTCCCGAGCCGGTACAGGCCGGGTCCGACGCGGTGATCTGACCGTTTCCATCCCCAGCGGGCCAGGAAGTGATCGAGACGGTTGGCGAAGGTGATGGTGCTGTCGGTCGTGCAGATCTCTGCGGTTCCTGGTTTACTGGGGGGGCAGCTGCATTGCTCCTCCGGTCCTCCTGGAGCGCAGGAGCAGCGGGATTGTTTCTGTTCATTTCTTTCCATATCAATTTCCTCGTCATTGGGAATCTGACTCCCATTAATCCCTCATGTTCCTTTTTTGAGAATCCGCTCAAGGATCTCCGCAGCGTCGCGCACGCAGGCCGGGCATGTTGTTTTGAACAGGTTTGCCTTTGCGGCCTCATCGTACTCAGCCGGAACGCTCAGGTTGTACCCGAGGATATCGGTGCAGTTCACCGAGCCGTGCTTCCGGGTGAATTCCTGGATGAACTGCCTTGTGAGCGCCCGGGTCTTTTCCGTTGCACCCCCGTCATCGCCTGGCACCTCCTTGCCGTACTTCAGGCCAATCACCATGATTGCACCCGACACGGCCCCGCAGATATTGCCGGTCTTTGAGATGCCGCCGCCAAACCCGCAGGCGATCTTCCGTGCGGTCTTCTCATCGAGCCCGAGATCCTTCGCAAATGCGCCAAAGACGGAAGCCGAGCACGTTATCCCTTTGCCAAAACTGGCTGCTGCATCATCGCTTTTTTTCATGGTAGTCTTCCCCATCTTTTTTGGAGTATTCATTTTTCCTCTACGGATTCCAGGCACACGACCCGGGCCGTAGACTCATCACCGCTCACCTTCAGCACCCAGTGCCCGGTACGCCGCCTTCCTGATCATCTCCGGAGGGATATCCTCGTACCGTTCATTCCCGATCCCGATTGCTCGACAGCAGGTGCTCTCCCCGGCAAGAGTGCCACAGGAAGGACAGTCGGTCGACACAACAGAGGCAGCGAGCAGGTCTTCGATCAAGGTCCCGTTCATAAGGATCTCGTTTGATTCAGCAATCCGGGTCTTGTCGAGAAGCGTCTCGGTCAGGTTGATCTTCACGCCAGCAGGAGCGAACTCCCGCCGGAGGTCTTCGATCACCACCCTGAGTGATTCACCGGTCTTCCCGCACCGCTCGCAGGTTGCGTCACCGACCGCGAAGTGCTTCCATTCGATCTCAAGACGCTTATACCGTGGCGTATTCATGGAGCATCACTCCCGTTGTTCATGATAGCCCGGATCACCGTCTCGATCTCATCGTACTTCACATCAGCCATGCCGTTCTTCTCGATCCCGAGTTCGGTGGCGATGATGTGGACATCCGCGGAGAGGCCGGCAGCGGTGAGTTTCTTCGTTGCACAACAGTCCGTGCACCCGTCAAGCACGATAAGGCGCGCTGCTCCCCCTGCATCCATGCGGAGAGATTCTGCCGACTGTTTGCAGTTCAAGCACAAAAACATACCGGGCTTCCGCTGTATCAGGAGCATTCCTGCCTGCGTGGTGAGTTTTCCGGTATTCGAGATGCCGGAACAGGTAACGAGTGCGCAGGTCATGCAATCCCGTGTTCAGCAGGTCCCGTTGCACCCGCATCCGCAGCCGCTGTTCTTCCCGCCGGATCTCTTGTCCGTGGATGCAGTGGTTTTCGTCCGCCCCTCTCCCTTCCAGCAGGCAGAGACGATCTTCTCAACATCGTCCTGCGTGTAGTCTTTCGAGGGGCCTTTGGTGATCCCGAGATCGGTCACGACGATATGCTGCCCTGCCGGAACCCCCTGTGCCCCTGCTATCTTTTTTGCGCAGAGCATCGGGCAGCCATCAAGGATGACTACCTCTTCGGCATTCATCGCGTTTGCGACAAGATTCTCTGAGCCGATCGCGAGCAGTGCCACGCAGGCAATACTCCCATAGCCCTCCTCGGTGAGCTGGATGGCTGCAAGGTTGGTCAGCTGTCCGGTATTCGCCTGCCCGGCGCAGGGGAAGATGATCCGTTTCTTCTCGTTCTGCCCGCAGGTACAGGATGGTGTGTCTGCCATCGTTTCACTCCGATACCAGGGATTTGATCTCGTTCACGTCCGGCACCCTGCCTTCCGTGACGATCTCACCGTTGATGATGAGCGCCGGCGTCATCATCACCCCGCTTGTCGCGATCGCGTCGATGTCTTCAACCTTCACGACTTCGGTGGCAATGCCGAGGTCTTTCACTGCTGACTGCACATTGTCAAAGAGCCTCTTGCACTTTGCGCAGCCGGTCCCGAGTACTTCAATCTTGATTGTCATATTTTTACTCAACTCACGTCAGGTGCCGCGTCATCCTTTTGGCAAACCTTTTTGTAATCTTCCATGATTGCCCGGGCATATGCTTCCGCAACACCCGGGGGGATATAGTTGTAGACCCGGATCTTCTTCATCAGCGCCTCGCTGATACGAGAGTCATTTCCCGGGTTCTGTTCCCGCACCGCGGCAATGCTCTCGTCGAGCATCGGGATCCCGGTCATAATCCCGTTCACCGGGATCTGCCGGAGCGCATCTGCCGCACAGCAGGGGATTTTGTCGTTGTTCATTCTTTTGCCTCAAAAAATGTTCCCGAAGATGAACCCGGCCATGGTCGAGAACACGATGACCAGCCCGGCATACACGAGCGTCTTCTTCGCCCCGATGATCCGGGAGATGACGAGCAGGCTCGGCAGGCTGATGGAGGGGCCGGTCAGGAGGAGCGCAAGGGCAGGGCCTTTTGCCATCGAGCCCGAGAGATACCCAAGCGTCGTCCCGATGACCGGGACTTCGAGCAGCGTCGGCATGTACAGGATTGCGCCGATTATTGCGGCAAGGAATGTTGCCGGCAGCGAGTTGTCGCCAATAAACGGTTTGAACGTCTCCGGGGGCAGGAAGTATGCAAGGATGCCGAGCGCGAACGTGCCGATAATGAGGATGGGAAAGATCTTCTTGGTCAGGTCCCAGATCTCGAGTCCCCACTCCGTCACCTCGTCCCGCGTGAAGAAATAGATGAGGAGGAATGCGACCGCCATCGAGAGAATGTACACGATCAGGAGCCGGTAAAAGACGTCCAGCGCAGAAGTGCCAACCAACAGGATGGCGACAAGGAAGACAAAGAACGCGGGGACAACCCATTTCGGCCGGGTCTCTTCCTGTGCCATGACCGCCCGCCGGGCTGCCGCATGCGTCTTTTTCGTCTCCTCGTCCTGCCGGGGGAAGAGGCTCATCATGATGAGGCCGATGACAATCGAGAGGATGACTGCCGCTACTGCCCGGGCAATGCCGAGATCGAACCCGAGTACTTTTGCGGTATAGACGATGGCAAGAATGTTGATAGCCGGCCCGGCATACAGGAACGTGATCGCCGGCCCAAGCCCGCTGCCTTTCTTGAGGATCCCGGCAAACATCGGGAGGATCGTGCAGCTGCACACCGCAAGGACGGTCCCGGATACCGATGCGATCCCGTAGGATGTGGTCTTCTTCGTCTCCGGGCTGAAGTACTTCAGGATCGCGTCCTTTCGTATGAACGCAGCAATCGCCCCGGCAATGAAGAATGCCGGGACAAGGCAGGTGACGACATGCTCTGACAAGTATTCAAGCAGGGTCGTCCAGCCAAGCAGGAGTGATCCGATGAGGGGATCAGTCATAGGAGTATCTCACACGAGCGGGGGCGAGAATGTTGCCAGCAGGAGCAGCCCCGCATCCCCCGCATCAACGCGGTGCACTTTGTCAGACGGCATAATTGCCATACTTCCCGGGGCATAAGAGATGACGGCCCCTTCGAGCGTACAGGACCCCGTACCCGCGAGAACATCGTGGATCTCGACCTGCCCGGCATGGGCATGGTCGCCGATGGAGCAGCCGGGATCAACCCGTACATGGTGAAGGCTCAGGCGACCTCCTGTCCCGGCCCCGGTCACCAGGTGCCGGAGTGCAACCCCGGCAAACTTCGGGTGAGGGTTCCATGGCAGGGATTCCGTACTGATTGTCTGGCCATCTGTTCCCACGATTTCATGCCGTACGGGTTCTTGGGTAGGGTCCATTGCGTTCACACCATTTCAAATTTTATTGAAACAGTGTGGACAGGGCAAGGGTATATACCTTACCATTTCAAATTATTTTGAAATGACGCGCAATGGTTCGTGCTGCTCCACACCTGCTGACGGGGAAGATGGCCCGGTAAATGAGATACCAGGACCTATCCAGAAGGAGCTTGATGCACGGGGCGGGCTGGAAACCATACAAAAGTGCATCCCGCCAAAGGAAGCTCTTGAGGAGAGGAGCAGGATCTTTCACGCGCTTTCCGAGCCGCTCCGGCTCACCATCCTCTCCATCATCAGGGACCAGCCGCTCTGCGTCTGCGTCATCAACCGGTTCATGCGCCTCTCCGGCTCAAAACTCTCCTATCACCTGAACATTCTCAAGGAGAACGGCCTCATTGAAGGGGAGAGCCAGGGGAACTGGATCATCTATTCCATCACAGAACGCGGGCGCCGGCTCCTGCAGTGCGCGGAAAATGCAGACCGGTGATCCCCTTACCCGTCCTTTCTCTCGCACCCGCAGATATCCCTCGCGTTCCCGGTAATCAGCGATGAGAGCCCTTTTACCTTCAGGTTCTCGAATACTACTGCGTCATAATACGTGATGATCAGGATCCGGTGGTAGGGTATCGCTTTCTCGCCCGTGGGAGTCTGGATATTCAGGTAGTATGGTTCGAGATGGATATTGCCACCCGATGCCACGGAGCGGTCATCCGGCGCCCCGCGGTCAAGGTACCAGATCTTCACCTGCCGAATGTCATAGCGGTCATCATGCCAGTAACGTTCGAGGATACGGTGGCTGGTCAACATAGTACTCTCTTACGTGAATACCAGGTACTCAAGGAGCACGGCAACCACGAAGATCGCAATTCCGGCAAGCGCGATGGGCAGCGTATAGTTCTTCACCACGGTATTCACGCTGTCCCCGGTTGTCCGCTGGACGAGCCAGAAATACGGGTCGGTTACATACGAGACGACACAGGAACCGGCTGCCACGAGAAGGATGAGCGAAACCGGGTGAATTGCCCCAATAACCACCGAGCCGGCCAGCACTTCCGCGGTGATGACGGCGGTCGTGACCCGCGATCCCTGGGCCGTTGCCAGGATTGCTGCAATGATGAACGGGACCAGGATGACCGGTAAAAAGATTGTCATCTGGAGGAGTGCTGCTTCGGTGAACCCGGAATGGACGATCACGTACCCGAGGGCACCCGCCCCGCAGATATCGAAGATGAT
>DANA01000099.1:0-2814 GCA_002508495.1 Methanoregula sp. UBA276
CCATAGAGGCCGTTCCCGATAGCCCGTGCGGCCGCAAGGCCAAGTGCTATGACACCGGGCGGGGCGCTTCCTTCGGGCACGCTCTCCACGCCGCAATAGACGATATGGCCGTTCACCGAGGCCTGGATCTTGAACGTCTCGGGCGGGATCGTGTACTTGCAGACATAGAGGAGCTTCCCGCCAATGACCCCGACCCTCCAGTCGTACGTGCTCTCGACATACTGCTGGACAACGATCCAGTCGGAGAGCCGGATGAACCGACGGGCTACCTGGAAGAATGCTTCGGGGTCAGCAACCTTCTCGACACGACAGGAGAAGGACGTTGACGGCTCTTTGACGATGAGCGGGGTCCCAAGCGTGGAAAAGAGCCGTGATGCACAGTCCGGTGTCAGGTCTTTCCTGGTGATGAAGACCGTTTTTGGAATGGCGATGTTGTGGCGGATGAGATGCGAATACATATTGACCTTGTCCGAACAGATGCGGATCGATGCCGGGTCGTCAATGACCGGGATGTTGTGGAAAGCTGCCATCTGGGCGGCAACATAGGCAATGTTCATGGGATCGGTCCGGGTGCGGATGAAGAGTGCGTCAAGGTGGGGGATCCGGCAGATGTCGGTCGGGAAGAGGAACTCTGCGTGGTGGCCCATCTCCTCCGCAACGTCCCGGCACCGGATTAATGCCGTCAGCTGCTCGGCATTGGCAAGAGTCTTCCGGTCAACGAAGATGCCGAGCCGGCTCATAAGAACACCTGGTGGTTCAGGTATGCTGCAAGGAGGGACCGCTCTCCGGGCGACAACCGGGAGTACCGCGTTGGCGAAAGGGACGAAAGCCGGACCGTAGCGCCGTCATCCACGAGAATCATGGTCACGAGGGGGATGGAAAAGAGGTCGTACACCTGCCGGGCGATCTCTTCAACCTCACCCTCTGCGCACGACGTCCTGCCAAAGACCGCTGCGCAGGAACTGATGGTTGCACCTGCCGGAAGTTTCTGGTAACAGAACGGGTACTTGCCGCAATTGGTGAGGTGCCGGACTGCCTCCTTTGCCCGGGTGTTGTCCCGCACCACGCAATACGCGGCAGTACTGGCAAAATAGTTGATGCCGTACAGGATGGACGGGACCGGGACGTACCCCTGCGAGATGCCCCAGTCGCAGACCGGTATGCCATGCAGGCGAGCCCGTTCAAGGCAGAGCGGGACTACCGAGATATCCAGGACATCATTGCTTGCGGGTTTTACCGCCCGACCTTCCAGCTCATGCTGCAGGATCGTGTAGTAGGCATCAGTCTTGTAGGCATAGTTCTCGCTGATGATATGGTTCGTCTCACCCAGCCGGAGCGCAACAAAGGCGTCGCGGGAGAGGGCCGGCTCGCGCTTTGGTCCCGGAAGGATGCAGCTTGCCTGGCTGCCCGGAGGATCTGCGTGAAGGGCCGGCGCTGCGATACCCAATGCCGGAAGACGGGGCACACAGGATGGGTGGAGCAGCGCGTGACCCGCCGGTGGTTGCGCGAAGCCGGGATTTGAAGGGATATTCATCCACGATCACCCCGCGGGGCAGGAACGGCCGCTCCTGCATTGGTCAGCGTGCTGTGCATTGAGGAAGAACACCGTACGGTGCCCTGCGCAATTGTGCAGTGCCCGTAATACGCGGGAAAACAGCCTATGGTGTTCTTCGGAATCGTCGTCGGTATTTGGACAATTATTCATAGGGAACACGAATCCAGCCAGACAGCTGGGTTACCATAGTCAGCTGTTCACTGGGGCAGATTATGAATGTATCGCCCGCGGTAATACGGAACGGGCAAAATATGGGTTTTCCATCGATATACGGCCGCGTGCAGCGCTCCGGGCGCAACCGTCCATAACCTTGATATCTGCTTATGACTATCAGTAATCAGCAATGCACATTCCCACCCCCGAAGCACTGCGGTCGCGCCGCGAGGCGCTCGGAATGCGGCAGACCGAGCTGGCAAAGCGGGCCGGCATCAGCCAGTCCATGGTGGCCCGGATCGAGGCCGGCAATGTTGACCCCCGGGTCAGCACCCTCAACAAGATCATAACGGTCCTCAATGCTGCCGAGCCGAAGAATATCCACGCTGTCCAGATTATGCATATGCCGGTCATTTCGGTGGAGCCGCAGGATCCGATCAGCCGGGCCGTGGATATCTTTGAAAAGAACAATATCTCCCAGTTACCGGTCATCGAACGGGGCATTCCGGTCGGCTGCATCTCGGAATCGGTTATCGTGAAGGCAATCGAGCAGCAGCGCCTGCACCGCTCACAGCTCTTCTGTGTCCGTGACTTCATGGAGACCGGCTTTCCCACCGTGCCTCCCGACATGGATGTGGAGACCGTGATTGGCATCCTCCAGCAGAACCACGCGGTTCTTGTCGTGGAGGGCCGGGCGGTAAAAGGCGTGATAACAAAACACGACCTGATCTCCCTGATTGTCTGATTCTCTACCCAAAGGATACGCTCAGGAACCACGGGCTCTTCCTGGTTTAACGTCCCGCACACACGGGAACGAAACATCTAACGAGGATTTTCAGAGAAGGATTCTGAACCCCCGGTTCTGTGCGTTGCATCAGGGCCGGATTTTTTTTAAACTTTGAAAAATCCCCGGATTTTTTGGGATCGGATTATGGTCTTACACAAAATTATAAATAGGGGTGTGCAGGACTGATAGATAACGTGACGTATCGTCACGAACGGGTGTTTACCATGGCAGATGAATCCAGTGAAATCAGCAGCATGACCGTGATCGGAATTGGCGTAGTCCTCTTTATTGTGATAGTCGGGATCTGGTACATGTTCCT
>DANA01000099.1:2925-3997 GCA_002508495.1 Methanoregula sp. UBA276
AGGACTTTTACCGCCGGGCTGACCGCGTGCACTGCGGCGACAGAGCGTTTGATGATATCGGGGTTTGCTTTCGAGACCGAGACGCCGCTGCCGATAAGCTCGGGCGGTTCGATGGCAACATAATCCGGGCCAAGGGCAGCTGCTCCTGCACTCGCCATCTCGTTATTCGAACAGACAACCGAGACAAGTTTCCGGTCCCGGAGCATTCGGACCGATGCCTCGATGTCTGCTATGGTGAGGCGCCGTTCAGAATGGTTCACGAGCGACCCGGCGGCTCCCGCAAGACGGATGGCGTCGACTGTTGTATGCCCGGTGTTTGCGCCCGGCTCGCAACCGTCAACATGCTGGGCATAGACTGGAATGGAGAAATGGTGGCAGAGCGGGTGGAGGTCGATATAGGAGGGGGCGATGCCGATGGTCACGCCGCTCTCCTGCATGACCTGTTCGGCGACTTTGGCGATCATGTGGGCGCGGTTGCCCATCCCTTCCCGGTACGTTTTGAGGTTGATGAGGATCAGGGGCGATGTCATAATAATGCTCCGGAACAGAAGAACACTGCTTCCTGAATAGGTGTTCCGGCCCGGAGTGAGATGAATGTTGTCTTTTTTTTATTACTGTTATTCCCGGAGCCTTCGGAGAAAATGGCCGGTCGTGACCGGGCCCGATGCAATGGCTTCAATCTCCTTTTTCCAGGATGCCATGCCGGCTGCCCGGCGGCCGTTTGCCTGGCGGGAAGCTAGGTCCGCTGCGGCACTCCGGTAGATCCGGCATATTGCCCGGATGTAAGAGGGGGAACGGTGCCGGGCGTCGATAGTAATTCCGGATATCCCAAGTGAACGGATGAACGGGAGGTACTCGATGAGGGAGAGCTCGGTGCAGTTGCCGATCCGGGTGACGCACGATCCGCCGCCCCAGACCGGGTAAACCCGTCCGTCTTCGTCCTGTATCCCAAGAAACTCCCGGCCCTCCCGCGCCGCTTCCGGTGTCCCCCGGTTGCAGGGGACGTGGAGCCGGCGGATACAGTCTGCGGAGACGAGGGTCTCCGCAACTCCCTGCACCACAAGGTGGCAGG
>DANA01000010.1:0-3018 GCA_002508495.1 Methanoregula sp. UBA276
CATCCTGAAATAATTGGTTTGAAGAAAAAAATAGGTTGTGGACTCTTTTTTTATGCTTTTGACTCGCCTTTCCTCGTGCTGCCACAGAAGATGATGCCCCCGTTGGCAAGGAGGATCGAGATGAGGCCGGTCAGGAGGATCATGGTGCCCCGCGAGGTATACGCGTTGTAGTCGTCCGCGGAAACATCGATTGCCAGTACAGCGTAGGTATTGCCGGTCGAGTCGTGGGTCGCGTCGTCGATGGGGGCATAAGCAGTCATGAATGACCCGTACTTCGTGGTGTAGGGTTCACGTGCGGTGGTTGGCCCCGAGAGGGCAAGCAGGATGTCCAGCTTGTCCGGTGCTGTTGAGACTTCACCGATCTTTGCCGAACCCTGCGGGTCATCCGGGTAGAGGTCGTCGACAAGGAACGTTACGGTGCCATCAGGAGCGACCTTGAGGATGTAGGCATTGAGGATGGTGTCATCCATGCTGCGCATGGTCTGGAGTTTTCGGGCAATCGCGGTGTACTTTTCCGATTCCTCGTCGCCGGGTACAATGCCTTCGAGCTCCATGGGGGAGATCTGGGTTGCCATGACCGCGGCAGTTGATTTCAATCCCAGCTTGACCGAGCTCTGCAAAGCATCAGTCTGGCTGGTATACGTGACCATCGTAAGCGACCCGATGATCAGGATCACCAGGACGGAACAGAGCAGGACTTTTTTCGGATTATTTAGTGAGCAGTTCATGAGCGTAACCTCCGTGTTGCGATCCCGATTGCAAGAATGGCCCCGCACGCGCCGATCAGGGCAAGCGGCGAGAGCGCAGATTCAGGTGTTGGCTGCGGTGCAGGTTCCATGCTGACCGCAAGCGGGGTCACCTGGCCGGCAGTTACCGTTGCGGTGGTCGAGTAATCGATGTAATTCGTGTACTTGAGCAGCACGGTATGGGTGCCGGCAGGGATGCCATCCAGGACCGCAGGGGTGTATCCCTTGAAGAGGTTGTCGATAAAGACCTCCGCACCCGCCGGGGTCGAGACGATATTGAATCCGCCCGTTGCCGGGACCGGTGTCGGGTTGATGCCGACCGGCGAGAGGATCGCATTGACCGGGTTGACAACGTTGGGCTGGATGTAGATGGTATTCATCCATTCGTTATACCCCGGTGCGGTTATCTTGAAGAGATGGTTACCGCTGGGGACATTGTAAATGGTCAGGATGCCGCTACCGGGAACCTGCCCCTGTGCATTGCTGTCCATGAATACGCTTGCACCGGGTGTTGACGTGATCGCGACGGTCCCGAACACTGCCGGGCTCATTGCCGCATACAGGTTCTGGTTGGTGTTGGCATTGACGTAGACCGTGGAAGTATAATCAGCATATCCCGGAAGCGAGAGCCGGATGGTATGACTTCCCGGGAACAGGGTGACCGTCAGCGGGGTTTTACCCTGGTACGACCCGTCGGCATAGACCAGCGCGTGGTCGGGATTTGAGGTCACGGAGACCGTTCCGGTGCTGCGGGGTGCCGGGGGGGAGGGCTGGAGGGTCGGGTAATAGGTTGCGGTCTGGCCGGCATACACGGTGACCAGCCTCGTATCCGGCGTGTACCCGGAAAGGGAGGCTTTCATGGAATAGGACCCCGGGTAGAGGTTCGGCAGGGTGATCGGGGAATACCCCTGGAAGTTACCATTCAGGTAAATCGCGGCCCCGGCCGGGCTCGACTGCGCATAGATTGCACCGGTCTGGGTCGGGGGTACGGTTGTCTGGGTCGGGATGGGGTTTAAGGTTGCATAGACCGCCACATGCTCCCCGTCGGAGGGCATGCGGGAGAGCGGGCCGGACCAGGTCTGGTAGCCCGATTTTGTCACGGTTATCGTCCGAACCGGCGTCCCGCTCGGCGATACAGCGACAGTACAGGTGCCCTGTGCGGTGGTACATTCGTATGTACCGTCAAAAGAGACCGCGGCACCGTCAACATTGCTGTAGGTATCGATGTATCCTTTCCCGCCCCCCACCGATGTTGGTTCCACGGTGGGGATGGTGATGGTAATAGTGGGCTCCGTGGTTGGCACGGGTGTTGCCGTAGTCGGTTCAGTGGTTGGTTCCGGTGTCGGCTCCGTTGTGGGAGCGGTGACCGGGTCGAGGGTAACGGTCGTTGTTGGTGAAGGTGTCTCTTCGCCATCAGCGCTGACCGGCAGGACCACAAGCATGCACACTATACCAAGGATCGCGGCGATCAGGAAAACTGAAAAGAACTTTTTCACGATATCTCATCCTGTACAGGTACATCAGGAGAATACGCTATTTATACCATGCGTTTCACGGTAACGGTGCCGGACCGGAAGGTTCACGAGCGGGTGTGAAACCCGCATATCACCCGCGCAAGCCGGTGCATCCCCTCGACAATGTCGTCTTCCGGTGCCGATGAGAAGTTGAGCCGGATGGTGTCGGTGCCCCCGCCGTCCACGTAGAACGGCATGCCCGGGAGCACGGCAACCCCCTGCTTCACCCCCGCATCGAAGACGGCGCGGGAAGAGATGCCCTGCGGGAGCGTTGCGAGAAGAAACATCCCTCCTTTTGGGGTGGTATGGGAAACATCTGGCAGAAGTTCATCGAACAGGTCGCACATCAGCCGGCATTTCTCCTGGTACGCGGCGGTTATCTGGCGGATGTGGGTGTCCAGATCATGGGTCGTGAGGTAGCGGTGGAGGATCTTCTGGCAGAGGAAGTTTGTGTGCAGGTCGGCAGCCTGTTTTACGCTATTGAACCGGGTGAGGATCTCTTCCGGTGCATACAGCCAGCCGATCCGCATCCCCGGAGCAACGGTCTTCGAAAACGATCCCGAGATGACGGTCTGGTCCGGCAGGTAATGTTTCACCGGCAGGCGGGCTTTTCCATCAAAAAAGAGCTCACCGAATGCGTCATCTTCGTAAAAGACCGTCCCGGTCCCGTGCAGGATTTCGGCGAGCGCCTTCCTGTTCTCCTGCGAGTATGTGCGTCCTGACGGGTTCTGGGAATTGGGAATGCCGTAAAAGAATTT
>DANA01000010.1:3062-4770 GCA_002508495.1 Methanoregula sp. UBA276
GCTTCGATTGCGCCCAGGTACCCGGGCCGTTCCATCCCCACGTGGTCGCCGGCATCAAGAAAGATCTTGGCAAAGAGGTCAAGGCATTGCTGGGAGCCGTTGACGATCTGGATCTCTTTGGCGGAAGCGGCAAGTCCCAGCCGTTTCCGGTACCTTTCGGCAATGTATTCGCGGAGCGGGAGGTAGCCGTCGGTTGTCGTGTACTGGAGGGCTGTTTGTGCCTCCTCGTCCATCACCTCGCGGGCAGCCTCTGCAATCCCTGCGCAGTCTATCAGTGCCGATGACGGGAGGCCCCCGGCAAAGGATATGATCGCCGGGTCCGAGGATACTCTGAAGAGCTCTTCAAGGAATGATGGCGGGGCATTGCTGAGCCGGCGGGAGAATCGAAAAGGCATACCAATCGTTACCTTCCCGTTACGACGGGAGAATATAAAAAAGAGGTGATGCGGGGCCCAGGAATTAGTCCCCGCTGGCTTCCGCAGTATTTGATTGCCCCAGGGAAAGGCTTCTGTCAGGGATGAGGGGTGGTGCAGGGTTCATCGCCGGCGTCCCGGCTATGCCCGTGGTGGATCCTACCTGCCGGTACCGGTACCTGTGGACCGCTGGGGAAAAAAAGAGGAAATGATGGATCCGCCCGGGACATGCCCGGGAGGACTTACGCGGAATCGGCCACTTTGATCCTGATGATCTCCGAGTGCATCGAAGATATCAGGGAGTGGAGTTCCGCGTTCTGTGCCTTGCGCACCTGCTCGATCTCTTCTGTGATACGGGCAACCGCCTCATTCTGGGTGCTGCCGTACCCCCGAGCACCCGGGACCTCGATACAGCGTGCGGTAAACCCGCCGCGCTCGTGGGCCTCGGTTATGATGGTGTAGTGCATAATAGTACAAGAAAGATGCAACTATTTACATAGTTTCTGGTCAGAACACCCAAAAACGGCTTTTTTTATTCCGTTTTCACGGCATCCTTCGGGGTTTTCTGTGCATTATAATTCCGGATGTGCTCTTTCACCCCCGCTTCAAATTCCCGGGGGTGATGGTGGAACTCCTGTGCCACGAGCAGCATACGGGCCGCATCCCCGATGGCCTTGTGGGGCTTGATGATATACCGGAACCGGTCCGGGATTTTGTACGAGAAGTGTGCCGATGAGAGGGTCTTACCATTCAGGGCAAAGCCAATGACAAGGGACATGCGGTCAAGGGAGACGTCCTCTTTTAAGGAATATTCGTGCCGGATCTCGCTCTGGATGTCGCGGATGAGAAATCCGCTGGTATTGACCCGGGCACGCCGGAATGCTTCCATCTCGCGGCGCTTTGCAAAGAAGGTGAGCGTGTCGATATTTTTCGCATTCAGCGCCTGCATGAATGCCCGGACATCTGCATGGGCACCGGCGATGGCTTTTCTCGCACAGCGTGCCCCTTCTGCGGTGAGACGGTATTTTTTGTCGTCCGGCAGTGTTTCAGCGGGCCGGCTGAGGTTGAATGCCCGGCTGCACCCGTCCACCCTCTTCCCGACGTCGTTGGTGACATTTTTCCAGAGCTCGACCTCAACATCATGGCAGAAGGCCCGGCCGGCAAAGGAGATCTGGTCGGAGACCGGCTCATGCAGGACAACGCCGATCTCGGTTGGGATCTGCATTCCCTGGCGGGTGCCGCGGATACCGGCGAATTCCATGTCGATATACGCGGTCAGGGGGGCGGTCATACAT
>DANA01000126.1 GCA_002508495.1 Methanoregula sp. UBA276
AACTTGATGATCGAGGCAGTTACCGATGGATGGAACCGGAGTCCCCCCTTGTAGGGGCCGATTGCCGAGTTGAACTGGAAGCGGTACCCCCGGTTCACCTGCGTCTTTCCTTTGTCATCAACCCAGGCAACGCGGAACTGGATGCCGCGCTCGGGCTCAACGAGCCGCTCGAGGAGGCCGTTCTCGAAAAGTTCCGGGGTTTTTGCGATGACCGGTTCGAAAGACTGGAGCACCTCATAAACCGCTTGGTGGAATTCCTTCTGGTCCGGGTCTCTCTTGCAGACCTGATCGTACACCTGCTGCAGATACTTGCTATTTAATGACATGGCTGTTGCACACTCGCTGGTATATGGTTTTATTTGGTAGATCGATTGGACTAGCCTAAATGGGTTTGGATTTTGTTTCCGGCCTTCACCTTTCCGGTATCGTGGGGACAGAACGTTTTCGTCTGGCAGATGCGTCATGTTCGGGAGTTCGGTTTGCTGAACGGATCCACAACGGCGAATGGTGACTATTCCGGAATGATACCTCACAAACCTAGAATAGTTAAACAGTGTAGGGTAATAAGCCATTGCCATCCATCCCTTTTTAAACATTTTGATTTTGACTCATGGTAAGAGCAGATTTCTCCCGCGTTTTCCGGAAAAATTCCAGTTAAAAATAGCAAAAACGATCAAAAATGTGATCTGGAGAAAACCTTTGATGTGATAATAGGGGCTGATGTCTCCATACCCCCTTTATGATGTTTGCCGCCAACCAAAAAGGGCGCTTTTTCCGGCGGCCTTGATTTCTGTTTTGTGAAAACATTTTTTTTGTCAGAGTGTCCCGTAGAGGAAATACAGATGCATCGCATGCGCCATGAGCCCCTTTGGAGACCGGGTTGGCGACACGGCGGTAACAATTATCCAAAAGGGAGTTTTCTCCAGAGCGAAAAAATGCAAAAAGGGACCGGATCAAATCCTGATGAGCTCGTAGTTGCTGCATCCCAGCCCGATCTCCTCGCCGTACCGCACTTGGCGGTACCCGTCCGTCTGCTCATGAACTCCTTTGAACTTGTCCCCGCCGGCATGGTGGTGGGCACGCAGGAGCGAGTCACTATACCCCTGCTGCTGGTTCACGAGATCGAAACTCGCTGCGTCAATAGCCACCGGGTCCTTTGAGGCAAGGATCCCGATATCCGGCACAATCGGCGCATCGGAGAAAGCAAAGCAGTCGCAGTCCGGGGTAATCCGGATCAGGAAGTTCATGTACCCGACCTTTCCCGGTTTCTCTTTTACCGCCCCGTACGCGTACTCGGTCATCCGTTCCATGAAATCCGGGATCTCGGTCTCCCAGTCAATGTCAATGGCATGTTCGGGGCAGGCGTGCATGCACTCGAAGCAGCCGATACAGAGATCGTGATCGATCACTGATTTCTTTTTCCTGATGGTAATTGCATCTTTTGGGCAGACCTTCATGCAGGAAGCACAGCCGGTACAGTTCTCCGGAATGGTGAAGGGCCGGGCATTGTGCTGGGCCCGTTTCCCC
This sequence comes from Methanoregula sp. UBA276, assembly GCA_002508495.1. Lineage (GTDB taxonomy): Archaea > Halobacteriota > Methanomicrobia > Methanomicrobiales > Methanospirillaceae > Methanoregula. Next base: position 1,528 of record DANA01000126.1, read on the forward strand.
TCAGGCGGCGCGCAGCCCATCGCGAGGTTCTTGATGGCCCCGCCAAACCCCGAGACGATATGACCCTTGAAATGGCTGAGCACGATCAGGCTGTCAGCAGCAGCGATGTCACCGGCAATCGATACTTGGGAAAAATGCTTCCGGTCGATGGTCACCTTCCGGACATTCCCGCCTTTTAAGCCGTCAGCGATGATGACCGGTGCTCCTGCCACTGCAACGTCAAACCCGTGCAGGACCGCGGTCCCGATATGCTCCACCGCATTTGACCGGCTGCCCAGGTACAGGGTGTTCGTATCGGTCAGGAAGGGCAGGGCGCCGCATGCACGGACCTTCTCCACCACCTGACGGACATAGACCGGGCTGATGAACCCGTCGTTTCCCGTCTCACCAAAATGGAGCTTGATTGCTGTCTTGTCCTGCGGCGCGACAAGGTCGGAAAAACCCGCAGCATCAAAGAGCCGCTGCACCTTGGCGATGGTAGATTCATTTTCGGCAAACGCCCGCAGCGATGCAAAATATACCGGACTTTTCATAGCGTCTCATCTCTCCCGTAATAGTACCTGGTCGTCAGGGCAGCAAAACGTTTCGTCCAACCGTTGCGTGACGGTCATTACAGACACCTGCTAAAAGAACCTGTACCATGTCACCCGTTCGAGTAACCTGATGTCGATACCTGTGGTGCAGGGTTATTCCCGCCTGCCCATCTCGTGGTCAAGACCAATGAGATGATCGGGACTCTTGCCCGTACCTTTTATTCGCGCAAGAACCTCGCTGGCACTCGCCTCTTCCTCGACCTGTTCTTTCACAAACCACTGGAGCATATCAAGCGTGGCAGGGTCTTTCTCCTTTGTCGCGAGCTTCACCAGCCCGTGAATCATTTTTGTCACCTTCTGCTCGTGGAAATACACGTCCTCAAAGACGTTTCCTGCCGAACTCCATTCATCCTTTGGCGCCTCGATTATGCCAAGGGTGACACTTCCCCCGCGGGAAAGCACGTAATCGTAGATCTTCATGCCATGTGCCCGTTCTTCCCGGGACTGGACCCGCATCCACCGGGCAAATCCTTTGAGATTTTGGGATTCGAACCAGGCTGACATGGCAAGATACAGGTATGCCGAGTAAAACTCGCGGTTGACCTGCCGGTTGAGTGCTTCTTCCATGGTTTTTGCAAGCATCGGGGTACCTCCCGTGATCCGTTCATTGGTGTTGCTGTTCATAATCCTTTTGGAACGCGATACCGGGAAGGGACCGGCCCAATCAACAAAAAAGGTGAACCGGAACCGAAAGGACTAGCGCTTCCGTGCCCGGTCCTGCTCGGCTTTCATATCGAGGATAATCTCAAGTTCCAGCGACTTACCGTACGCAACCTGCGCCTCGTCGCTCTTCCCCATCTCATCAAGGCAGACCCCTTTCATGTACCATGCAGTTGCGTCGTTGCCGTTGAGCGAAGACGCCCGGGTGCTTGCAAGCAACCCCTCCTCATACCGTTCAAGGTTGTAGAACATCACGCTCTTCTTTGTCCAGGCATCGGCATAATTCGGGTCGATAGAGATGGCCCTGTCACAGTCTGCCAGCGATTCTTTATACCGGCTGGTTTCGGCAAAGACCGATGCCCGGACAAACCACCCTTCTGCAAACCGCGGGTCGAGCGCAAGGGCTCGTTCAACATGAGCCATTGCCTCCTTGAACTTTGTCCGTTTCAAAAATGCCTTTGCCTTCCGTACCAGTTCAACTGCTTCCTTCACCGGCATGCCGTCACCTCCCATCTCTTCTCATCGCGGCTCATAGCTTCTCCTCCCATGCATCCGCAATCAGGTCGCCAAAGATCTTTTTCAGTGCGTCCTTCTCGTACATCTCCTTATTCTCGTGGGCTTTCAGGAGATGCTTTGGCTCCTCCCAGACAAACCAGTCCCGCATGGTCATGTACGAGAGGAGGTTGTCGGTTACGAGGCACCCGACCTTGTACAGATCATAGTAATAGTCAATGGTCGGCGGATCGTTCCACCGGACCAGCCCGAGCGGTTTATCGATGATGGCAAGCATGTTGTCCCCAAAGACCTTGGACTGGTACCATGCCGTGTTGGTCCAGCGGGTGGTGAGCATCTCCTTTACTTCGAGATGGTTGAACTTCTTCATCTGGGGGATGTTGATGACCGGTATCAGTTCGTCTGCTGGAAGGGTTTTTGCCAGAAACATGTCCCGGGCATAGAACATCGCCTTGTTCAGGACAAAATACCGGCGCGGGACGATCGATTCCTGCTCCATCATCTCGTCCATATCGTTCTTGCTCTCCTTCATCACGTGGTAGAGCTGGGTCTTTCGAATCTTGGGCATCCGGTGGTACACGCTTGCATTCACTATCGCGTTCCAGGGAAGCTCGTTTAAGTCGTCATTGAAATGCTGGAAGAGGATGAAGAGCATCTGGATGAGTTTCTGGACCGGGAGTTTCTTTTCCTTCTTGGCCTCGTCCTTCAAGGCATCGATGTAGACCTGCCGCATGCCATGGTACACGGAGTCTTCGGTGTACGAACAGACCTTATACGTTGCTTTCTTTGCCGCCGCTCCTTTCAGCATCAGGTTCGTGCAGTGCTTTGCAATGACGAAGTCTTTTAGGAGCCCGACATACTGGGCCGGAAAGATGATGACGTTCCGGTCGATGTCATACGTATACACATCAACCAGCGTCCCGCCCGGGTCCGCTTCCGGCTGGCGGAGGAGCGAGATTTCCGTGTCAAGCGTCTCCTCGGTATGGCTGAGAAAACGGCGGATGGGTTTTGAGAGGGGCATGTCGGTCTTCATGAGCGGTCACCGGAACGTGCGCGGCGGAATTGAGCAGTGCAGGTTAAGAGAAATTCGCATCCCTCTCACTTAAAGTATCGCAGGCATGGACGAAGAAAAAGAACGCGTGGGGGGTAGCCGGCCCAACCGGATCACGCGTATTTTTTGGGATCGGCATCGAATTTCTTCTTGCAGCCGGGGGCACAGAAATAATATTTCTTGCCCTGGTATTCGCTGGTCCATTGTGCGGTCTTCTCATCAACGGTCATTTTACAGATGGGGTCGATTGCCATATACCTTACCTTAGAGATGCACCTTTCTTTGCAGGAGGTATATAGGTTCTGAGCAGCAGGGAGAGGGAGACTACCGTAACCGAACTTGCCGCCATGGCAAGGGCAGCGAATTCCGGCGCAAAGGTGATCCCGAATGCCGGGTAGAGCACGCCCGCAGCAACCGGGATCAGGGCAGCGTTATAGGCAAACGCCCAGAAGATATTGGTCTTGATCCGGCCCATCACTTTTTGCGCAAGCTGGATTGCTGCTGCCACGTCGAGCAGGTCATCGCGGATCAGGACAAAGTCGCCGCTCTCGATAGCAACATCCGTTCCACTGCCGATCGCGATCCCGACATCAGAGCGTGCAAGGGCCGGGGCATCGTTGATACCGTCACCCACGAACGCGACAACGGCGCCGCCCTCCTGGAGCTTTTTGACCTCCTGCTCTTTACCTTCCGGAAGGACACCGGCAATGACGGTCGGGATCCCGGTCCGTGACGCGATGGCATCGGCAGTCCGCCGGTTGTCCCCGGTTATCATTGCAACGCGGATTCCCATCTCCTTGAGAGCAGAGACCGCTGCCGCGCTCGTCTCTTTGAGGGTGTCGGCAACGGCAATGAAGCCGGCATACTGATCCCCGGCGGCAACAAGGATGGCGGTCATGCCTTCGTTTTCCCGCGCCGCGATCCGGGCCTCCGCGTCATGCGGCACCTGCACACCGGCTTCCTGCAGGAACGCACGGTTCCCGACCCGGACCTGCTCGTCCAGGACCCGGGCCGAGACCCCGAGGCCGCCGGCCGTGTCAAACCGGTCAGCAGGTGGGATCGTGATGCCCCGCTCCCGTGCCTTCTGCACGACAGCGAGGGCAAGGGGGTGCTGCGAATTCTTCTCAACAGCTGCCGCAAGCATCAGGAGCGTATCCTCGGGAATGCCGGACGGGACGATACTGGTAACCTCCGGCCTGCCTTTCGTGAGCGTGCCGGTCTTGTCGAAGATTACGGTTGTGATGCGCTCCGCGGTCTCGAGCGCCTCGCCGTTCCGGATGAGGATGCCGAGTTCTGCCCCCCGCCCGACACCGACCGTTACCGCGGTTGGCGTTGCAAGCCCGAGCGCACAGGGGCAGGCAACCACGAGGACAGAGATGAACGCGGTCAGGGCAAAGAGTGCCGGTGCGCCAAACACGAAGTACCAGGCAAGAGACGAGACAGTCGCGATAGTAAGCACGGCCGGAATGAAATACGAGA
>DANA01000107.1 GCA_002508495.1 Methanoregula sp. UBA276
CGATGAGTTCGCGACCGGCTGCTGCCTCGGGTATCTAGCCGGGTTCAAGGGCACCTGCGGGAGCTTCGATGATATAGTCCCAAATGGCAGGACGGTACTGGCGGAGGAGCTTGCACGTGTCTCCCTCGATGGGAAGGATGGCAACCGCGTTGCTCGGGTGCACGATGAGCTTGTTCCGGACAAGCCCGTTCGGGAGCCGGACCTCCTTTTGTTCTATCCAGAGCCTCCGCCCGCGAAAGATCTCCATTTACACCTCGTATTCGATGGGGTCCGGTATTCCGACTTCCCGGAATGCTTCCTGGCGGAAGTGACACGAACCACAGGTGCCACAGGCTTGGTTGTCATTCCGGTAGCAGGACCAGGTATGCTCATACGGCACGCCGAGGCTGATCCCGGCCCGGAGAATGTCGGTCTTGGTCATGTGAATGAATGGTGTGCAGAGCGTGATCTTCGTGGTGTCTTTGGTCCCTGCATCGATGACGTTCTGGAACGCTTCGATGAACGCCGGGCGGCAGTCGGGATACCCGCTGTAGTCCAGCGACTGGACCCCGATAAATATTGCATCGGCGTTCCGGGATTCGGCAAAGCTGGTTGCGATCGCAAGGAGGTTGGCGTTCCTGAACGGGACATAGGTGTTGGGAACATGTGCCCGGGCCGGATCGAAATCATCGACAGCGATGCTCCTGTCTGTCAGGCTGCTTGCCCCAAACCGCGTCAGGTAATCGAGACTGATCTCAACAAACTCCCCTGCATTGAGGAGGCTTGCGATCTTTTGTGCACAGGAACGTTCCTTGTCCTCGGTGCGCTGGCCGTAATTCATGTGGAGAGCCAAAATTTCATACCCTTTGCTCTTGGCAAGATATGCAAGGGTGGATGAGTCCATCCCCCCGGAGATAAGGCAGACCGCTTTCATTATTGCACCCCGATAATCTTGTGCAGCTGGACCTGGAACCGGACCGGCTGATCGCAGGAGCGGACAAAGTCTGTGATGGGCCGAAAGTCCACACCGGATACCGGCGAAATAAAGACCTCGCCGGCGATTGCATGCCTTTGCAGGACACACTGAACATACCGGCAATCCGCTTCATCGCTGACAACAAATTTCACGCTGTCCTCGGGCCGGATCGATTCCAGCAGGGAGAGATCGCTCTCCTCCCCGGATGACGGGCACTTGACATCCATGCAGATTGATGCATAGGGCTGGAAGCGGGTAAAATTCCGGGTCCCGTTCGTCTCGATATCGACCATAATTCCCCGGGACCGGAGAGCGATGAGGAGCTCCTCAAGATCCCCGGCCTGGAGGAGCGGTTCTCCCCCGGTGATGCAGACGTACGGGGGGGTGGACGGAATCTGTTCAAGGACAGATTCAAGAGACATCTCCCGGCCGCCGCTCTGCGATACCGGCGTATCACACCAGCGGCAGCGGAGATTGCAGCCGGCAAACCGGATGAAGTGGCAGGGCTTCCCCTGGTTCCTGCCCTCCCCCTGGAGGCTTGAAAAAATTTCTGCAATCTTCATTCCGCAAGCTCAGCGCACGATGTCGGGGATTCCCAGACACGGATCTTCTTTACGGTAGCTTTTATCCCATGGTCCCGGCAGGCAACGTACAAATCGTCCCTGATGAGGCTGGCGATCAGCTCGCTGGTGGGATCGCCCGGTGTGGTGATGACCGGGTGGAACTCACGGATGCGGGGCACCATGGGGTCATCTTCGTTCAGGATGATCTGGTGGTCGTACTTTTCAATAACCTGCTTGATCATGCTGTAGTCGATCAGGATCTGCGTTGCGGGATCCGGTTCGCCTTCCATCCAGACCTCCACTTTCCACCGGTGCCCGTGGAGATTGGCACACTTTCCCTTGTAATAGAGCAGGCGGTGGCTGGTATCAATCTGCACCTCTTTATAGATCCCGACTTTCATTGCTCATCATTGACCTTGGGATCATATAATCTTATTATCGCAAAGGATCCATAGTATAAGACAGGCAGGTGGAGTGCCACAATTTATAAATCGGTTCCCCGCGTTAGTACATATTCCAGTGTGGGTTATCGATAACCACAAAAACAACGTAAACGAGGCTATTTAATGGGACAGGGAAAATTTGCAGCCAGAAAGATGGTCCGGGACTCTAACAAGTTCCGGTGGGCCGACAAGAACTACGCCCGCCGCGAGCTTAATCTCGATGTGAAATCAGACCCGTGCGAGGGCGCACCACAGGCGAGAGGTATCGTGCTTGAGAAGATTGGTGTTGAGGCAAAACAGCCCAACTCGGCTATCCGGAAGTGTGTGCGCGTCCAGCTGATCAAGAACGGCCGGCAGGTCAGCGCATTCGCCGTCGGAGACGGTGCCATCAACTTCATCGATGAACACGATGAAGTCGAGATCGAAGGCATCGGCGGTCGTCTCGGCCGGTCCATGGGAGATATCCCCGGGGTCCGGTACGTGGTCACCAAGGTGAACAATGTCTGCCTCCATGAGATGGTCATTGGCAGGAAAGAGAAACCGCGCAGGTGATTTGAGATGTCAGAAGCAGCAGCCGGAAAGAAACTCCTGTTTAACCAGTGGGATGCCTCCGAAGTTACGGTAACCGACCCCAGCCTCACGCGCTACGTAACCCTCACCTCCCAGATCATCCCCCACTCCTGCGGTAAGTTTTCCCGCCAGGAATTTGGAAAGAGCAACATGATGATAGTCGAGCGGTTGATCAACCGCCTGATGCAGACCGAGAATAATACCGGCAAGAAGCAGCTGGCTATCCGGATCGTGCGGGATGCATTCGAGATCATCAACAAGAAGACCAAGCGCAACCCCATCGAGGTGCTGGTCGAGGCAATCGCCAACTCGGGTCCCCGCGAAGAGACGGTCCGTTTAAAATACGGTGGTATCAACGTCCCGAAGTCTGTCGACACTGCACCCATGCGCAGGGTCGATACCGCAATTCTTTTCATTGCTGAAGCTACCCTCAAAGGGTCAAGCACCAGCAAGAAGAGTGCAAGTGCAGTTCTCGCCGATGAGATCATCGCCGCATCCAAGGGCGACATGAAGTGTTACTCGGTCGGGAAAAAGGAAGAACGCGAGCGCATTGCAAAATCCGCCCGCTAAATTATCTTTTTTGAGGTCATTTCATGTCCCGCGGCAAAAAATCTATTGAGCGCGCAACTGAGCTCATGAAGGATCCGAAGCACATTCGGAACATCGGTATTGTTGCACACATTGACCACGGCAAGACGACGCTCTCTGACAACCTGCTTTCAGGTGCAGGCATCATCTCTGAGGAGCTCGCAGGAAAGCAGCTCTTCATGGACTCAGATCCCGAAGAGCAGGCCCGTGGTATCACCATCGACGCGTCCAACGTCTCGATGGTGCATGAGTACGAAGGCCAGGACTTTTTAATCAACATGATCGATACGCCCGGTCACGTTGACTTCGGTGGGGACGTTACACGTGCGATGCGTGCGGTTGACGGGGCAGTCGTCCTTGTCGATGCAGTTGAAGGCACCATGCCCCAGACCGAGACCGTGCTCCGGCAGGCCCTCAAGGAAGGTGTCCGCCCGGTTCTCTTCATCAACAAAGTCGACCGGCTCGTCAATGAGCTGAAAGTCGACGAGATGGAGATGCAGATCCGTCTTGGTAAAGTGATCGACAAGGTCAACAAGCTCATCAAGGGCATGAACGAGGAAGCCTACAACAGCGGCTGGAAACTTGACGCAGGTGCAGGCACCGTTGCCTTCGGTTCAGCACTCTATAACTGGGCAGTTTCAGTTCCCTTCATGAAGAAGAGCGGGATCTCGTTCAAGGTTGTTTTCGACAAGTGCCGTGCCGGTGATATGAAATATCTGGCAAAGAACAGCCCGCTTTCGGACGTTCTTTTGGATATCGTGGTCAACAAGCTGCCCAACCCGCTTGACGCACAGAAGCGCCGTATCCCGGTCATCTGGCATGGGGATAAGGAGACCAAGGAAGGAAAGGCAATGATCAACTGTGACCCGAATGGTCCGGTTGCCCTGATGGTCACCGACATCTCCTTCGATCCCCATGCAGGGGAAGTAGCCACCGGGCGTCTCTTCTCCGGCAGCCTCAGGCGCGGCGACACCCTCTACGTTATGGGGTCGGCCATGAAAGAGAACCGCCTCCAGCAAGTCGGTATCTTTATGGGACCCAAGCGTGTTGAAGTCGAGGCGATTGTCGGAGGTAACATTGCCGCAGTGACCGGTCTCCGGGACGCTGTCGTCGGCTCCACCGTTTCCAACCTCCTCGAAATCACCCCGTTCGAATCCCTCAAGCACTATTCAGAACCGGTCATGACCGTTGCCGTTGAGGCAAAGAACATGAAGGACCTGCCCAAGCTCGTTGAAGTGCTCCGACAGGTGGCAAAGGAAGATCCGACGCTGGTCATCACCATCAACGAAGAGACCGGCGAGCACCTCATCTCCGGTATGGGTGAACTGCACCTTGAGATTATCACCGGTCGTATCAAGCGCGACAAGGGTGTCGAGATCATCACCTCCCCGCCAATCGTCGTCTACCGTGAGACGGTCACCGGCAAGGTGGAAAATGTCGAAGGGAAATCCCCCAACCGCCATAACCGCTTCTACTTCACCCTCGAGCCTTTAGCCGATGAGATCGTCGACCTGATCAAGAAAGGCGAGGTCTCGATGAACCAGCAGGCAATCGAGCGCCGTGATGTATTAGTTGCAGCAGGTATGGACAAGGACGATGCCAAGAGCATCAAGATGATCAAGGGCACCTGCATGCTCATCGACAGGACCAAGGGTATTCAGTACCTCAACGAGACCATGGAACTGATCATCGAGGGTATCCACGAGGCACTCGCGGGCGGCCCGCTCGCTGATGAGCCGGTCCAGAACCTCAGGATGACCCTTACCGATGTCAAGCTCCACGAGGATGCAATCCACCGTGGTCCCGCACAGGTTATTCCCGCAGTCCGTGGCGCCATCAAGGGCGGCATGCTCATTGCCGGCGACTCGCTCTTAGAGCCGGTCCAGAAGATCCAGATCACCGTCCCGATGGACCAGATGGGAGCAGCAACCTCCCAGATCCAGGGCCGGCGCGGCCAGGTCTTCGATATGCAGAGCGAGGGCGACACGATCACGGTTGCCGGCAAGGCACCGGTAGCCGAGCTCTTCGGGTTTGCCGGCGACATCCGCTCGGCAACGGAAGGACGTGCCATGTGGAACACCGAGTTTGCAGGGTTCGAACTCGTTCCCAACAACATGGTCAAGGAAGTTGTCGTTGCAATCCGCAAGCGCAAGGGGTTAAAAGAGCAGATGCCTACCCCAAGCGATTACCTCGCGGGATAACCATATTCCCAGCACCTTTTTCCCGTCTCTTTTTTTTCCTGATGGTGATTTTGAATCTCTCAATTCCGAAACGGGAATCTTCCGCCCGGATAACAACCTGGAACACCGGCAATGGAAACAAAACTCAAGATTGTGGTTTTCGGGGCCTTTGGGGCAGGGAAAACAACTCTCGTGCGGACGCTTGACCCCGCATCCCGCCATATCGAGGCGAACTGTGCCGGTGGCACGACCACGGTAGGGCTCGACTTCGGGCGCATGCGGCATAACGAATGCACGATCCACCTCTATGGCACGCCCGGGCAGGAGCGGTTCGAGTTTGCCCGGGAGATTATTGCGAAAGGAATGGACGGGGCGGTTCTGCTCGTGGATGTCACCGTTCCCGTGGATGATTTCACCAGAGATCTTGCGCACTCCCTCCACGCCGCCCGCGTACCCTACGTGGTATTCCTGAACAAGTGCGATGGTGCGGGGGCAGACCCCTGTGCATTCATGGCCCTGTTCGTAACGGAAGAAGTCCGCACGATCTCGGCACGCGATCCGGTGCAGTGCAGGGATGCCCTGCTGCAGTTTGCCGGAACCCTCAATCCCCGCACGACCTCCCGCGCCGGATAATCCGGGCGGTCTTGCGTTGGTACGCCTTTTATTTCCGCACTATTC
>DANA01000001.1:0-3863 GCA_002508495.1 Methanoregula sp. UBA276
CCATTTATATCCTCAACCTGCTGCGGAATGCATTCGTCATCATGGCATATACCGAGCAATGGTTCCCGTACTGGCCGGAGATCGCAAGCAACGGGGAGTTCGGGTACGAGAGTTTCTTCTGGGCCCACAACGTGATAGCCGAATTGCTTGCGCTCGTCTTTCTCGTGCTTATTGCGTACGGGCTCTTCCTCATCATCCCCCGCCTGGGGTCCTTTGCTGATGATCTCTACCAGTTGTACTCCGGAGAGGTCATGAGAGCGTTCGGTAAAGGTACATAATCCGCTGGATTGCCGAAAGGTTCGTGCATACCGCGATGATAAGTACCGAAACCCAGATAAAACCGGAAACGCCCCCGAGAATAAGGAAAAGAAATGTCTCGGGTCTCCCAAAAAATCCGACACCTTCGAGCGGGTCGTCGATCTTACCTTCCACTTTTTCCCGGTACCCGATCTCGGCATAAACGACCGGTTTGATGAACGTGTTCATCAGCGAACCGATGATGGCGAGGGCAACAATACCAAAATCGGTGCCCGGAGGGACTGCATAATACTGGCTGATGATGGCAATACCCGAAAGGCCGATGCCAAGAATGACGAGCGCATCCACGTACTTGTCCACGATCCAGTCAAAGACCGCCCCGAAATCGGTATGGGCGCCGGTTTTGCGGGCAACGCTCCCGTCGATAAGATCGAAGATCGCCGATACTAAGAGGGCAACGGATCCCAGCAGGAATTCGCGCTGGAGGAAAAGCACAGCACAGGAGATCCCGGCAAGGAGAGAAAGGAGCGAGATCTGGTTGGGGGTGATCTTCAACCGAACAAAAACCTCTGCAACCGGCTCAAGGTATTTCATGAAACAGGGCCGGAAGGCAGTAATATTCATAGCTCACATTTCATGGGAATACGGAACATTAATAGTTGCTTGTTCGGGGAGACCGGAGGATGCTGGACACGGATATGGTGCCGGCATCATCACGTTATTTATATCACCCGCCCAATGTACCCGGAGAGTAGAAGTGCCTATGACACAGACAATCAGCCGTCCGCACATCCTGATGATGTCAGAGATCACGGCAGACGGAAAACTCACTTTGAGAAAAGGTGCATCTTCCAAGATCCTGATGAAATATATGGCCCACGAGACCGAGCTCCTCCTCCACACCACCCGTGCCGAGTGTGACGCCATTATGGTCGGGGCAAATACCATCCGGATCGACAATTCATTCCTCACGGTGCGGTATGTCAAGGGCAAAAGCCCCCTGCGGGTGATACCGTCCAGCATGGCCGACATCCCCCTTGATGCCAATGTGCTCGGGCCGGATGCCCCCACCGCAATCGCGGTATGCGAAGCTGCTCCAACGGAGCGGATTGCGGCAATCAGGGAGAAAGGCGCATCGGTCATCACCGCCGGAAAGACCCATGTCGAACTCCCGCTGCTCATGAAGATTCTCAAAGAGAACTTTGGTGTTAACCGGCTCATGATTGAGGGAGGACCAACCCTCAACTGGCACATGCTGCACGACCGGCTTGTCGATGAGATCCGTCTCATCCACCTCCCCTTTATTGTCGGCGGGGCAGACACGCCATCCCTTGTCGGGGGAATGCATATCAATTCCGAGGACGAGATGATCCGCCTTGACTTAAAAAAATTCTATCTCTGCGGAAGCAACCTCGTTTCGGAATTCGATGTCCTGTATACCAAGGCCTGAACACTATGGACGAAAATAATCCCTGGGACTTCTCCCCGCAACCCAGCACGGAACCCGTGCCACCGACAGGTATCATGAATCCCGCTCTATCGGAAACAACTGCAGGCCCGGATGTACCTGCTCCCGTTGGGAAGCAGCAGTACTCGCGGGTGAGATGGATCCTCATCATCCTGGTTGGCGCCTTTGTCATCGCCGGTCTTGGGATTGCGGTATATTATTTCGCACAGGACGAGATCCGGAGCGTGTCGGTCGTCCGCATGGAGGGCACCATGGTCACCGGGAACTATGCAGACGATGAGGTTATCGGGAGCGAAGTTGTTGGCAGGGAACTGCGCGAAGCTGCTGACGACCCCATGGTGGAAGCCATTGTCCTCCGCGTGAACAGTCCCGGGGGCACGCCAGCCGCTGCCCAGGAGATCATCGGGGATCTCACGTATGCAAAGAGCAAAAAGCCGGTCCTCGTCTCCATGGGAGACTCGGCAACCTCAGCAGCATACATGGTCAGCGCCCATGCTGACCGGATCTATGCAAACCCGGATACGTTCACGGCCGGCATCGGGGTTATCTGGACGTTCTCGGATATCAGCCGGTGGATGGAGAGCGAAGGGTACAATGTCAGTGTCATAAAATCCGGCAGCAAGAAGGACATGGGCTCAACGGCACGCCCGCTCACCGCTGATGAGCAGGCATATGCAGAAAAAATAGTCGAGGACTCTTTTGAGACCCTGCTCTCAGACATCCTGTCCCAGCGGTCTATCCGGCGGGAGGATGTCGAGGACGCCCGCGTCATACGGGGCGCCGATGCCATCAGGATGAACATTGTTGATGAACTCGGTAACCTGAACGATGCCATCGACGGGGCGAAGCGGATGGCTTCGTCCCGGCGTTAGACCATCATGACCGGGTCCGATTTCATGTACTCCCGGCATACGGTTGTTGCATAGTGGCCCGGGGGCAGGGAAAAGTTCAGCTGGAGATCTGCACCGCTGATCGTATACCCAACGTCACTCTTCAGCGCAATCGGGCGAAACGCCCCTTCGAATTTTGTTCGCACGAAGGCGGCAGCCCGCGAAAAGTCCTCCGGGGTAATGTTCGCCTCCATAAGGAGCGCCTCCGTGACCGGATCTGCCTGCGTCTGGATACCGGGCTGCCCTTTTCCGGGCATGAAGAGCGCGATGCTGCACCTTCCCCGCCGGATGTGCAGGGCTGCAGCAGCAAGGTTGGCAGCAGTGGCTGAATCGGTCCTTCCATTGGTAAAGATGAGCCGGTCACCCGCAACGGGATCGGTGAGGGTGTGCCCGTCATCAAACCGCGTGGAAAGCGCACAGTTGAAGAGATACGACTGGTACGCGGAGACGAACATGGAGAGGAGCTTGGGCGGGAGCTCCTGCAGGGCACCGGCATAATCGCCGGGATTTGCGGACAGGTAGTGGAGCATTGCCCGCTCGTAGTTCATCTGCACCGGAAGAGTATGCAGGCAGGCGAGCGGATCCCGGGTTTCCCGGAATGCCCGGCGGATCTCTTTGATCTGATCGGGCTCGCCGGGAAACTCCATGGCGACATAGGTCAGGACAGCCTGCTCATAGTCTCCCCGCAGGATCCATTCTCCCACCCGGTGGGTGACGGGACGGATCGCCCCAAACCGCTGGAGCCCAAAATAGTTCGGCACGCCTTCTGCAATGGTGTTTGTGATCTCCTCAACCCGCATAGGAAGGTCTGCTGATCCCGTATCGCGGATGAGGATTGCAAACCGGTTTCCCTGCAGGTCACCCAGCGCCAGCGCCTCGTTGGACTGGCCGAGGACTTCAAGGCTGATATCCTTGAGATAGAGTGCTGCAACCTGGTCTGCGGTGACATTATAGATTGAGATCCACTGCCGGGTGATCGCGTTGCGGTCTTTTGTCCCTGCCCAGCCGATCCTGCGGTGGCTGATGCCGAGACGCTTGGCGATCTCTTTTACCGCGTGCTGGAGCTCCCAGTTGGTCTTGGTGAGCCGGCAGATAAGGAACGGTCCTGTGCTCCCTCCTTTTTCTTCAAGGGGGATTTCATCGACCCGGAAGTCCTCCGGGACCGACCGGAGTTTTCCCCCGATCCCTTCAGTATCGCTTGCATAATACCGCATCCCGAGATCGATCTCGAGCGGGAACGTGCTCTT
>DANA01000001.1:3869-17335 GCA_002508495.1 Methanoregula sp. UBA276
CCGGGCGGGATCTCGGTCATCCCTGCGTCCTGGATAAGCGAGTGGGAGATCCCGGCCTGCTCGGCAAGAAATTTCAGTTCATACAGGGTCCGCTCATCGTTTGCCTTCAGGACAACCTTCTTCTGTCCTTCAGAGAGCCATGCCTTCTGGAGGGACTTGTCGGCCCCGTTGTAGGCCCCGATGGCGGCGTGACCTGCCTGGGCACAGCGCTTGCCGCAACTCATCTTGACATCGTTACGAATGATCAGGCACTGTTTATAGCGAAAAGAGGGTTCGGACCCCATGGTGATTATTCTTGGTCGCCGAACCGTCAAATACCTATACCCGCGCTGATTAAATTCCCGTCCCCTATGGAGTTTTTGTGGGGCGGGGATAATCATAAACCACTGCGCTCCCGTACCTGAAGGTGCGGAGGACCAAATCCAGCAATGACGGGGAAGGGAGCGGTACAGGATCATTACGACACGCTGCTCGCCCGGCACTATGTCTGGATGATGGGGGGCTGGGATCGTACCATAGCCCAATACCACCGGTTCTTTTCCGATCATGCGATCCGGCCGGCCGGCAACGGGATCGCCCTTGACCTTGGCGCCGGGTGCGGGTTTGGATCCCTTGCACTTTCCGGTGCAGGATTCCGCGTCGTTTCTGTCGATCTCTCCCAAACTATGCTGGATATCCTGGAACAGGTGGCGACAAACCTGCCGGTCACGACGGTACATTCAGATATCCTTGATTTTATGGCCGGGTGCAGGGATGAGCCGGAGCTTATCGCCTGCCTGGGAGATACGCTCACCCACCTGCCGGATACTGGATCGGTCAAAAGACTGGTGCACCAGTGTTCCCGCACCCTGAATAAGGGCGGGACGTTCATCATCTCATTCCGGGACTCCTCCAAAGAACCGGCAGGATCAACAGCGGTTATTCCGGTACAGCGGGATGCAGACCGGATCTTCTTCTGCCGGCTGGATTACCAGGATGACCGGATCCGGGTAACCGATATCCTCTACACCCGCGAGTCCGGGCAATGGGAGCGGGTGTCCGGCACCTATCCCAAACTCCGGATCCCCCCGCACGTGGTATCGGGAATGCTGGTTCGTGAAGGATTCCAGGTCCGCACCCGAACGGTTCACGACGGGATGGTCACCCTCATTGGAAAAAAGGCCCTGAACGACCGGCCGGTTGTTATAACCAGCCGGTGATGCGCCCCAGACCATAGACGATGAGCATAAAAAGAGCGAGCAGGATGGCACGGGTGTTGATGGTATCAACAAACCGGTCGCGATATCCTGCATCCTGCATGGCTTTGATGACCGGGTTGATGAGGAAGGCACCAAACGGCACAAACGGCAGGAGCCAGAGGAAACCGGGTTCATAGAGAGCGAAGAGGGGGATTGCCCCGAGTGCCGCAACAAGGAGGCCGATTGTCAGGAGAAATGCCGGGCGTTCCCCGATCACGACAACCGTATTATTCCGGACATGCCGGTCCTTCTCCAAATCCCGGATCTCGTTGCCCAGTTCCCCGACGGCGCCGAATATCCCCAGGAGTACCACGAAGACTACCCCGGTAGGGTCGAGGGGCCGGAACAGCACATACCCAAGCCAGCCATAGAGCGCGGGGAAGAGCGCATGGTAGACGAGATCCAGTCCGGCGATGTTCTTGACCTCGATCCCGAACGAGTACGTGATGAAAACAAAGAGCACGGCAAGTTCGAGCCCCAGCAGGTGGACGGGGAGGATGGCCATGCAGGCAACGGATGCTGCCAGCAGGAGCGCACTCACGATCATTGCAGTCCGGCAGTTCAGGGAACCGTCGGCAAGCGGGTTACGGGGCTTGTGCGACCGCGCATCAAGGGCGATATCCGAGATATCGTTGATGACAAAACCAAATGCTGAAGACGCGGCAATAAAGACGAGGAGTATCCCGAGAGGAAAGCCCGGCGATCCATGCGCGAGCAGTGCTCCAAAAAGCCCGGCGAAGATGAACAGGACGCCATAGGCCTCAAACCGGATCAGTCGTCGTATCGGGTGGCGCTCCGCCACCGCAGCAGGCATTTCCCCCATGCGATACATAAAATCGCCGTAAGGGAATTTATGCATTCGCCAGAACAACCGGCGATATTGTCGTGAAGATTGGTACAAAGCCGAATCATTCAAAAACCCATCCGGCGAGATACTATCATACCGGAGTGATGGATGGCACGCGTACTGGTCTCACCGCTGAACTGGGGTCTTGGTCATGCAACAAGGGACATACCCCTGATACAGAAACTCCTGGCAGAGGGACACGACGTGACCATTGCCGCGTCCGGCAATGCCCTTGCAGCACTCCGCCAGCATTTTCCGGACTGCGGGGCAATCGATCTTCCGGATTACCCGGCCCCGTACAGCAACACCCGCTTCTTCCTGCCGCACTTCCTTGTATCTCTCCCGTTCATGCTCAGGGCAGTTGCGGATGAACGCAAAAACATTGCATCCATCCTTTCGCAGGAAAAATTCAACCTGATCATCAGCGACAACCGGCTTGGGGTCTATTCTGAAGATATCCCCTCGCTCTTCATCACCCACCAGCTCCATTACCACCTGCCGCTCATTGCCTGGCCCGGTGAACTTGCTGCCATCTGGCTCAACGGGTTTTTGCACAGCAGGTTCCGGCAGGTGATTGTGCCGGACAACCCGCCCGGTCTGCTTGCACTGGCCGGAAAGCTCTCCCGCGCTGACAGCGAACCGACCCGATCACGGGTATACTATGCCGGGATCCTCACGAGCACAAGACGACAAAATATCCCCCGGGACCTCGACTATCTCGTCCTCATTTCCGGCCCCGAACCCCAGCGAACCCGGCTTGAGAAGATCCTCCTGCCCCGGATCCGGGAACTTGACGGGACGTCCATGGTCCTGCTCGGGAGCCCGAATGGGAATAAAACCCGGACCGTCTCGGACCAGTGCACCGTTATCCCCTACGCGACAACGGAAGAGAAAGAACGCCTGATGAACCGGGCACGGTTCATTGTCTGCCGGTCCGGCTATACGTCCATGATGGAACTTGCCGAGCTCCGCAAGCACCACGCCCTGCTCATCCCCACCCCGGGGCAGACCGAACAGGAGTATCTTTCGTGGTATTACCGCAAGCGCGGCTGGTTTTATTCAATTGGGCAGCACCAGCTCGATCTCAGATGCGATATTGAGAAGGCAGGGTCGGGCACCGGATTTCCATCCATGCCCGGCACGGAAGAGAATGTCAAGAGGCTGTATGACAACGTGCTCGCGGGGTACCTTGAATGAATTCCACGGGCGGGAAGTGCAGGTGCAGAGTGCTGACAGCAAACTCTGATATGGGGGATATCCATGGATAAACTGGTTGCTGTCGGGACAGCTGCCATCATCGCTCTCGTACTCGCAGGACTGCTGGTGCTGGGTGGAGTTGTCCTGGCATTTAACCTGCTCCTGACTGCCGGGGTAACGGGCGACTGGTCTTCTCTCATCCGCATTCTTCCCATGGCAATCCTTCTCGTCACAGGATACCTGGGCATCGGCCTCTGGCTGCGGAAGGCCGGGTATACCTGACCTGCGACAGGATAATCCATGAAACGAAAAATGAACGGGCGCAATACCTATTGCCAGACATATCCTATCCGATAAGAACAGCAGCAATCGGCATACCTCCGCTACAAGAATGCAGGACACCACCATGATCCCCTTTGAAGAGATAACAACCCTCACCAGTGAAAACGGGCTCCCGTCGTCCCGCGTTGAAGAGATGCGCGTTCGCTATGGCGCCAACGCCATGACCCCCCCGGTCCGGGAACCGCTCTGGAAACAGTACCTCCAGAAATTTGATGATCCGATCATAAAGATCCTGCTCCTTGCCGTCGCGGTCTCTACCGCTGTTGCCCTCATCCAGGGGAACGGCCTGTTAGATACCATCGGGATCATCGTCGCGGTCCTCCTTGCAACAGGATTAGCCTTCATCAACGAGTACCGGAGCAGTCGTGAGTTCGATGTTCTCAACGCGCACCGCGACGAGATGGCGGTCAAGGTGATACGCGATGGCGCGGCAATGGCTGTACCCTCCCGCGACATCGTGGTTGGCGACCTCGTCCTGCTCGAAGCGGGCGATGCCGTCCCTGCTGACGGGTGGGTCTTTGCTTCCGATAACCTCAATGCCGACGAATCGGCATTTACCGGGGAGACGGAACCTGCCCTCAAGGGTGTTGGGGAACGGGCCCTCAAAGGAACGTTCATTACCGCCGGGAAGGGCAGGATGTACGCCGCTGCAGTCGGGGATTTTGCCCAGATGGGCATCATTGCCGCGTCGCTTGGGATCGATCACGAGACCAAGACCCCGCTCGAGCAGAAACTCGAAGACCTTGCCCACCTCATCAGCCGGTTCGGGTACGCGATGGCGGTCCTTATTCTCGGCACATTCCTGGTGCGTGGTTTTTTCATCGGGGAGATCAACGGGCTGAACATCGAGACCGCGGGAAGCATCCTCCATTATGTCATGCTTGCGGTCGTCATCATCGTAGCCGCAGTCCCGGAAGGGCTTCCCATGAGCGTTGCCCTCTCATTATCGCTTGCCATGCGCAAGATGACGCGGGCCAACTGCCTGGTGCGGCGCCTTATAGCGTGTGAGACAATCGGTTCGGCAACCACTATCTGCACGGACAAGACCGGCACCCTCACGAAAAACCAGATGGAGGTGGTTGCATCGCCGGGGGGCAAGCCGGTCATGGAAGACGGGGTCCCTTCAAATTCTGCCGCATGGATTACCCTGAACGCTGCGGTCAACGGGACAGCACACCTTGAAGAGCGCGAAGGCAGGGTAATTGTTATCGGCAACTCGACTGAAGGGGCGCTGCTCCGCTGGCTCCGCGAGCACAGCTACGATTACCGGCAAATCCGCGCGGAGACAACGGTGCTGCGGCAGTACCTGTTCGACGGTACCCGAAAACGCATGTCGACCGTTGTCAGTCTTGGCGGTAAAGAATACCTCCTGGTAAAAGGCGCACCGGAGATCCTGGCCGGGCTCTGTGTGACCGGGCCCGATCTTGCCGGGGTCAGCGAACTTGCCTCGCGGGCCATGCGTACGCTCGCCTTTGCCCACAAGGAGATTACTGACGAGAACGAGGAGGAATCCGCGCTCATCTGGGACGGCTATGTCGGCATCCGCGACCATTTGCGGGAGAACATCCCGGAGTCCGTTGCGACCTGCCAGCAGGCAGGGATCACGGTACGGATGGTCACGGGGGACAACCCGGAGACTGCCCGGGCCATTGCCCGTGAGGCGGGGATCCTGCAGGGCGGCACCGTCGTCACCGGCGCGGCGTTCCGCTCGCTCAGTTTCGAAGAACAGGTGGGCGCTGCGCAAAACCTCGACGTGATGGCGCGGGCTGAACCCATGGACAAGCTCCTCCTGGTACAAGCGCTCCAGAAAAACGGGGCAGTTGTCGCGGTCACGGGTGACGGGACAAACGATGCCCCCGCCCTGAAACATGCCGATGTCGGCATGGCAATGGGAATTGCCGGGACCGAAGTGGCGCGGGAGGCAAGCGACATCATCCTGCTCGATGACTCTTTTGCATCCATCACGAGTGCAGTCTGGTGGGGCCGGTCCCTTTTTGAGAACATCCAGCGCTTCATCCTCTTCCAGCTGACCATCAACTTCAGCGCAGTCCTGCTCATCTTCCTTGCAACCATCCTCGGGTATCCCGAACCGTTCACCATCATCCAGATCCTCTGGATCAACATCATCATGGACACCCTCGCCGCATTCGCGCTCTGTTCCGAGGCCCCGCATAGCGGGCTGATGAAGCGCCGGCCGGTGCCGCAGGACGCAAAGATCATTACACCGTTTATGTGGGCATCCATCCTGGTGACCGGGGCGGTCTTCATCATCGGGGGACTTCTCCAGTTGATGACCGGTTTTATCGGGGGGAATACACCTGAAGAGATCGCCACGGTGTTCTTCTCGGCCTTCATTATCGCCGCGGTCTGGAACGGGATCAACTGCCGGGCGCTTGACGGCCGGATGCCCCCGTTCTTCTCGGGCAACCCGACGTTTTTCATCGTCATGGGACTGGTGGTCCTCGTCCAGATCGCGATCGTCCAGTTGGGAGGGGTAATTTTTAACACGGTCCCGCTTTCCCTGGAAGTCTGGGCACGGATCATCGTACTCACCTCCCCGATCCTCCTTATCGGGTTCCTGCTCCGGACCGCGTACCGCCGCACCATCACCAATCCTTCTGCAAACGCCCCGTAAGAACGAGAAGATGCACGAAAAAACACGGGACCGGTCCGGCAGTACCCAATGCCCACCGGATAATTTATCCATCCGGGGGACATAAATAACCGGAAATGGAATTGTTTTTTACCGTCCTCGATTTCGCACTTCATTTTGATCATTACCTGCCGGAGATCATTGCAACGTATGGTTTCTGGACCTACCTGATCCTGTTTGGCATCATCTTCTGCGAGACCGGCCTCGTGATCATGCCGTACCTGCCGGGCGACTCGCTCCTCTTTGTCGCCGGCGCCCTTGCCGGTGCCGGATATCTGAACGTCGAAATCCTGCTCGTGGCGCTCGTTGCCGCGGCAGTGCTGGGAGATTCTCTCAACTACTGGATCGGCCATACGCTCGGCATGAAAGTTCTGGAGAAGAACTATTCACTCATCAAACGCGAGCACCTTGAAACAACGGAGGACTATTTCTGCCGGTACGGGGGCCTGACCATCGTCATCGCCCGGTTCGTCCCGTTCATCAGGACATTTGCCCCGTTCCTTGCCGGGGTCGGGAAGATGCCCTATGGCATGTTCATCCTGTATAACATTACCGGCGCAGTTCTGTGGATCCTCGTGTTTACCCTTGCCGGGTTCTTTTTCGGGAGTATCCCCCTTGTCAAGGAGAATTTCGGCATCATCATCTATGCCATCATCGGCATCTCCTTGATTGTAGTCGGATCGATTGTCCTGAATGTCATCAGATCGGTACGAGTGAAGACGAGCACACAACCAGAAGAAGAATAACCACCCCTCTTTTGATCGGACAGGGAAACTGCCAGATAACGGTGCGTTATCCCCCATTCCACGATCGCACGTGCGTTCAGCACGAAAAATATGCCAGCGCTCGGAAATGCAAACGATAGATTACCAAAAAAAAGATCTTCAGGATGGCCGGTACCCGAGAGACCGGGCAAGCGAGATCATCTCGTGGACCTGAGTTTCCTGATGGCGGGTAAGCCGCCGGCCTTTCTGGATGAGCCGGCCCATCTTCACGATCTGGAGCCGCTGGTCCTGCGACAGGGCACCGGAATGGTGTGCCCACTTGAGGAGGTCAAACCATTGCGAACGGTTAAGGGATACCCCGGCACCCATGGGCAGAGGCACAAATGACGGGCCGGATGTGGACTGGACTTCGGAATCGTCGTCCGCCCATTCATCCCCACCGGCCGGTACAGATTCTTCCTCATCCCCGGGCAGGTCTTCATCATCCGGTTCCCCGCCAAAGGCTGGCTCTTCATCTTCACCCGGAAGAATCTCATCCACGGCCATGATGCCGGGCACTGCTACCGGATCGGCTTCGCGGATGATGGAAACTGCCGGTAACTCTTCCTCATCAGTGTCCTCTTCAGGTTCATCTTCGAAAAGGTCCTCAACGCTGGTGACCCGGAGGGGAGATGATTCCCCGGCAGGTTCATCACCAGCGGGAGTACCGGCGGAACCGGGTTGCGGCGACAGCACGGCAGCAGCGAACCGTTCATTGTCGGTCACATGGTCCTCCCACTCATCGGCAAGGGCCGTCCGTGCCTGTTCGATCTCATCCTCGAGTTCCGTGACACGCGCGGTTGCCCGCTCGTTCTCCTCCCGGAAGGTCTGCACCTGTTCTGCCAGCACCCCGATACGGTCCTTCGCATCAGCCAGTTCCTGGGAAAGGTTTCGGATCTGGCTCTCGCCGGCATCCTCAAGCGACCGTACCCGCTCCTCGGCTGCACGGCGCTCTTCGCATTCGGCGTCCAGCAGTTTCTGCAGGCGATCGCGTTCGGTTGCTGCCTGCTGCACCGCAGCATTCACCTTCTCGCTCACCTGGAGTGCAGAACGAGCTTCATCCTCACCAGACCTGCGCTGGCGCCGTTCTGCTTCAAGGTCTGCCTTTACCCTCCCCAGCTCATCGGAGAGTGCCCGGACCTGCCGGTCGGCATCGGCCTGCTCACCGGAAGCAACGGTTAACTTCTCTTCAAGAGACCGTACCTGGGAAAGGGTCTCGGCAAGCCGGCCGTCAAGGGCTGTCCGCTCTATCGTGGCAGCGGCAAGCTCCTGTTGTACCCGTGCAAGGTTGTCGCGGTGGGACGTGAGGTCTGATTTCACCACTTCCTGCGTCCCTTTCAGCGAGGAGAGAGCTTCGTCCCGCTCACGGACTGCCCCCTGCAGTGACTTCCGGGTATCCTCATGCTGCTTCCGCTCAAGTTCAAGGGCTGCCCGGAGATCGCCGGTCTCGGATTCAAGCGCCCGGACGCGGGCCATGGTCTGTGCTCCCGCATCCTTGAGCTCGCTGCAGATCTGTTCCAGTTCAGAAACATTCTGCCCTTTTTCCCCGAGTTTCTCCCGCAGGGATAAAAGATCCTTTTCCAGGGACTGGACTTTATCGCGTGCCTGTACTGCCGCGGTCTTCTCTGCGGTAAAGGCGCTATCCAGTTCGGCAGCATGCCGGTTCTTCTCTTCAATCTCCGAACGGAGCTGGCCCAGTTCTCCCTCAAGGGAACGGATCTTTTCCCGGGCCTGTGCTGCCGCGGTCTTCTCTGCCGCAAACGCGCTATCCAGTTCAGAAGCCTGCCGGTTCTTCTCTTCGATCTCCGAACGGAGCTGATCCAGTTCTCCCTCAAGGGAACTAATCTTTTCCCGGGCCTGTTCGATACTTGATCTCTCCGTTGCACATGCCCGTTCGAGCTCATCAATCCGCTGGCTCTTCCCATCGAGAGCAGCAGCGGCAGTTTCGCCTGCTGCACGGGCCGCATCGAGCTCCTGTTTCAGGTCACCGGCAGCTTTTTTCAGGTTGTTCTCTGCCTGCTCTTTTGCAGATGTGAGGTCTGCCAGCTCTTTTTCCAGCGTGCTGATCCGTTCCTTGTCTGCAGAAAGCTCGTCGCGGAACGCCACGATCTCGGATGCCTGCTGCCGTGCAGTACCCTTGAGTTCATCGATGATCCGGGTCAGGTCCTGCTCGGACTGGGCCTTTGCAAGGATGAGCGATTTGTTCTCCTGCTCAACTGCCTGAGCGCGGTTCTTCTCGGACGAACAGGCAGTTTTTACCTGCTCGCATTCAAGCGTGAGGGCCCGGCAGGTCTTCTCCAGTTGCTCCTTTGCCGGCACCAGTTCTGCAAGAGTTGTCTCCAGTTCGGTCTTTTTGGCGGTCTTTCGGTCAAGGGACTCCAATGTTGCCGTAAGTTCGGCCTGAACGCGAGAGAGTTCCTCGTTCAGTAACGCGATCTGCCGGCCCAGTTCACCGGCTTCGGCAATGTGCCGCCGGTCAGCGTCTTCCTTCTCGCTGGTGAGCACCCGGACACGGTCTTCGGTCTCCCCGATGAGGTTCTTGTTTGCTTCGCGTTCCTGCACGAGGAATTCCTTCTCCCGGCTTAAGTCCGCGACCTGCAATGCTTTATCCCGCAGTTCATTGTTGAGGGCAGAGATCGCTGTTTCCCGCTGCTTTAAGTTGTCGTTCAATGCCGCAATCACCCTGCCCTGTTCAGCGGCAACCTCGCCGGCCTTAAAAGCATCCTGCCGGAGCTGCGCGATCTCCGATTCGGCACGGTTCAGTTCACCGGATTTATTGACGGCGATCTCAAAGGAGGAGAGGAGGAATTCAAGCAGCTTGCGCCGGTCTGCGGTGACAACGAACATATGATCGTCATGCTGGATCTTGAACTGGGTCTTTATCTGCTCGAGCGTCTGCCGTTCCACCGGGGTAACGAGCATGCCCTCGACCAGTGACTGGAGGTACGGGGGATCATACGGGTATGCAATGAAGTTGTCCGCATTGCAGTCAAGGACAAAGAGGAGGTCGGAGAGGCTTGATGCCCGGGTCATGATAAGGACCGGAACCATCCAGAGGTCGCCATCTGCCTTGATCTGCCGGCAGATCCCGAATGCCGTATCGCCAAGCGACAGGGAATCACAGATGAGGAGGTTCGGCTTTCCAAAACGAAGGGTCTCGAAGAGATAATTGACATCGGAAAAAGGGGTTACCCGGTACCCTTTCTGCTCCAGGTGCTCCGTTATGAGCGGGGCATCGGATTCACTCTCAGAGAGGAGGAAGATATCAATCGTGTTCTCTATTCCATCGGACAGGGGGTCGTTCATGACAATCTCTCGCGTACGTAAGAGCATTCAACCGCAGATATGCCTGATATATAATTTTATATTCTCTATTATAGCATTTCTGGTCGAAAGGGGCGTATTGGTCGCGATGTTGCGTAAAATCAGCAAGAAAAAAGGCGAAAAAAAATATTCTACGAAATTTTTCCGCGCGTTCTGGTATCAATCGGGATCTGCAGCTCGGTCAGGAGCTCGTCCTCGGGCACGGTGTTCGGATCGTTGAGATATACCTCCCGGTGGGGGCCGGTTGCGGTAAATTCCCGTTCTTCGGCATATGCGCCGATCCGCGACCATGCGGCGTGAAGTCCCGCATAGGACCCCCTGTGGATAAGCGAAAGCACGGTGCCGCCCGAAAGCGTACGGATTTCCACATCCGGGTCACTGACCAGGATCCTGCCGGAAACGGGTGCGGCACATTCAACGGTTGCATCCTTTTCCCGGTATTCCTGGTCATGGTAGATCGACATAAACGGGCCGGTGATCGCAACACCGTTTCTCTGGTTCTCTAAAGAATAGAGCTGGGTGCAGAGGTCGCCCATCAGGAGGGTTATCGTCTCAGCATAACTGCCGACTCCGCGCTTCCCGACAATACGCTGGGGCGCGATTTCTTTTACCACAGGTTCGTTGCATGACATGAACATCATCTCCAGCGAGGCTTCCGGTTCTCTTAGGAGTGCCTCAATCTGCTGTAACCGTGCAACTTCCGACCGGATTGCCGACCGGCGCCGGCAAAAGAGCTGACGGATGGTATCATGGTCACCGGTTTTACGGGCAGCAAGGATTGTTTTTGTCTCGGCAAGCGTAAACCCGAGCCCGCACAGCTCCTTGATGGAAACACCGGTCGCAATCTGCTCACCGGTGTAATAGCGGTAGCCGGTTGCGATATCCCGTGTAGCAGGGACAAGAAGGCCCCGCTCATCATACAGTCGCAGCGCTTTTGGGGAGAGCCGGGTGATGAGCGAGAACCTGCCGATAGGGATCCGGTCGTAAGGCATTGTTACACCATGGTATGCTTCCGGAAACAATATAGGGTGTCGCAGTCTGCCCCGGGACAGGGTTTTTGCAAGAGACGAGAACGGAGTGCGAACGTTTATTGCAGAATCCCTTGAAAATGATTATCCGGACCAGGAACTATACAGTTTTTGCGTATCATTTTTTCCCGGCTCATAAATCCATGACACGCTATCTCATCGACATAAGGCTGATGGGGCCCGTAAAACGCCAGATCGAGAAACTCAGCCGCAACCTTGAGGAGCGCTTCCGGCTGGGGAACCAGCTGGCGGTCCCGCACATCACGCTTGTCGGACCCTTTTACACGGAGCATGAGGACCGGCTTTCCGAAGATTTTTCCCGCATCTGCCAGGAACAACAAGGGGTGCCAAACTACGATGTCGGCGGGTATGGCGTCTTTCCGGCAACCCGGGTCGTCTTTGTCACGGTCACTCCCGACCACGCCCTCCGAAAGTTCCGCTTCCGGCTCGCGCAGGCAATCGCACCCTACTGCACGCTGCGGGAGTATGACCGCGACAATTTGGATGACTTCAGGTTCCATGCAACACTTGCGATGAAACTGGACTGGCTCACCTTCCAGCGGGTACGCTGGTATATCAGGAATTGTGAGCCGGTCATCCACCGGTACCACCCTATCCGTGCAACGCTCCTGAAAAACTCCCGGATTGTCTGCGAGTACGATTTTCTGCAGGAGCGGATGCTCAGCCCGACGCAGGCTATGAGCCGGGCAACCTTCATGCGGGATCTCGCCATCATCCGGGCATGGGAGAGCGGGGAGCAAGAATCAGCTCCCTGAATCCGGCAGGTTCTCTCCAAAGGAAAAATGAGTCCCTCGTTGTCCGTGCCACAATAACCGGGCAGAATTCGCGGCTGCATCCAAAAATTCATCAGCTCCCCCGCACGTGTCAGTACGTATGCAGTTGCCGGTAGTTTTTGACATCATCAATTTTTTTGCCCTGATTCTCGGGGTTGCCGGGGCAGTCCTCATCATATATGGCGGAATTCGGGCAATTGTCAAAGTCCTGTTCATTGAAATCCGGAGAGGTGCCTACACCTACAATGTTGTTCGGCGGGAACTGACCGACAAGATCGTTTTCGGCCTAGAATTCCTCATCGCTGCCGATATTCTCACCACGCTGATTGGCCCGACGCAGGAAGAACTCATCAACCTCGCGGTGGTTGTCGTGATCCGGACCATCCTGGGATATTTCCTTGCAAAAGAGGCCGCAGAGTTCGATCTCCAGGGATAAATAAGGCCAATACCTTTTGGGGGCTCCTCGCTATTTTTGGGGGTAAGATACGCTGCTAAAATACCAGTGAGGGGGGCCCGGCTCATGGCATCCCCGAGTCACGGCGGGGTGAGATTGTTGAACAGGTACTCATTAAAACCACCGCGGGGGCGTCCCTTCGGGGGCGGCGGAGTTGATCCTACCGGGGGTTTGGGGGCGGCGAGCCCCCGTCAACCTGTTTACCAGAGTTCTGGTTTCCCCCACAACAGCGAAAAGCCACTTCTGTTATGTCAGTTTTTCCCGCAATACAAACACGCGCGAGATCGTCTGGTCGCCCTGGATGACCGGAGAACTCTTGAGCAGGGTCTTGATCTTCAGGCCGAATTTGTTCACGGCAGTAAATGTCCCGTTCCAGACCCGCTTTTTGTCAACAAAGAATGCATTCTGGTCCATGGCAAAATGGTCGGCCGAATCCTGCAGTTTGCTGATATGGAGGTTTGCAACGTCCTTGAGGGTGTAGCCGAACCGCTTGACAAATGCGTCATTGACAAAGGAGATCATCCCCATATCATCGGTACCGATGATGAAATCGTCCATGCTGTTCATCATCGCTTCGAACATCAGGAGGTTCTGTTTCTCTTTTTCAAGGCGCTGGCTCAATGCTTTTGACATCTGCTCGGCACGCTTGATTGCTGTTACATCATGGCTGTTGACGGCACACCGGTCGATCCGTCCCTCTCCATTGGCAAGTGGCGTGATAACGTACGAGATCCATTTCCCCTTGTATTCCTCTTCGAACTGGTGCGGCCTGGGATCAAAGAAATGCTCGCGGATGGCAGCAGCAAGAGCAGGGGAGATTATGCC
>DANA01000001.1:17411-20202 GCA_002508495.1 Methanoregula sp. UBA276
ATGAGCACCCGTATGATCGCGTCGCGTTCCCGGACCTTGCCGTCCATCTCATTTTTGTACAGCGCCATTCTTATGGCAGTCCCGAGGGCGCGTTCATCGAGCGGCTTGATCAGGTAGCCAAACGGCACCGATTTTACCGCTTTCTCGACCGTGGGTTCATCGGAATGGGCCGTAAGGAAGATGACCGGAATACCCTCTCGGCCGATGATCTCGGCAGCCTCGATGCCGGTCATATCACCCTTGAGCGTGATATCCATGAGGGTAAGGTCGGGCCTGAGCCGGGCTGCCGCATCGATAGCTTTCTGGCCCGTATCCACGACCATCGGGACATGAAATCCCATCTTTTTTAATTTGCTCTGGAGGTCGGCACCAGTAATGAATTCGTCTTCAACGACCAGGATTGTTGCGGGTTCCATAGGTATTCTCCTTTATTTTTGCAGGCGCGGAAATGTTACCGTGAAGGTTGTTCCCCCTTCGCGGCTGAGGATTACGGTACCGTTCAACTGCTGGGTCAGCCCGTAGATCAGTTTCATGCCAAGCGAGTCTGATTGTTCAAACGATATCTCGGGGGGTATTCCTATACCATTATCGTGATAGCGGAGGATGTAATTTTTACTGTCCGCATGAAAATCGATCGTGATCTCCCCACTCCTCTCGCCCGGAAATGCATATTTTAAGGAATTGGTTATCATTTCATTGATGATAAGGCTGCAGGGGACGGCCTGGTTGATATCCACAAAGGTATTCTCGGCGTTGACCCGGCAGGTAGCCTTCGAGGGTTTGATATTGTAGGTGTTGAAAAGGTGCACCACGATCTTGTTGAGATAGTCCCCGTAATCGATCTGGTCAAGGCTCTTTGACTGGTAGAGTTTCTCGTGCACAAGCGCAATCGACCGCACGCGGTTCTGGCTGTCCGTCAGCGAGTCTATCACATTCCGGTCGGTGGCCTTGTCAGCCTGCATGGAGAGCAGGCTTGAGATCACCTGGAGGTTATTTTTTACCCGGTGGTGGATCTCCTTGAGCAGGTACTCCTTCTCCCGGAGGGAGGAGGCGATCTGCTGTTCCATCACTTTGCGCTCCGTGATGTCGTACGAGACGCACAGGACACCCGTCACCCGGCCGGCATCGTCCTTGAGCGGGGTGTAGATGCTGGAGAGCCACCGCTCTTTACCATCGGCAGTCCGAAGCCGGTCATCCCTGCGGACATCGTTGCCGTGCTGGAAGACCCCGACAATGATCTGGATCTGCTTTCCGTCATCGTCCATGGGGAACATTTCCATGAGGCTTTTTCCTCTCACTTCAGAAAGCCGCTTCCTGAGCATCCCAAGGGCATAGGTATTGGCATACGCGATGCTTGCGTCACGGTTGATGATGTAGATAGCGTTTGGCGATGCTTCGGCAAGGCTGCGGTACTTCTCCTCGCTCTGCCGCAGGGCTTCCTCGGCTTTTTTCTTCTCGGTGATATCGCGGAAGATAGCCTGCACGGCAACGGTCCCGTCAATCTGGATCCGGATCAGGCTGACCTCAGCATCGAACTCGCGGCCGGCAAGCGTGCGCTGCATCCATTCGAACCGCTGGTGCTTCCCGGCAAGGGCAAGAGTCAACCGTTCCATCGCAATCTCGGAGGACCGTCTCCCCCCCGGCTGGACCTCGGGAGCAAGGTCCCAGAGGGTCTTTCCCGTGATCTGCCCTTTTGTGCCATCGAGCATCCGTTCCGCGCTCGAGTTGCAGTCCGTGTATTTTCCATTGACAATTATCAGGATTGCATCAAACGTCTCTTCAAAGAGGGCATGGTACCGCGTCTCGCGGTCCTTTAAGTCCTTCATGAGTTTCCCGCGTACCTGTTCGACGCCAAGGACCCCGAACACCGCCATGAGGATGGCTAAAAAGACGATCATGTACGAGGTCCAGTTGATGACGTTCTGCTTGGCAACGACCAGTTCCTTGTCGACATCAACCCCGACGCTCGCGACAATGTTCCCTCCGGCATCGCGAACCGGGCTGTAACCGGAGAGGGTTGTCCCCCACTCATCGGTGACAAAATCTTTTTCTACAGCCGGTTCCGAGAAGCCGGCAAGCATCTCCGGGGACGGGGACAGGTACTCCCTGCCGATTGCGGCTGCATCGGACGTTATCCCATAGTCGTCGTCAACGACAAAAACAACGGCGCTGCCCTGTTTTCTTATGACATACGCGTTCCTGATATTGGGGAATGCTGATTTCATCCGGATAAGGCGGTCCTGCACCGCATGGAATGCCGGTGTCTGCTCGTCACCAGGACGGATGCCGGCAATGGTGTCGCCATCGATCTGGCTTGCAGCAAAGGTGGCAAATCCGAGGATGTCTTCCCGTGCCTGTTCCTTGAGGGCGTTGGTTGTAACAAAAGAGATGTAGAGGATGCTGCAACCGGAGAAGATGAGGATCATCAGAAGGAGGATCATCGACATCTTCTCGGGGACGCGACTGAACATATTACTAATAACGCCGGGGTCAATGATAGCGTTAACGCTTAATTCGCGGGCATTTATGGCCCGCGGGAGTGAAAAAAAGTGCTCATTGGAAACGCACATGAACCGGGTGGGTTCACACACGAGGCATGAAAATCACCCGTATTCTGGCAAGATATGAGGGTTCCCTGTATCGGGGCCCCTTACGAGGCACGGCGGGGCAATGAGGTTTTTGAAATGGTTGGATACCAGTAACCCGCATACGATTTTCCTTTTTTTCAGAATGAAACCGAAATGATGCCGCCACGGGGGCGCCCCGCGGGGGTGGCGGCCGTTCATCACAA
>DANA01000001.1:20224-33192 GCA_002508495.1 Methanoregula sp. UBA276
CCCCCTTCTCGCCATCCCTGCCCCCACGGGGGCTCTTGAAGCATGCGATGCCTCCAGATTACCTGCACAGGACACTTCGACAAAAAGCGTTTTCACAAAACATAGATGGGGGCCGCTATAAATGCACCCAAACGGGAGCAGAGGCAGGCACCGTAATGGAGGCATATAAGGGCAGTTTACCCCTATCATCACTTCAAATAATTTCTATAGTGCAAAAAAATCCCCCATAACACTCATATATCGCCCCGCCGCCATGCCTCGATGAGCGCCCGGGAGATGCTCATGTGGGAGGGAAGTGACGGCAGCGATTCGCGACCAAACCAGCCGGCATCCTCGATTTCGTGGTTGTCAATCGTTATTTCTCCGACGGCATAATCGGCAACGAACCCCAGCATCAGCGAGTCCGGAAACGGCCAGGGCTCGCTGCCGAAATACCGGATATTTTCAACCGCTATCCCGACTTCCTCATGTACTTCCCGGTGCACGGCTGCCTCGAGGTTCTCGCCGGGCTCAACAAACCCGGCAATAACGCTGTAGATCTTCTCGGGAAACCGGGGGGAACGGGCGAGCAGGACTTCATTCCCTTTTTTAATAAGGACAATAATTGCCGGGGAAATCCGGGGGTAGATGATGCGGTTGCAGTCCGTGCAGAGTTTTGCCCGTTCGCTCCGCAATGGCCGGGTTGCCATCCCGCACCGGCCACAGAACCGGGTGGTGCGGTCATAATCAAGAATCCGGATCGCATATGCCGCAAGTGCCACTTCCTGCTCCGGGATTTTCCCGAACAGCTCCCGGGGACCGGAGAGAAAAGCCCCTGCCGGCAGCGGTGCGCCTGCCGGATGTTCCGTTGCATAGCAGGGAACAGTCTCCATCATCCCAAGATAGACCGGGCTTTTGCGGCAGGAGCCGGACGATGCCGGGTCCGCATCCCAGATAACCGATGGTACCCTGCCAGGCCGGACTGCGACGGTCTGTCCCCGGGCAAGAATCCATTGTTTTTTTTCGTGCTGGTCAAACGCTGGTTCAGGAAACGTGGGTGCCAGATTTGTTACTGATAGGAAGGGGGTGTGAGGCATGAGGGGGTCCGGTCCGCAGTACCAGATTGTCAGGAGAAAAAATAAAACCCGACCCCCCCGGCAGGTCTCCTGCACACCGGCCACTGTTTCAGCTACGGGTGAGAGATTATCCTGCGCCGTTTCTACCCCGTGATCTGCGAGATGAGGTCTTTTGCGATCCCGATACCCTCCTGCACATCTATTCCGGCAATTGAAGAGACCGGAAGGTACGCGTCAAATTCGCCTGCCGCAAATTCCCTGCTCTTCTCAAACGGCAGTTCGTATTCCGTGACCGCGACATCGATGAATGCCGATCCGTTGACCTTGAAGGTGATTGCGCCCTCCTCTGCAAGGGTACCGATCGCCCTGAGTGCCTGCAGGTTGCTGATGGTGACCGGGATAGTGACACTGGTGTTGCCGTTCTCGCGGATGTCGACCTCGTACTGCTCCCCGTGACCGAGATAGTGCAGGTCACCGGCAAGGTACCAGAGATCGAACGTGAGCTTGTTGAGGTGTGCCCCGACCGGGTTGGGGTTGCTGACAAGAATGGTGGTGTTGACGGTCATCGAACGGAGCGANNCGGTGCTGCACCCGCACACGAGAAGGAAGAGAAAGATTACCAGAAAAACAATCCGGTGCATGCCGTGTATCATAGTACCCCTTTCAATCCCGCATCCATGATAATACCTGCGGCACTTCGAAAATGCAGGGACTGGCACGAACACTATATATTCCGGCATGAATATCATAACCGGAGGACCCGGTGGTAAGGCAATGTATACAATATCCCTGATAACCCCCGAACAAAAAGAAGATCTCATCGGTGAGCTGGCCCCGAAGGTGCGGTACGAGATAAAGTCAGAGATCTATGGCTGTTGCATCAAACTCCTTTCGGACAACGAGGGGATGAAGGAGCAGTGGCAGGAGAACTTCTACAACATGTCCCAGAACGTGCGGTCGCACGGGCGGATGTATCTTTTTTGCGATCCGGCCCGTCCGCCGGACACGGTCCTCTTCGAACCGGTCTCGAAGACCGCGTTCCTCTTCAACTTCGGGTACTACGGGTGGATCAAGTCCCTTGCCCTCAGCCTGGCCGGGGATGTCCTTGAAGATGAGCACGGCATATTCTCCATCCATGGCGCCTGCGTGGATATTGCCGGTACCGGCCTGTGCCTCATCGGTACATCCGGGGCAGGCAAGACCACGCAGACGTACGGCCTCTTAACCAACCCGAAAACCCGGATCATCTCGGACGACTGGTTCTTCTCCCGGGTCTTCGGGCCCGAGATCCTTGCCTACAGCTCCGAGAAAAACTTTTACATCCGCCAGGACCTCGAGAAGATCTGGAAAGAGTTTGGCGGCCTTGTGCGGGAGGGGGAGTACGACAGCGAAGGCCGGGCCGTTGCCGACATCCGCTGGATCATTGGAAAAGGGCGCATCCTGCCGCTGACCACGCTCCGGATCATTATTGTTCTCAAGCGTGACCCGGACGACCGTACTACCGTACAGACGCTCAATCCGGAGGTTGCGCTTGCCATGTTTGAGGACAACCACTACTTCAATCCCCACCTCCTGGTCAATAATTCCTATAAAAAAGATATCCGCACCCGCTATCTCACCGACCTTCTGGCCCGTACAACAACATACCTGGTCAATACCACCGGGACCCCGGCAGAGACCCAGCGGTTGATCCGGTCCCTTGCAGCAGTCCCGCAGGACAGCTGATCCCGGTCTTTTTTTGGTATAAGGAAATGCACTGGTAATAACTGATATATCTCAAGCGCGAATCTTCTGTACCATGATCTCTGTCCTGTATGTCGATGACGAGCCGGACCTGCTCGAACTCGGCAAGGTTTTTCTTGAGCAGGACGGCGACTTCAGGGTGGATACAACCGCGTCGCCTCACGATGTTCCCGATCTTTTAGCAAAAAACGGGTATGATGCCATTGTCTGCGACTACCTGATGCCGGAGATGGACGGGATCAGTGTCTTAAAAGAGGTGCGGGCCAAAAAGAGCGACATCCCCTTCGTTCTCTTCACGGGCCGGGGCCGTGAGGAGATTGTCATCGAAGCGCTCAACAACGGGGCCGACTTTTATCTCCAGAAGGGCGGGGACATCCAGGCAGTGTTTGTCGAGCTGGCATCCAAGCTGCGGCAGGCCGTTCTCCGCCGGCATGCTGAGGGTTCCCTGAAGGAATCGGAGAGGAAATTCCATGATATTATCAATTTTCATCCTGATGCAACGTTTGCCATCGATCGTTCCGGCACGGTCATCGCATGGAACCGCACCATCGAGGATATGACGGGCATTCCTGCAGGCGGGATGATCGGAAGAGGGGAATATGCCTATGCGGTGCCATTCTATGGCAAAAAACGCCCGATGCTGATCGATTGTGTCCTGTACACAGATGAGAAAACACAACGTTCCTATACGGATATCTCCCGCGAGAAGGATATCCTCACTGCCAAGATCAAATATACCAGAAAAAGCGGGCAAAACCGGATAATGATGGCCAAGGCAAGCCCGCTCTTCAACCATAACGGAGAGATTGTCGGGGCTGTCGAATCGATCCGTGATATCACCGCCCAGCAGGAATCCGAAGATGAACTCCGGGCAGCCCATGAACGACTGCGGGCATCAGAAGAGGAACTGCGGAGCCAGTTTGACGAACTGGCCCTTGCCGAGGCTGAGATCCGGGCTCGCGAGGAGCAGCTGCGGGAGATCACGGCAACGATCCCCGGTATCGTCTTCCAGTGCTCAGCACAACCTGGCGGG
The DNA here is from genome assembly GCA_002508495.1 of Methanoregula sp. UBA276. Taxonomy (GTDB): domain Archaea; phylum Halobacteriota; class Methanomicrobia; order Methanomicrobiales; family Methanospirillaceae; genus Methanoregula. Next base: position 24,056 of record DANA01000001.1, read on the forward strand.
AAAATTTCCGTCACCTTTGTCAGCGGGAGATCGCGGGATATCTTGGGAATCGCTGATGACCCGGCCGGCTTTTTGGACCGGTGTGTTGCGCAGATTCACCCGGATGACCGTGAAGCATTCAGGAGATCCGTTCATGATGCGGTCCAGAATGCCAATGCATGGGAGTATGAAGGGAGGTTCCGGAGACAGGACGGGGAGACCATCTGGATACGGGGGCTGTCAAATCCTGTGTGGCATGGCGGAGAACTGGTGTACAGCGGCGTTATCCTTGACATCACCCGGGAGCGGGAACGCGATGCGGAGATCCGGAGGAGCGAACAGCAATACCGTGACCTTACCGAACTCCTGCCCCAGATGGTCTTTGAGATGGACCGGGAGCTGAACGTGACCTTTGCCAACCACCACGCGCTCGAGATGCTTGGCCTCACCCGTGATGACCTCCGATCCGGCGTCAATGCGCTGGGGCATATCCTTCCCTCGGAGCAGCCACTCCTTCTGCAGAATATGGAGAAGATGCTCCGTGGCGAACCGGGCGGGGACCCCGAGTATACGGCAGTTCGTAAAGACGGCAGCACGTTTCCCATCCACATCTATGCTGCACCAATCGCAGAGGAAGGCACCATCACCGGCTTCCGGGGGGTCATTGTCGACATCTCGGAATGGAAGAACGCATTATTTGAGAAGTGGGAGAGCGAGGCGCGGTACCAGTCCCTTGCCGAGGCAGCGCAGGACATCATATACATCATTGACCGGGCCGACAACATCGTGTACCTCAATTCGTTCGGTTTGTCGATGCTCGGGAAAACCGCAGCAGAGGTCACCGGCAAACCGCGGCGGTCACTGTTTCCCGAATCGACATCTTCCCACCAGTACCGGAATATCCAGCGGGTAATCACCACCGGAAAACCCCTGCGGATCGAGAGCACGATCCCCCTGCCCGACCGGGAGATCTGGCAGGACACGCACCTCGTTCCCCTGCGGGATGCAGCCGGCTCAATCACCGGCGTGATGGGCATCTCGCGGGACATCTCGCGCTTAAAACTTGCCGAGGTCGCCCTGAAACGCTCAAACGAGAAACTCAATCTCTTAAACAGCATCACGCGCCACGATGTGGCAAACCAGCTCACGATCCTGAACGGGTATATCCAGCTGGCCCTGACCAAAGAGCCGGACCCCGTAACCGCAGATTTCTTGAAAAAAGTTGCCGTTGCCGGTGAGACGATCCAGCGGCAGATCGAATTTACCCGTGCCTACCAGGACCTTGGTAGGCAGGCACCCGACTGGTTTTCGCTCCCCGTAGTCATCAGCAAGGCCAAGCCTGATGGCGTAACCTTCACCACATCGTGCATGGCGTACGAGGTGTTTGCCGATCCCATGCTCGAAAAGGTCTTCTTCAACCTCTTTGACAACGCCCTCCGTCACGGGGAACGGGTCACGTCCATGATGGTCCGGTGCGAGACGGACGGGGAGGATCTCAGGATAATTGTCGAGGACAACGGCGTTGGCATCCCGCTCGATCTCAAGCAGAAGATCTTCAAGAAAGGATTTGGGAAAAATACCGGGTACGGCCTGTTTTTGGTCCGGGAGATCCTGGGTATTACCAATATCTCGATCCACGAGACCGGCAGGCACGAAAGCGGGGCACGGTTCGAGATCACCGTGCCGTCGGGCGGGTTCAGGAGTCCCCATCCCGAAATACCGGCAAGTGATTAACAGCCCTGCCGGCAGTTTCAGCAAATACATCAGTAGCCGGTCAGGTAGTACCAGCCCTCTTCTTCATGAACTCGTACCGGCACCTGGAAGAGCTGCCCGAGGATCGTGCCGGTCAGTAGCTCCTCCTTCCGGCCGTCTTGTATGAACCGGCCCTCGTCCATCAGGATCACGCGGGAGATCTCGGGGATGATATCATGGACATTGTGGGTAACCAGGATGACTGCCGTTCCGGACCGGGCGACCTTGCGGATGACCTGCCGGAACGTGTGGAGGGCGTGGAGGTCAAGGCTGTTGGTGGGCTCATCAAGGATCAGGGTTTTTGGGTCGTGCACCAGCGCCCTCCCGATGAGCAAACGCCGGGACTCCCCGCTGGAGAGCGCGGTCATGGGCCGGTCTGCAAGATGTTCGATCTCAAGAAAACGCAGGATCGCATCAGCTTTCCTTTCCATCGCGGGGGTCACCTCGTGGTTGAAGAGCCCGATGCTGGAGAAGAAACCCGAGAGCACCACGTCCCGGCCCGTGACATCGCGGGTGTAGGTGTACTGCAGGTCATTGGATACGATCCCGATGCTCGCCCGGAGCGAGAAAACATCCCATACATCCTTATTCAGGATTCGGAATTTGAACCCCGGAACGTCCGGGTCCGGGTAGAGCTCCCGCAGGATTGTCCTGACAAACGAGGACTTGCCGGCTCCATTGGGGCCGAGAATGGCAACATGTTCGCCTTCGCTGATGGTGACGGAGATGGAGTTGAGGACTCGTTTTGTGCCCTGCCAGACATCCACGCCCGAAAATTCAAGCAGGGGAAAACGGCCTTTTCGTGGGCGCCCGGTATTCGTTCTCATGCAGCAGCATCAACCCGGATCTCAAACCGCAGTGCCTGTTCACTCTTCTGGACATGCAGGCGGCCCCCGGCACGTTCACAGAGGGCCGGAAGGAACCGTTTGGTCTTGAGCTGGAGTGGCCTGCTGCCCGGGGGGATATCCCCGCAGACAGAGAGGACGACGTCACGCTCTTTCTGTCCCAGTTCGATGGTGATCCTGCTCGCGTTGGACCCGGTAAGGTCTTCCAGGATATACGTCAGCAGGTCGCATAAGGTATCGGCATCGATATACCCCAAATACTCCCGGTCCTCCTCTGCACGGACGCTGACCGCAACATCCTCGAGGAGGGGCCGGCCCCCGATCCGTGCAAGGAGGATGCTGGCAAACGCTTCATCATCGTCGTCGCAGGAGAGGAGATCGGCATCCGGACAGGCAGAGACGGAAAGACCGGTGACCAGCGTTTCGGTAAGGACACGGATGTCCCGCGCAACAACATCCGTTGGCGGCGTGAAACCCCGCAGCAGGGTGATATAATCCGAAAGAAGCCGGCCGGCCCTCTGGACAAAGCCGGGATCGATTATCTGCGCAAGCCGGTCCTGGTCAAACGACTGCCGGAGTTTTGCGATGACCTGGCCGGCCTTGAGGGCAAGGAGGATGGACGATTCCCCGCTGGTATGGTGTTCCTTTGAAAACGCCTGGAAGGCTTCCATGAGCCCGTCAATGGTCTGGCCGGAAATAATGTCCGCGGTCTTCTCGGCAAGGTCGGTCTCCCCCAGTTCATCAGCAACCCATGAAACATAATACAGCCGGCCGGCCATGATCGTGAAGAGTTCATTGATCTGCTCCATGCAGTCCTCGGCATAGGCAGCTGCCATTGCTGCTCGGGTGCTGTTGAGTTCTGCAATGTTCTCAAGGGCAACCGTCTCTGTACGAACCGCAGTAATCATCCGTGATGCATTCGCGGCCGGGATAATCCGTCCATGGCCCGGACAGACCATGGTAGTAGTGCCTTGTGCAACAAGATCTTCAAACCCGGTGAGCGAGCGGATAAGGTCATCCTGCGACCAGCCGGCAATGCCGGCAATGCCCGGGCTTGCGGCAAACAGGATATCGCCGCAGAATACCACCGAGCCCATTTTCAGGCAGATACTGTCGGGACTGTGGCCCGGCGTGTGATAGACCTCAAGCGGGGGACCGTTCCCGAACCGGATGGTCTCCCGGTCGAGAGATTCGGATCCTTCGCCGGCAGAGTCGCGGGTGATGGTTATCTCGGCAGAGTTCGAAAACGCCAGCTGGCAGGGGGTATTGGGACACGCCGACCGTTCGGGAGTAAGAAGATGCAGCGCGACTTTCATCGGGCTGACTTCAGTGCTGAAGAGGCCCGCCTGCGTGATGCTGCTGTCGCCCTTTTCAAGGGAGAGCGCCCCGCATTCCTGCACGGCAAAGATTACCGCACCGGAGTGAGCAAATGCCGGCACCGGCTGGACACCAAGGAAGTGATCGATATGGGCATGGGTCAGGAATACAAAGACCGGGCGGTCATGTTCTTCGCGGCAGGTCCCGATAACTTGTGCAAGCGCTTCTGCCTGTTCGGGCAGCCCGCCGGGATCGATAAGAATGAGGGCGTCGCAGGTAGCGATGAGATAGGAGTTCGATGATATTGTGTCGAGCTTCCGTATAAGGGGATAGATTTCTGCACCATCGGCCCCGGGCAGGGGCTGCCATGCAAGGGAAGTGAGCTGGTCGTTACCAGCCGGCAAGTGCCTCTCCCTCAGACGGATAGATGGAAAAGATGGAGGTGAACCCGGCAAGTTTGAGGATCTTCAGAACCTCGGGCGAGAGGCTGCATAAGGCAAACTTGTCCCCGGGATTTTTTAATTTCTTTGCCGTGGCAAGCAGGACTCTCAATCCCCCGCTGCTGATATAGGTGACCCCGGAGAAATCGAGCAGGATACAACGTTTCTGGCCATCGATCTGGCGGTTGATTGCCTGTTCCAGATCCGGTGCTGTCGATGTGTCGATCCTGCCGGTAATGAACAGGACCGTCTTTTCCTCATGATCCGCGGTTGTGATATCCAAGGTAGATCCCCCAACGGCAACTGGGTGCCGGGTTCTTCTTTACTTATGTCAGTATTTTTCCAAGATAATTCTATCCATCGTACGGGAGATAATCCAATTCATGGGGGCCATACCAGCCCGTTGTCAGCCCCCGCATCTCCGGCAGTACCGGTATGCGCGGCAGGTGCTCCCACCAGGTACGGCCAGTGCCATAACCCAAGTCCCAATCTTCTCTTGATACGTAAAAAAAACATGGTTCTTTAAGGAATACCAGAGATAATTTCTCTACTACCAGAGGCCCGGATATGGACTTATCAATACTCTCCTCGCTTGTCGTCCTCCTGCAGCTCATCGGTGTCATCGTTGTCGTTGCCTACCTCCTGACGCGGAGCAGGATATTTCCCGAGATCCTGGACGGCTATCCAACCGTCAAGACCCAGATCATCCTCATCCTCCTCTTTGGTGCCCTCTCCATTTACGGTACCCTGAGCGGGATTGATTTTTTGGGAGCGCGCATCAACGTCCGCGACCTCGGCCCGATGCTTGCCGGCCTGCTCGCCGGCCCATGGGTGGGAATCGGCGCCGGGCTCATCGGGGCACTGCACCGGCTGACCCTCGAGGGATTCACGGTCTATTCCTGTTCCCTTGCCACGGTCTTTGCCGGGCTTTTCGGGGGCCTCATCTGGCTTTTTAAGAAACGGAAATTTGCCGGCATCACCATAGCGGTGATCTTTGCCGTCCTCATGGAAGCGTTCCACATGGCCCTTACGCTGGTCATGTGCCGGCCGTTTGACCAGGCGCTTACCGTTGTCACCTGGGTCTCGATTCCCATGATCCTTGCCAATGCCGCAGGGATGTTTGTCTTTGCCCTCATGGTGGAAAACCTCCAGAGCGAGCGGCGGATGCAGGCCGAGCGCGACACGCTTATGCGGGAGATGGAACGCAAGAACACCGAACTTGCCATTGCTGCCGAGATCCAGCAGAGTTTCCTCCCGGACACGATCACCCAGGTCGAGGGATTCGATATTGCTGCACGCAGCGTCATGGCAAAAGAGGTAGGGGGCGACTTTTTCGATATCATCCCGCTGGAAGTGGTCCCGATCGCAAAAGGCCAGCTCGGGGTCATGATCGCTGACGTATCCGGCAAGGGGATTCCGGCTGCCCTGTTCATGGCCCTCTCCCGTATCGTTGTCCGCGTTAATGCAACATGGTACGGGAGAAGACCGGCTGCGGCAATCCGGGATGCCAACACCATCATTGCCAACGACTCAAAGTCCGGGATGTTTGTCACCCTGTTTTACGGGTATCTTGACGCGGGCACCCGTACCCTGACGTATGTCAATGCCGGCCATAACCCTCCCCTGCATTTCCGGGCCGCAGACAATAGTATCACCGAGCTCGAAGCAACCGGGATTGCCATGGGGGTGATCGGCGATGCCGACTATGAGCAGGCTGAGGTGCAGCTTGCACCGGGCGATATCTTAATCCTGTATACGGACGGAATCACAGAAGCTGAGAATGAGCAGCAGGAGATGTTCGACCTGACGCGGCTCCATGAAACCATTCTTGCCTCGCGCAGCCTTACCGCAAAAGAGATGAGTGCGGCAATCCTTGATGCAGTAAGAAAATTCACCCGGGGATACCCGCAGTCCGACGACATCACCCTGATGATTATCCGGAGTGTATGACCATGGAAGCACCCGTTGTCCTGACCATCGATTCGATCATCGACGAGATCCCGGTCGTTTCTGAACGGCTCGAAGAACTGATGAGCAGGGCTGGGTTCAGTCCTGAAGCAGTCCTCGACACCCAGCTTGCTGTCGAGGAGGCAATAACAAACGTGATTGTTCACGGCTACCAACAGAAAGGCAACGAGATCCGGATCGCGTGCCGGGTAATCGATGGTGCCATCGAGATCCGGATAACCGATTCTGCACCCCCGTTCAATCCCCTGTCTCTTCCAACACCGGATCTTGCAAGCGACGTGAACGAGCGCCGTATCGGGGGCCTTGGGATCTACCTCATCCGGCGCGTGATGGACGGGGCTGAGTACGCGTACGAAGGCGGGAAGAATATCTTCACGCTGACAAAAAAGAGAACCTGAGTAAAAAGCCCGCTTTACTCTTTGGTGATGCCCTGGATGTAGGCAATTCCTATCTTGGCCTTGCGAAGCCGGGTGGAATCGAGGAGGTGGCGCATGTCGGCAAACTCCCCTTCGCTGACAATCTTCTTCACCTGCGACGTGAGGTCAAGCGTCGGGTCGTACGGGATGTTTTTGAACACTACCCCGTGGTTATGGAGGTACATCTGTTTTCCCGCGCCCTTGTTCAGCGGGTTTGCGTAATAGATGGACGCAAGGTCTTCAGGGGAGAACCCGGAAAGGTCGTGGGTGAGATCGATCCCGATACCAAAACTGACCAGCGTATCGCCCTTGTATGACGATGCCGTATCGGCAGCAACCCACTCGTGGAGGTGGGCAGGGGACATGATTGGCTGCCCGTCGGCAGGAGTGGAACCGGTGACGGGTGCTTTTTTGAGCCCGGAACTTGCCAGGTTGTCAAGGACACCCCAGATGGTGATAGCAACCACGCCGCGATAAGTCTTGACCCGTTCTTTTGCCGACGAGAAGATGGCCCGGTAGATATCGGCGATGGTGACACCGTTTGCATTTTCAGACTCGAGCGTGAAATACTCGTTGAACGGGCCGTCCAGCGTTATGTTATAGCCGGTGTAGACCGGGACATCCCCGCCGGTGTCAAGGGGCGTGAGGAAATCGGGGGTGTTGTTGCCATCCGTAGGAAGCCAGACCATCGAGCCGTGGAGGGTGATCATCTCGCCAAGGAGCGGGAGTGCGTCCTTTACACTGGCACCGAGCGCTCCAAGGCCGAGCGAGTAGTTCACTTCCGAGAACTTCCTCGTTTTGACATCTGCCTCGGAGATCGTGGCATACAGGACTTTTTTTAGGTCCCCAATCACCCGGAGGGAGGGGGGGGAGGTCATCCAGCCGGGCTCTATGGTCAGGCTGACACCTTCGCCCACGATCTTCTTGGAGAAGATCTCGTTGAAGAGTGACGGGTTTTTCCGTTTCAGGGTGATGTCCCGGACCGCTTCCTCCGTTGTCGGGAAGATATCAAAGACTACGGTGAACCCGGCCATGTCGAGCACCTTCAAGGGATACTCCCCGACATTGCTGAGCGCAAGCCTGCCGTTGCGGCGTTTCATCTCGCGCTTCAGGCCGTTGAATGTCCGGATGCCCCCGCTGCTCAGGTAGGCGGATCCCGCAAGATCGATCACCAGCTCGCGGTCATCATCGTGGAGCGCCTCGCGGGCCCAGGTATCGAGCTGCTGCGCCCCGAATGCATCGAGCCGCCCCTCAACAAAAAAGACGAGGACGCCATCTTTTCTTTCGCTTCGTGCTTCCATAGGTTCTTTTGCTCCGGATGATCGTTTATTCCCGGGAGCATTTAAGGTTGGGGTGAAACCCCACAGGAACGGAGGGCAGCTGGCAATACGTTCCGGAGCCTGCTGTAACCGGCCCTTTTGGACACCGGATTGCTTCCGAATCCCGGGGATAGTTACGCCCGAAGAACTCTGGTAGCGATTCGGGATCAATCTCATGACTTGGAACTGCACGGTTTTTTCAGATAACCGGGTATCTGATAGCAAATACAGATCTGATCGTAAATGAAAATCGGATCGTGATTTTTCCGGAACGGTTTTTGATCGGGATCCTGATCGCGATTTGGAAATAAAAAACGATGATCGATTTCAAAATGAAAAACGCTGATCGTTTTTAAAATGAAAATCGCTCATCGATTTTTGTAAAAAAAACGGTACGCGATTTTTTCTTCCGTCTGAAATTTTATTCGTGAACCCGGGTTTCAATCGCGATCCGGTTTGAAAATAAAAATCGCGGATCGATTTTATCATGAAAATCATTGATCGATTTCACAGTGAAAAACGGATCCCGATTTTTCCGGAACGGTTTTTGATTGGGATCAGGATCGCGATTTTATATTGAGGCTCTGGAGAAAAACTCATTCCGAAAAAATGGTACCCCCCTTGCGCCAACCCTGCCCCCAGGGGGGCTCACGGCACATGCGATGCCTCCGTATTACCGGTTCGGGACACTCTCCGACATTTTTTAACAAAACAGAAATTGAGGCCGCCGCAGGGACACCCCGCGGGGGTGGCGGCAGGCATCTTAAAGGGAGTATGGGGGCAGTTTACTCCCATCATTACTTCTCAGGGTTTCTTAAAAAAATGCCCCGAACCATACTTTCAGATGTAAACGTAGATCAACCGATCTGCCCAGCGAGGGCCCGACGAGGCGCCCGAGCGACCCCCGAAGGGGGTGGGGATGCTCATAATTTCAAGGGCATTTTCATGTTTTGGGTGCGAACTAAAATGGTTCATGTCCATTTCTAAAGAGCAGAAAACAAAAATCGCTCATCGGTTTTCACACAAAAACCGGTAGCCGGTAGCAAACGGAACAGGATAGAATGGATTGTTAGAAAAATCCCTGGCTGATGAAAATACAAA
>DANA01000125.1 GCA_002508495.1 Methanoregula sp. UBA276
CCGAATTGACCATGGAGATCTGCTAACAAGAGCACATCCGTCATGGTATATCATTTGAAGGGCGTTGTAAAAACCTTATCTGCGGGTCGTCCCAGGACCCGGTCAGCTTCCCCGTCAGAGCGAGATTCCCGCAGACTTTTTCAGTTTCCAAAAGCAGGGAACGCGCGGGAGATCCGGCAAGCGGGGTCCCCGGAAGCGGGATGAAGCGGTGGACATGGGCCCTCCCGGTCCGGGTAACCTTACGGACGAGGTCCAGTGTTGAGCACTGGTCATCATCCGTCTCGAACGGGATCCCGACAATGAAATCCACCACGGGCTCCAGGGAAAAATCCCGGCAGAGATCAAGTGCGGCAAGGACATCAGCAACGGTATGGCCCCGCCTGAGCTTCCGGAGCACCGCATCGCTCCCCGACTGTGCCCCGAAATGAAGCCGTGTGTTGGTACAATAGTCCTGCACGAGTTCCAGCGATTCGGGACAGATGAACTCCGGGCGGACCTCGCAGGGGAAGGTGCCGAAAAAGACCTCGTTGTTGCAGGCCGCGAGCAGTTTTTTTACCTTGTCCCACCGGGGATGGGTGCCGTCCGACCCGTACGCGAATGCATTGGGCGAGACAAAACGGGCCTGAGCGTGCCGGTTCGCGTACCGGGCAACCTCATCGATGGTCCGGTGCCGCATGCAGTGGCCGAACAACCGGGGTGTCTGGCAGTACCCGCACGAGAACGGGCAGCCCCGCGAGATCTCGACATACCCTTTGAACGCCGAAAAGGCCGGATAGGCATCGAGTCGGACAGAAGTGTTTGCCGGTTCATACCAGTCCCCGGTCACAACACCGGGAATCTTCCCCGTCCCGCCATCCTGGAGATTGCGGAGCAGCCGGGGAAGATTGAACTCCCCTTCCCCGACCACCACGAAGTTTGCATACTGCGCTACCTCCTTTGGGCAGGCAGACGCATGCGGGCCCCCGACAATGGTCACGCAGTCCGCAGCCGCGATCTCGGGGCGGTAGCGTTCAGCGTTCAGCGAGTTCAGGCTGTAGCAGGTGATATCCCCGGCCGGGCTGTCGACGGGGCGGAGGAGGATTCCTTCTTTTTCACAGGCGGCAAAGAGTATCGCATACGAGTTCCGTGCTGCCTGGATATGCCGCCAGTTTACGTGCATGCTTATTACAGACCTTTGCCGGGAAAACAAAAAAGAACTCTCTTCGGATTCATGGCAGAGATCTGGGAGCAACCCCTTCCGGGAAATATAGGTCACGAAGGGTTATGACAATGGAGCAGGAACCGCTCCTTTCCGAAACTCTGCTGGCCGTTGCCGGAAAACTGATAACCCGGGAATAAAACAACGGGAGTAAAAAGGGGGGTTTTGGCCGGCCCGTCATCCACGGGTGCGGTACGATCTTGTTTCATCATTGGTTTTCTTGTAATCCCCGTTGTCGAACGTGATGTAGACAACCACCCGGTCGGTCTGCCGGGTACCTTCGAGTTCCACCCGGTCGCCCTTGTTGGGGGGAATAGAGGCAGTCGTTACCTCTCCATCGGCACGGTAGAGGGTGACATCAATCTTCTTGACATGGATCTGGCCGGTGCCGCCACTGAACTCAACCGGGATCATGCCGGCATAATCTTTCTCACCAACCGATACGGTCACCATATTCTGGCTCGGGAGAGCATCGGTCGGGGAAGGGACGAGGTTATCCGACGCAGCAGTTGCCGTGCTCCCAGCCGTTGTGGCTGCCTGCGTTGCTGTAGCTGCGGGCGTCCCGTTCGTCGTGGTACACCCGGCAAGGACTGCTGCAATGCAGACAAGCACAGTAAGGATGCAAAATGTCACAGGTTTCATGCAGGAGAACTGCGAGCCCGGGTTATTTGAAAATTGTGATCAAAAAAGCGAGGAGTTATGCCGTGCCGCACTCGACGGTACCGGTATCGCCATCCACCGTTACCACGGTCCCGTCCCGGAGCCAGGGGAGTGAAAGATCGATCCGATCTATCATCGGGATACCGCCAATGATTGCACCGGTAGCGATGATAGGTTCTGCCTCGGCATTAATGATGGCGGCAGGTGCGTGCCCGTTCCGGCTCAGGGCATACAGGACGTACGAACCGACCGTTGACCCTTTCCCGTACGGGAATACCAGCACCGTTCCGGCAACAGGTTTTCCCTGCAGCGGGTGCCCTTTCTCAACAATGATGCCGGACTCCGGGTCAACACCCGAGAGAAACGAGATGGGCGCAGGGCTCACGAGGAGCCGCCCGCTCCCGCGCCCTTTCGCAATTCCCCTGCCTGTGACTAGCAAAATGACACCGTATAAATGGTTGAAGGTGAAGATATAAGATAGATATGGAAGAGATTACCGTCAATAATGCCCCTCCTTCATCCGAGCTCAAATACCAGATACAACTCAACGAGCTCGAAGCCACCATGCTTGATATGAAGGTGAAGGTTGACGAACTCACCCGGGAGAACGCGCAGCTCAAGCGCGAGAACAGCCAGCTCAAGCGGATGCCGCTGTTTGTTGCTGTTATTGTCGACATTTTGGAGAACGGCGAGATCTATCTCCGCCAGCAGGGCAACAACCAGGAATACCTGACCCATGCGCCGGAAGACCTGCGGCCGCTTCTCAAGCCCGGCGCCAAGGTCGCGGTCAACAATGCCCTCTCCATCGTCAAGGTAATCGGCAACGTGTACGACTCCCGCATCCGGGTGATGGAACTGGTCGACAAGCCCCACGAGACCTATGCCGATATCGGGGGCCTCCTGGACGTTATCCGGGAAGTCCGCGAAGCAGTCGAGTTCCCGCTGACCAATCCCCAGCTCTACACGAACGTCGGCGTGGAGCCCCCCAAGGGCGTGCTCCTCTTCGGGCCACCGGGAACAGGGAAGACCCTTATTGCAAAAGCCGTTGCCCATGAAGCAGAAGCCCGGTTTATCCGGATGTCAGGAAGCGAGCTCGTCCACAAGTTCATCGGGGAAGGCGCCGGCCTTGTGCGGGAGCTGTTCCAGCTTGCCCGCGAAAACGACAAGGCTATCATCTTCATTGATGAGATCGACGCGGTCGGGAGCATGCGGACCAATGACGGGACCAGCGGCAGTGCCGAGGTGCAGCGGACGCTCATGCAGCTCCTTGCGGAGATGGACGGGTTTGACAACCGGGGGAATGTCCGGATCATGGCGGCAACCAACCGGGCCGACATGCTCGACCCGGCACTGCTCCGCCCCGGCCGGTTTGACCGCCTGATCGAGATCCCGCTTCCGGACAAGGACGCCCGGCTCCAGATCCTGAAGATCCACTCCCGCCGCATGCACCTTGGTGAAGTCGATATGGCGGGCATTGCCGAACAGGCAGTTGACACAACCGGTGCAGAGCTCGAGGCCATCTGCCGCGAGGCCGGCATGATGGCGATCCGCCGGGAAGCAGATCACGTGGAGATGGCCGACTTCATATCTGCTGTCCGCAAGGTCAAAAACGAAGCGGATACCACCGAGAACCGCATGTACACCTGATGCCTGCAACCGGTTGTTTCCGACGCGGGGCCGGTCGCACGGGGTTCGTATGAATATTCTCCTGATCCAGCGGGACGGCACAGACCTCCATCACACGCTTTTTTCTTCCGAGACGAGCCGCCACGTGCTCCGGTTTTATCACCCGAAAAAACGCTCCTGTGGCGTACTCATCACCTGCGCATCGCTCGGGAGCGCCCTCTCGCTCGTTGCCGAACTCCGCTGGTATATCCGGCGCTACGTGCGAGAGCCCCTCTTTGAGCTCGAACCAGGCACATTCTTCACCCACCAGCTGGCGCAGGACATTTACTTTGAACGCACGGTTGTCCTTGGCCCGGGGTGGCAGTACCGCAAACTCTACGGGTTCAAAGACGGAAAAGTGGTGAGCTCGGTGCCGATGAGCCCCGGCTCAGCCCCGGCTGAGTACCACCAGGAATACATCGGGGCCCAGAACACCATCGAGATCTGGTGCACGCAGGACGAAGTTGAGGAAGGCGAACTCATCGCTGACGCAGATGACGGCGACAATCCGGGTAAATGATTCTTTTTTACTGATCTGGAGAAACGCACATGAACCGGCATTCACACCCAAACGATGCAAATCAGCCGGAAGCTGGCAAGATTTGAGGGTACCCCGTATCAGGGCCACTCATAGGCACGGCAAGGCAAGGAGGTTTTTTAAAATGCTTGGATCACAGTAACCCGCATACGATCATCCCTTTTTTCTGTGCGAAACCTTATTGAAGCCGCCGCGGGGCGCCCTTCGGGGCGGCGGCCGTTCATCATCATCAAGGTATGGTAAAATCAGCGTTAACCATCCGAGCATTTCGTGTTTTTCATGGTAAATGATTGTAAAACCGAATTGAGGCCGCCACGGAGGCGCCTTTGCGGAGGTGGCGGCAGGCATTGCAAAAACCATGCAAAAGACGAAGGA
>DANA01000047.1 GCA_002508495.1 Methanoregula sp. UBA276
TGCGGGGTGCCGGTGCTGGGCGTTGTCCCGTATTTCTCCCTTCCCCTGCCAAGCGAGGACTCGCTCTCCATCGGCGACAAGAAAGGCCACCGGGCGGGAGTCCGCATTGCAGTCATCCGGCTCCCGAAGATTGCGAATTTCACGGACTTTGAGCTTTTGGAAGAGCATGCCTCGGTGGAGTATGTTAATTTGGGGGAGTCGCTTGAGGGATTCGACTGTGTCATCCTTCCGGGGACCAAAAATACCGTTGACGATCTTGCACACCTGAAAGCATCCGGGACCGACCGGGAGATCGTCCGTGCCCGTACGAGGGGCATACCCGTCATTGGTATCTGCGGGGGATACCAGATGCTTGGGAAGACCATCATCGATGCTGGATTCGAGTCTGTTGCCGGCTCCTATGACGGCCTCGGCCTTCTTGAGGGGGTCACCCGCTTTGCCTCGTATGACAAAAACACGACCCAGGTAACCCGGAAGGCGCAGGATATCCCCCCCATCCTGTCGGGGGTTGGGACCGTGAGCGGATACGAGATTCACATGGGGGTCACGGAACCCGGCCCTGACCGCGAGGCGTTTGAAGGCGACGGCAGGGTGAGCGGGGACGGGCTCGTCTTTGGGACCTACATGCACGGGCTCTTCCAGAATGTGCCGGCAGCAAATGCCCTCCTCGCGTACCTGCACCGGAAGAAAGGGCTTCCTTTCGAACCAATCCCGCTGCAGGATGCCGATCCCTATGAAGTTCTTGCTGACCTGTTCGAGCAGTACGTTGACATGGATGCCGTTGAGGCGTTGGTGAAGAGCGGGTAACATTCTTTTTCCGGTATTCATCCCCGGCTCGTGCGGCCTCCTGCCGGGCAAATCTTTCTTCTGTTTGATGTTTCAAAACAACGGCCATGCGATTCATTTCCGACCTTTTATCCGCAATGTACTATGAGCGGCGGGGAAATCGAAAGAAGTAAAATACCCGGCAATGATGTACAGGTTGGAAAACCATGGAAATTTCAGTCCTGATCTTTTTTATCGGTACCCTGATTATCCTTGGGCATATCTTGAGCGAGGTCTTCACCCGCACAAAAATCCCCGACCTCCTCTTCCTGCTCATCATCGGCCTGGTACTGGGGCCGGTGCTCGGGATTGTATCGCCAGAGATGTTTGGGATTCTTGGTCCCATCTTCACCACGATATCGCTGATCGTCATCCTTTTTGAAGGCGGGCTCAATCTCACCATTGATGCAATACGGAGCACCTTCCGGGAATGCTCCGGCCTGACCCTTCTCAACTATTGCGGGGCAATCGGGATCACAACGTTTATTGTCGTACTCCTTTCCGGAGCAGAGCCCCTGACCGCGTTCATGCTTGCCATCATTGTTGCCGGTACAAGCCCTTCGGTTGTTATCCCTCTTGTCCGCCAGCTGAAACTCACCGAAAAAAGCCAGACCATCCTTGCCATTGAATCTGCAATGGACGATGTATTCAGTATCGTCCTTCTCCTCATCCTCCTGCAGGCATACCAGCTCCACAAATTCAGCCTGCTGGAAGCGGGAGAAACACTCATCGGCTCGTTTGTTGTTGCAATCCTGTTCGGCATTACCGGCGGGATTGCCTGGTCAGTAATCCGGAAAAAGGTTGCCTTCTTCAACAACATCTTTGCCATTCCCGCCATCATCTTCATGCTGTACGGTATCATCGAGATGATGGGCTTTTCCGGTGCAATCGCTGCACTGGTATTTGGCATCACGCTCGGGAATCTTCCCAGCTTCCGTGACGCATTGCAGCCGGTATACAACCTGGATGTCAAAAAGATCGAACTGAGCGAGACGGAGAAAGCATTTTTTGGCGAGATCGTCTTTCTGCTCCGGACATTCTTTTTCATCTACATCGGGCTCTCCATCCAGTTCAACAACAAAGATATCTTTGCTCTTGGCCTGATGGTGACACTCTTGTTGTATATCATCCGCATCCCGGCAGTCTGGCTCTCCATTCCCCGGTCGACACCGGTCTGGGATGCAAGCGTAATGGCCGTCATGATTCCCAAAGGGCTCGCTACCGCAGTCCTCGCATCCATGCCGCTCCAGCAGGGGTACCCGGAAGGGATGTTCATCCAGGAGGCAACGTATGCCATCGTCTTATTCAGTATCATCATCAATTCCCTGCTCATCATCCTGATCGACAAGACCGCGTTTTCCCGAATTTACCGGCGGGTGTACCAGCGGTTTGGCGGGTGAAACAAAAAAATCAGCTGATAATATTGGTAAAACTGTGGAACCCGCCACCCTGCCGGTCAGCACATTTTACGGCTTTTGCCGCTGACGGGTCTACCTTTTCGGTTATCCGGCATTTCGTGCAATAGGCAAGCGAGGGGGATTTGACGAACCGGTCCCCGATAAGAAACTCCCTGCAGTGGATACAGAAACTGCAGTTTTCCACCGGCTCTTTTTTTGCCTGCAGGCACTGCACCTTTCCGTTGGTTACCGGCAGGATTCGGGTCGCATCATCATTGCCCATGTGCAAACGTCATCTCCGGTACTGGATGGTTCATTGGAGATAATAAACCGGCAGATTGCATGAAGGGTCATAGTGACTCCCGGCTCCAGCACTATTTATAAAACTGTTTAACACGAAACCTGCTGGTATGAAGGTGTGCATTATGTGCGGCGGAGAAGGGACCCGGCTCCGCCCCCTTACATTCGAGCGGCCAAAACCCTGTATCCCCATCGTCAACCGGCCGTCCATCCAGCATCTCGTCGCACACCTGGCGAACCTGGGCTTCCGTGAGATCGTACTGACCATCGGCTACCTCGGGAATTCCATTGAGGAGGCACTCGGGGACGGATCGCTGTACGGTGCGGAGATAACGTATGTCCACGAGAAGACCAAGCTCGGCACGGCGGGGAGTGTCAAGAACGCCCAGAAGTACCTTGAAGGGCAGGACTTTTTAGTTGTTGGCGGCGACCATGTTACCGACTTGAACGTCCTGGAGTTCTACCGCTTCCACCAAAAAGAGCGGGCAACGACAACGATCGGCCTGATCTCGATTGACGATCCGAGTGAGTATGGTATTGCCGAGGTTGATGTCGGGTATGTCATCCAGCGTTTCAAGGAGAAGCCGGCACCGGGGGAGATCTTCAGCAACCTTGCGAGCACCGGCATGTATGTCTGCAACCCGGAGATCTTCGACCACATCCCGGCAGGTACCAAGTATGATTTCGCCCGGGACCTCTTCCCCGCCCTCATGGAAGAGGGTTTTACCCTCAAGGGCTGGCTTGCACGGGGGAACTGGACTGATGTCGGCAGCCCCCATTCCCTGCGCCAGGCCGAGCGGTGGAAACTGCAGGACCTCAAATTTACCGATATCTTCGGTGACCTTTCCATGCATGGCGCACAGGTGCAGGGCCCGGTCCAGCTGGGCGGGTCGATCACGCTGGGCAAAAACACCAAGGTCATTGGTCCCGTGGCTATCGGGACGGGAACAACGATCGGGGACAATGTCCTCATCGGGCCCTACACCAGTATCGGCGAGAAATGCATCCTCCGGAACAATGTCAAGGTATTCTCGTCCTCCCTGTATAACCGGGTCATTATCGGTGCCAACAGCACGATCTCCGGCAGCATCATGGACAATGATACGCACATCGGCGAGCACTGCAGTATCGAGAACGATACCGTGATTGGGCCAAGAGTCGTCCTGAGAGACCGGGTTGTTGTCCACTCCAAGACCCGGCTCTGGCCCGAGGTTTTGGTAAAAGACGATACGGTCGTAAAAGAGCATGTCCTCAACGACAAGTTCGACCTGCGGTGCGAAGGGTCGTAAGGTCTTTTTCATTTATCACCTTCATTCTTTCCTGTTGTCGTTCTGATATATGTCCCCCCAAAGTATGGCGGTGGGCAAGGTCATCAGCCATGTCATGATGGGGGCTGATGCATCCATACCTCCATTATGGATGGTTGCCGCTACCCCCGCGGGGCGCCCCCGTGGCTGCCTCAATTCATCTCTACGGTAATCCATACTCCCATGAACAAAAGGGTGCGATGGATGAGCCCGTCCCGATTCCACGTTCACCAGAGTTTTTCATGCGACAGGTCAGGACAATCCTTTAGTGCATTTTTCCAAAGTGCCGGAAAAGGTGCACTGTAGAAACACGCATGAACGGGCATTCACACCCGAAACATGAAAAATAACCGGAACTTCATTCGTTTAAGAAAGATGTTAACCACATTCAGTTATTTTTCATGGGAAATCCTCATTCCGGAAAAATGGTACCCCCTTGCGCCAACCCTGCCCCCAAGGGGGCGGGGGCGCATGCGATGCCTCCGCACTACCTGTACGGGACACTCCCGACAAAAAAATGTTTTCACAAAACAGAAATTGAGGCCGCCGCGGGGCGCCCTTCGGGGCGGCGGCAAGCATCGTAAAGGGGGTATGGGGGCATCAGCCCCCATCATCACTTCAAATGATTTCTATAGAGCAGGAAAAGTCGGAATTCAGTTTCGTTTTAACCTAACCGACCCTTGAAAAATCCCGGTAAACCTGGATTGTGTGGGAAAAGTACGGCAGGGTTTCTTTCGATAACCTGAAAAATGATTGGGTTTTTAGTCCCGCTTCACCAGCCGGTGGGTGATGGCGACAAGCGGGTGACGGGCATAATCAAGGATCTGGATATCATCAAGGTTTTTGAGGTTCATGGCATGCGCCGTCCGTTCCATCCCGAGCTCGATATCTTCCTTGATGTCGATGATGTAGGCATCAAGCGCGGTTATTCCCATTCTTTTCGCAGCAACTGCACGGTGGTGACCGTCGACCAGGATGATCCGTCCCGGGCGGCGTACCACGATGATGGGCTCGGCGAGTCCCTTCTTGATCTCGTACATCCGCCCTTCCAGTTCATCCTCGTAAATTTTGGACTGGGTTGGCAGGAGGTCTTTTACCGGCACATTTCCCCGGCCAAGGGTGGGATCGACCCCGTAGAGTTTCTTTAACGTGCTGATGAAGTTGAAGACCTTCTCCGGCGAGACATGTTCGATCTGCGAGCGTATGACATCGGAGTTGGAGATGATCCCCAGAAGCTGGCTCTTCTCGTCAACTACCGGGAGCTTCTGAATACCCGAACGGAAAATAACCCGGGCTGCATCGTTGATGTCCATATCAGGATCGGCAACGATCAGCCGGTTGGACATCACGTCTTTTACCGGCGTGTCCGGCTGGATGAACAGAAGGTCGCGGGCCGAAACGTACCCTACTACGGTGTTCCGGTCAACGACCGGGAAACCGTCGTGGGAGGTCTTCTGGATCTTGTCGATGACATCTTTTGCAGAACCGGCAATGTCGACACTGACTACATCATAGGTCATGTAGTTCCGGACCCGTTTCTTCTCCATTACTAGAGCTTAGCCCCCCGGTGCACTAAAAGACATCGGTAAAATGGGGTTATTCGATTGCGATACGGCCCTTTCCGGCGCATTTAGTTTTACGCAGGACCACTTCCAGGACGCCGTTTTTGAAACTTGCGCGGGAGTCTTCTTCCATCACATCAGCAGGCAGCGTTACGATCCTGCTCATGGTGCCAAAGGACCGTTCACGGACATAGTACCCTTCGCGGGAATCTTCGCTCTCGCGATCCCGTTCGCAGGAGATCGCGAGCGCCCGCGGGTTGACCAGGGTGATGCTGATCATATCTTTCTCAACACCCGGGAGATCGGCAACCACGATAACGTCATCTTCGTGCTCGCGGACATCTACCCGGAACTCCCCCTGGATGGCAGGGATTATCCGGTTACCGGTCCCCCCGGGCAGGAGGTATTGGTTGGCCGGTATGTTCCGGGAAAAGAGCTGATCCAGCTCAGAGCGCATCTCTTCCATCTCGCGCCACATCGATTCAAACGGATAGCGTCTCCATCGCATGCTATTCCCTCCTTGGTTGTTTTCCCCCATAGAGGGATAACGTAAGGTAACTACACATAATATTTAAAATTAATTTATGGGGCCGGTAGAATCGGAATAGTTTATGACACCCCACTTACGATGTAGTAAGGAGGAAACGAAACAATGGGTGAAAAGAAAAGAAAAGAAGCCGAGGTAGCCCGGTGGAAGAAAGTCGTTGTCGTAGCTGCCTGTATCATTTTTGTTGTCCTGATGGTGGTATCAGGGATGGGGTTTGGCTGGCTCTCGATGTTTGCAGTCACAAAACCCGGCCAGACGGTGGTCCTTGACTATACGCTCTATGACGGGTCGGGAAATCCCGTGATCACGACTGACCAGCAGGTCTATACAACGGCTGCATCGGCAGGAAAGCCCGTTCTGTACACGCAGCAGATCGTGGTTGTTGCAAACCAGACCATGACAGAACCCATCTACCCGGTCCCGGTCTATACTTCCCAAAGCGGGAAGGAGAACGAATTTGCGATCTTCTCCATGGAACTGAACGCCATAACTTCGGGCGTTGTCGGCATGAGCACCGGCCAGCAGAAGACGGTTACCCTTCCCGCCTCCTCATCCATGTCCCAGCTCTGGTCAACGGAGGACCTGGAAAGGAACGGCATTGACCTGGAATCCATCAATGTCGGCGACCAGTTTGCGATGGGAGTTTCGGATAACCCGGAGGAGATGGCGACGAACGCGTCTGCAAGAACCTACATCCGTATCTCTGAAGTGACCCGGAAGACCGCAGGCGGTATTGTCGTGGACTTCAGCTACCCGAAAGCCGACATCCGGGTTGTCTCGATCAACAGTTGATCGGATCCCCCATAACCGATACGCTTTTTTTGTGGTGCAGTCTATCTCCCACGCATGACACTGCGCGTACTCTGCTTTTTCCAGCCGGGATGCATGGGCTGCATGGAACAGGAACCGATCAATGCCGGAGTGAGTAAATCATTGCAGGTCCGAATCGAAGAGATCGATGCGGTGAAGAACCCGCAATATATCAGTATGTACCAGCTGACGGCAACCCCCACCCTCCTTGTCCTTGTGGATGGAAATGTCGTGGAACGGTTTGAAGGGGTAGTGCACGCGGAACAGCTCGAGGCCGCGCTCAAAAAATATCTATAACCGGGTCCCGTAAATCCGCTTTATCCGGTGGGCAACAGCTTTCCAGCCTTCCTTTCGCATGAGCGGCCCGTCGCGGAGCTTGAGGTGGGTAATTCTGAACCGTTTTTTACTGGCAGTATACACTTCATTTACCACAAACTCCTGCTCGCCATCGCATTCCATGTAGACCGGGACGGTCTTTCTCCCGTCGTGAATCGAGACCTTGACCACCACCTGCTCGATAGCACGGGTCCAGAGCGTGGTGATATCCGTGGCGCGTGCCCGCTGCACCCGCTTCTCCCCGCTCTCGATCGAAGAGACTTCAACCCCGAACGCATCATCGCCGCATTCGGCGACAAGATGGTCCCCGACATTGCACTCGTCTTCTTCAGAAAGCTCGATCCCGCAGACTTGGGACGTTCCTTCCCGGGAGACGATTGCCTTGATCAGCATGGACTGCGGTTCGCGTTCCTTTGGAACCCGCTGGTGGTTGCCGCAGGCAGTGCACCGGATCAGCAGATCGCGTGACTCGGAAACCACCTCGTGCTCGGTCTCATCATTGCAAACAGGGCAGTGTGCGGTGATAAACATTGAATATGAATGGCAACCCTCACATGATAAAGCATGGAGGCGCAGGAGACAATCCGGTGCCGGGGCCACCCGCTGGTCCTGGGCACGCACCCGACAACATTTGAAGTAACCGTCGAGGACCACCTGACGGCAAAGGGCAACTGCATCATAGGGGTTGCCGCGGACAAAGGCTGCGACGCGCTCTCTCCTGCATTTAAACAAGTCCTTGCACACGACGATGCCGTACTCGTGACCCGGCTCGAATGCGCGGGTACCGGTGCCGAGATACGGTCACGGGGATCGGTGCAGATGATGCTGAACCACCCCACGGACATGGTCTGGCGGAAGAGTGCGTTTGTCTGCGGCCGGACGATCGGGATCTTCTCCGACGCGGTTGCCCTGACCCTCCCGCGCGATCTCATGGCAAACCTTGCAGCAGGAAACGGGATGACCGTTACCCTGACGGTCACGCGTCCCGGCTGAGGGTCGAAATCTTCAGTTCAGCCTCGGCAAGCAGGGTCTCGCACTGCCGGACCAGCACCGCGCCCTGCTCGTAGAGTTTCATGCTCTCCTCAAGGCTCGTATTCCCGTCCTCAATTTTGCTGATGATCTCTTTTAAGCGTTCGATCTTTGTCTCGTATGGTTCAGTCATGGTCAACACGCTCCACGATAACCCGGCTGGTGCCGTCATAAAACCGGATTTTCAGCCGGTCTTCCTTGTGTATCAAGGCAACTCCTTTCACGATAGCCCCGTCCTTCTCTGCAACGCAGTACCCCCTTGAAAGGACGGCGAGCGGGCTTTGCGCGTCAAGGGCATTTCTCATCCCCGCAAGGAGGAGCCGTTCCCGCTCGATCCGGGTTGCCCACGCCCGGTCCATCCGTTCAGCAAGATCGGCAGTGTTCTGTTTCCGCTCACCGATCCTTCGGGAAAACTTCTGCGGGCGGAGCCGGTCGCGGAGACCGAGCACCTCGTCCCGTGCCCAGGCAACCCTGCCCTGCAAGGCGGTTTTGATCCGGATCTTCTGTTCCTGGAGCCGGAGGAGGAGATCGACCCGGTCCGGGACAACGAGTTCCGCGGCAGCAGACGGGGTGGGGGCACGGACATCCGCTGCAAGGTCTGCAAGCGTGACGTCGACCTCGTGGCCGATGGCGCTGACAACCGGAACCGGGCAGGACGCGATGGCCTTGACAACATCCGGGTGGTTGAACGGGAACAGGTCTTCAAAACTCCCCCCGCCGCGGGCAACGATGACGACATCCACCAGCCTCGCAACCCGGCGGATAGCAGTCGCGATCTCAGCATGGGCCCCCTCGCCCTGCACAGCAGTCGGCGAGATGATGATCTGAAGCGGGAAACGGCGGGCAACAACGGTGCGGATATCGTGGATGACTGCGCCTGTTTCGGAAGTAACGACCCCGATCGTTTGGGGAAACGCGGGAAGACTGCGCTTCCGGTCTGCGGAGAAGAGACCCGCTGCAGAAAGTTCCTTCTTCCACTGTTCGATAAGGAGATATTTTTCCCCGAGCCCGGCCTTCTCCATGGTCCGGACCTGCAACTGGTAGGTGCCATGCGGTGGGTAAACGGTAACGGATCCGTTCACGACAACTTCCATGCCTTCTTCCGGTGCAAACGGGAGCCGGTCAGCATCCGACCGCCACATCACGCACCGGATAACCGCGGCAGTGCTTCCCCCGCCTTTCTCCGACAGCGAGAAGTACCGGTGCCCCCGGCCATGGTGCTTGTAATTGGTCACCTCGCCCCGGACCCGGATGTCGAGGAGCCGGGAGTCGTCGAGCAGCTCCTGGACGATTGCTGAGAGCTCGGAGACGCTCAAAGGAGCTGCGATGCGGTCTTCCGGTTCATCGCGGGTATTGAACCAGTCCATCAACAACTATTAGGGCAAAACCGCATATCAAATAGTACTGTCATGACCTCCTTCGCCGTATCCAGCATGTTCTTCCACGAGTACACGACCCCCGAGATCTTCAGTTTTGTCTCCCGGGCTGGTCTTGACGGCATCGAGTACTGGCTGGAGACACCCCATTTCTGGCTCCGCGATCTCCCCGTCCAGGAAGTGGTTGCCTGCCACAACCAGCATCCCGAGGTCCCCGATATCACCGTCCATGCCCCTATCCTTGACCTGAACCCCTGCTCGATCAATCCCGAAGTTGCCAGAATCTCCATTGAGTACGCGGTTAAATCGATCCTGATTGCAGAACAGCTGGGTGCGCACATTCTCACCATCCACCCGGGGCGGCGAACCGCAAAACGCCCCCCGGGTGCCGCGGATGCTGCCCGGTTCGCGAAGTACATTGCCGCACTGCGCGAGGCTGCGCAAAAAACCTCCCTGAAGATCTGCATGGAGAACATGGAACCTGCGGTAAACTCGTTCCTCTGCACGCCGGAGCGGGTCCGGCAGCTGCTCGACGATGAACCATGGCTCTTCTTTACGCTCGACGTTGCCCATGCGCTGGTGACTTCGGACGATGAGCCCGGTCGGTTCATTGAGCTCTGCAGCGACCGGCTCACAAACGTCCACCTGAGCCGGAAAAACGGCCGTACCCTGCACCACCCGCTTGACCGGGACCCGGTCATGGCGGGGGTCATGCAGCACCTCCGCAATGCCGGGTATTCCGGGCCCCTGACGCTGGAGATCGATGACCTGAACCTGTCTTTCCCCCTGACCGCGGAAAAGAAGATCGGGATCCTCAAGCACGACCGCGCCTTTATGCGCGAATGCATGGGAGGGTCGCTGGTTTTATAAAATATGTTCCCGAATATACTGGTACATTTTCCGGCGAAACTGTAGTTCGTGCACCCGCACGTTGTGAATCATAATGATGGAAAACGCTCTGAGTATCTTTCTCTTCATCCTCTGTATCATCCTCTCCGCATTCTTCTCGTCCTCGGAAGTTGCCCTGATTGCCATAACCCGCGCAAAAGTGAGGACGCTCGTCAATGAAAACCGCCCGGGTTCAGCTGCCCTTGCAAAGCTCAAGGAATCACCCGAACACCTCCTGATCACCATCCTTATCGGGAACAATATCGTCAATGTCGCGGCAGCATCGCTTGCCACCGCTATTGCTATCCGGCTGTTTGGCGATATCGGGGTGGGTATCGCAACCGGCTTTGTCGTCCTCGTCCTGCTCTTCTTTGGGGAGATCGGCCCCAAGATCTCTGCAGCGCGGGCGAACGATAGTTTCGCACTCACCATTGCACCCATTATCCTTGCCCTCTCGCGCCTGTTCACTCCCGTCATCTGGCTCATCATCAGGCTCAATCCCCAGCTGGGGAAGAACCGGGAAACCTCCGAACCTTCGGTGACAGAAGAGGAGATCAAGGAGTGGATCGATGTCGGGAAGGAAGAGGGAACGATCGAACAGGACGAACAGGACCTGCTCTATTCGGTGCTTGAGTTTGGTGACACGATTGCCCGCGAGGTCATGACCCCGAGGGTCGATGTTGTCCTGATCGAAGATACCGCAAGTTTTGAGGACGCGATCCGGTTGTTCAACGACACCGGTTTCTCCCGCATCCCGGTCTTCCATGATCGCATCGACAACATCATTGGTATCATGAACGTCAAGGACGTCTTTGCCACCATGATCTCCCGCCGCCAGGACGCGACCATACGGGATGTGATATATGACCCGACCTTTGTTCCGGAGACCAAGAAGATCGACGACCTCTTAAAGGAACTCCAGGTCAACCGGGTACAGATAGCGGTTGTTATTGACGAGTACAGCAGTTTTGTCGGGATTGTAACGGTCGAGGATATCCTGGAAGAACTGGTAGGTGACATTCTTGACGAGCATGACCAGGAAGAGCCCGATGTGCAGGAGATCTCGCAAGGGATATTTGTCGTGGATGCGCAGATGTGGGTGGTGGACCTGAACGAACAGCTTGCCATCAACCTTCCAACTGATGAGTCCTATGAGACGGTCGGCGGGCTGGTCCTCGACCGGCTGGGCCATCTCCCCCTCCACCCCGGGGAGAAGGTCGAGATCCCGTCAGAGGATATCACGCTCTCGGTCATGCAGATGCATGGCCGCCGGATCGTCAAGGTGAAGATTATCGTCCATGCAGTTGCCCGCGCCGGGCGGGATGGCGCGGGAGAGAAGACCGCAAAGGAGAGAGCATGACGCGGCGCATTGCAGTCCTTGCATCGGGCAGGGGCTCGAATTTCCAGGCGGTGATCGATGCGATAGGGGCCGGCACCATCCCCGCCCGCTGCGTTGCCCTTATCACGGATAACCCGAAGGCGTACGCGATCGAGCGGGCCAAAAAAGCGGGCATTCCGGTGGTCGTTGTGGACTATGCCGCATTTCCTTCGCGGGAAGCATACGAAGAGAAACTGCTCGTGGCAATGCGGGAGCAGAAGGCAGACCTCTTTGTACTGGCCGGATACATGCGAATCCTGGGTTCGTCCATCGTGCGGGCGTTTCCCGGTAAGATGGTCAACATCCACCCCGCCCTCCTGCCCTCCTTCACCGGGCTGCATGCCCAGCGGCAGGCCGTTGAATACGGGGTGAAAGTGGCAGGATGCACGGTCCATTTCGTTGACGAACACCTTGACTGCGGCCCCATAATCCTCCAGCGGTGCGTCCCGGTGCTCGAGAGCGATGATGAGGATGCCCTTGCAGAACGCATCCTTCTTGAGGAGCACATTGCATTTCCCGAGGCAATCCGCCTCTTCTGTGAGGGGCGGCTCGAGATCACGGGCCGGCGGGTGCATATCCGCTGACACCGTGCACCGGTCCCCTGCCCGTTTTTTTTCACAGCGCCTTTTTTACCCGGGACGCTGATACATCAGGACAGTTTACGAAAACAGAGATTTTCCCTGCCATGAAACCGCGATCCAAAAAGCCGGCCATAAAACAGATCTCCCGCGAGCGTATCGGGGTGCTCTTCCGTGAAGCCGAACGGGCGTTTGCCACGCACCCGGAACGGAGCAACCGCTACGTTGCCCTTGCACGGAAGATCGCCATGCGCCAGCGGATCCGGATCGACCGGGAGTTCCGCCGCCGGTTCTGCCATCATTGTGCTTCGTACCTTGTTCCAGGGCAGAACATGCGGGTGCGGGTGCACCGGGGAAATGTCGTGGTTACCTGTCTTGTCTGCAAGAAAAAGACCCGGTATCGTGTGGTGAGACCTGATGTTAAAAAAACCTGACCGTTCGATGCAGGACCTGAAACCGACCGTCTGGATCGGCAAACAGGGCTGCACGGAAACCATGATCGAAGAGATCGTGGTCCAGCTCAAGAAACGCAAGATGATAAAAGTGAAATGGCTCCAGAATGCCGAAGTTGATCCGGAATCCCTCGCAACCCAGGTAAAAGCCCGGCTTGTCGAAGTCCGCGGGCGGACGATGGTGCTTGCGCTCAAAGGCCATAGTGCTCCGAAAAATCCCCCCGATGTGCCCAAAGGGAAGACTGCCCGGGCAACCGGCCAAATGAAACGGGCGGAGAAATCCAAGGAACGATAAAAGGTCCGTTCCCCTTCTGCATTTTCCCGTTTTTCTTCCCACGTCGGAAAATCCGCCTGTGGAAATATATAAGAACCCTCCTCACCTATTAGTTAAGACTGTTATTTCATTATCAACAGTAGTAGAGGTATCAGATGACAACTGTATACGATGTCCCTCCGGACCACATCATCAGGCGGGTCGCCGAGGAGCTCAAAACGAAGAAGGAGATTGTACCTCCTGCATGGGCTGCCTTTGCCAAAACGGGTGTGCACAAAGAGATGCCCCCCGAAGACCCTGACTGGTGGTTTATCCGGGCAGCAGCAGTACTGAGACGCGTCTATGTCGACGGCCCCCTGGGTGTCGAACGGATGCGGAGTTTCTACGGGGGTAACAAGAACCGCGGATCAAGGCCCAACGCGTTCCGCAAGGGCAGCGGTTCCGTCCTCCGTAAGTCCCTCCAGCAGCTCGAAGCCGCCGGCCTCGTCATCCATGACAAGACCGGGCGCCGAATCTCGCCCGCAGGCATGTCCTTTTTGGACAATCTCTCAGCAGAGGTCTTAAAGAACCCGCCGGCACCGGTACCAAAGCGCACCAAACCCGTAGCTGAAGAGCCCAAGAAGGCAGATGCCAAGAAGGGTGCAAAGGCAAAGGGTGGCGACAAGGCTGCGCCGGATGCTCCCAAGGCATCCAAGAAGGCCGGTAAGAAAGCAGATAAAGCAGAAGAACCCCAGTGAGGTGTACCATGGGAGACGACGAGCTAGCAGAACTCCGCAGGCGCAGGATGGCACAGCTGCAACAGCAGGCCGGTGACCAGCAGGCAATGCAGGATGAGCTCGAGCGACAGGAACGCATGAAATCCCAGATCCAGATGATACTCATGCAGGTTCTCGAGCCGGAAGCACGAGAACGGCTGAATACCATCAAGCTGACCAAACCCGAGTTTGCCGGTGCGGTCGAGCAGCAACTGATTGCTCTTGCACAGAGTGGCCGGTTGCAGAAAAAGATTACCGATGCACAGCTCAAGGAGCTGCTCCGGCAGCTCGCGCCAAAGAAACGGGATTACTCCATAACCAGAAGATAATGAAAATCGGAGTGCTGTACAGCGGCGGAAAGGATAGTTCCCTTGCAGCGATCCTGCTGGGTACGTATTATGCGGTCGAACTCAACACGTTTGTTTTCGATCCGCTCCGCCAAATCCCCGAACTGGAAGCTGCGGCACGTGCACTCGGGTACCCTTTAAAAAAAAGGGTGTTTCCAGAAGGAATGATAAACGAAATGGCCGACATGGTGGTTGCACGGGGCTATCCGAACGATGCCATCAACGCAGTCCACGCATCGGCTGTTGAATCGCTTGCAGGGGAATATCCCGTGGTCGGAGACGGGACACGGTTTGATGACCGGGTCCCGATGCTCTCCCGCGAGGCAGTCCAGAGCCTGATGAGCAGGACAGGGTGTTCGTATGTCCGGCCCCTGCTCGGCTATCCACGGCGCGAAGTCGACCGGCTCGCCGACAAGCTCCTCGTTGTACAATACGGGGAGACCGGGACGATCCCAAACGGCGATTACGAACGAGAGATCCGGGATGCGATCCGGGCCCGCGGGCTCGATACTGCATCCCTCTTTCCGGCACACCACGAGCAGTCGCTGGTGGTTGGCAGGAATTGTTAACCTGGTGGATAACATGAGCAAATTAAGCAAAGGCAGGAAGATCCGGCTGGCAAAGGCATGCGACCAGAACCGGCGCGTGCCCCAGTGGGTAATGATCAGGACCAAACGCGGGGTGGTCGCCCACCCCAAGCGGCGCAACTGGCGCCGGAGCTCTTTGAAGGTGTAGTGTTATGGCAGAGAAGATGGAGGAACGCATCTATATCATCCCCCTCCGGGATGCACGCAGGATGCCCCGCTGGAAGCGGAGCAACGGCGCGATCAAGGACATCCGCAACTACCTTGCAAAGCACATGAAGAGCGACGATGTCAAGCTTGATCAGAATATCAACGAAAGGGTATGGTCACGGGGCAGCTCAAAACCGCCGTCCAAGATCCGTGTCCGTGCCATGAAGATGGAGGACGGGCAGGTTCACGCTGAACTTGCGCCGGAATCATAAGATGGAACGCACGATCACGTATGCAGGCGATCCGAACATCGGGGTCTTCTCCCGGGTGCTCGGCGACATCGTCATTATCCCTCCGGAATCGCCGGAGGACTTCAAGGCAGCACTGCATGAGGCACTTGACGCCGAGGTCATCGAGACCACGATCCAGGGGAGTACGATCATCGGCTCCCTCGTTGCCGGCAACAGCCGGGGGATCGTAGTATCCGGCCTGGCAACCGAGACAGAAGTCGACCTTCTCGCGGAATACCGCGAGGTCCTTCTCTTAAACGAGTGCATGAACGCAGCAGGCAACGTGATCATGGCAAACGATTCCTTTGTTGCGGTTCATCCCGATATGCCCACGGACATGGGAAAGGCCATCGCCGAGTTCCTCGGTGTTGATCTGGTCTTCCTGACCCTGGGCGGGGTCAAAACGGTCGGCATGGCCGGCGTTGCTACGAACAAGGGAGTCATCGTGCACCCGCGGGCAACGGCGCAGGAGATCGCACGGCTCGAGACGGTGGCAAAAGTACCTGTCGGAACAGGGACCATCAACATGGGCAGCGGGCTTATCGGCACGGGGCTTCTGGTCAATGAGAACGGCTATATTGCCGGCAATGCCACGAGCGGGTTTGAACTTGGCAGGATAGAGGACGTATTTGGATTTCTGGAGTGAGATGTTATGGCAGATGAACTGAAGTTTGAAGTTAAAGGCACATTTCTGATGGGTGAGGACTGGATGCCGTACACGAAAGTTATCGCGGCACCCAACGAGAACCAGGCAAAAGAGCGCACGTTCGCTGTTATCGGCAGCAAGCACAAGTTACCGCGCCGCCACATCAAGATCGATGCGGTGAAGGCTGTATAAGGCCATCCGGTAAATTTTTCCGATCACTCTTTTTCTCCCTTCATGAATTACCGCTCACGTGCTGATCCATGCACGGGCACAAGACAGCTGACCGTTGTTTTTGTGATGGCATGGTACCTGTCCCGCCGCAACGGGAAACACGGGATATGGGATAGTATACCGTCCGGATGCGCGAGAAATTAAACCATGGGCGCGTTGATCGTTCTTTGCACGGCACGCAGAAAATCCAGAATCCCGGGTAAACGTGACAGCCCACCCGGTATTTCGCACCGTTACGGATCTCATCTGCTGGCGTATGTCCCGCTGGTTGGAGATCCGTTGTCGTGCACCTGCCACTGCGCAACCGTAACCGGCTGCAGCTGTAAATGATCCTTTCCGGCACTCCTGTCCCCGCAGGGGCACTGCCTTCACTGCACCTCGAAAAAATGATCTCGATGGAAAATGTGTTTTTCCCAAATCGGAGCCCATTTTGGGGGGTCAGTTTATGGAGAGTCGCATTTTTTCACGAATTCCAGAACACCGACCTGAAAATACTGTAAATTTTGGATTTGTTTTGCAATACAGGGGCAAACCGGCCGCAGAAATCGGCCTTAACAGACCCTTTTGGACAGCGGATCGTTCAGGATCGCGTGCATGAGGAGGTACGGAGAACCAGGGGGGGGTTTTTAGGCCCTATCGTTCCGGGTGAGCTGACGGGAACCTTCCGTTCGGAAGACTGCACGCGCCGTATCATTTCATAAAGAATACCCGGTGGATCCATATCTTGCCCCGCATGGATGCAAAATTCTGTATGGGTGATTGCCACCAGGTGTTGTGATGTATTTCTGGTATTTTGATCTGCCGGTCTGGTTTATGCGTTGGTTCTGAATTGATCAACGGCATTTAACAATCCGGCAGGAAACCGGAAATCTTATGTAATCTCCATTCCGATTTCACTGGTATGGATGCAAGTATGAGGCCATGTGCCGTCATCGTTCTCCTCCTGCTGGTTGTTGTTGCAATCCCTCCCATAGCAGGGCAGGCCGGCCAGAACACGTTCCTTACCGTCCAGACGAGCGATTCGGTCCTTGGCCGCGTGGTCTCGATCACCGCAGCGGATGCCGGCTCGTACTCGGTTACTATTACGCGGAACATGAACGTAAAACCGGCAACGATCGGTGACACGCTGCTGGACGGGGACATTATCACGCTCGTTCCCGGTGCATTTGCCAACATCCAGCTGGTTGACCGGCCCGATATTACCATGCTTGGCGGGGGTACGAGCGGCCTAGCTGCACTGATCTCCCGGGCCGGGGGAGCACCGGTGACCGCGCAGACGACCATTGCGGCAACGGGATCGGATAAACCGGTGATAACAACCTGCATGAAAACCGGAGAAGTCGGGCGCATCACGTATGTCCAGGGACCTTTTTACATTCACCGGAATAACCGGATCATTCCCGCCACGGTATCGGAGTCGCTCATGATCGGTGACATGATCGCTGGTAATGATCCGGACGGCAAAATTGTCATCCAGCTGGACTATTCCGATCATCCCGATGCCGCAGGATATACTCTTACTGGAAGAACGCGGTACGCGCTGACCGCCTCCTGCCCGGAACCCGTGCGGTCCGAAGGGCTGATGGGCGAAGTCGAGAGCGTGATGGCGGCGGTCAGCAATACGATCAGCGATCTCTGGACACAGTTCAAGGAGCTTGTGCGGGGAGAATCGTTTGAAGTCAAGGAACCAACTGCAACTGCCGGCGTCCGTGGGTGAACGGGAAATCCCCCCTCTTCTGCTTTTCGCGAGCGGGACCGGCCCCTCGCGGGTGTCAATACCGTCCCAGTGCCAATATTCGCAGATGGATACCGGGCAAAACGAGGATCCCAACACCGCCGGGTGCCGGACACCAGAGCCGGAACAGGAAGCAGGATGATCCATTCCAGGAAGTGCAACCCCGGTTCATGCACGGATCCCACGAGGATACAGGCAACCTCCCTGAACCTTCATGCGGTAAAAAACCGGTCAGAACCCGGCAACATGAGGCACCAGGGCAATGGTATTGTTGACCAGGACCAGGATGTACAAGGCAATGATCGCTGCAGAGAAACCGATGGTCGATCCCTTCACGTTCGCCTCCGCTATGAGCGAGACGGAGATGATGAGCAGCAGGGTTGCTGCCTTAACGGTGGCATGGACCAGGGGGGCGGAAACGATGCCGGCCATAAACGGGTTGAGCTCGATCCCACCCAGCCACAGGATGACGTGGGTTGTTATGATATCGAGTACAAAGAGGGCTGCAAGGATTATTGAGAAATCCGCGATCCTCCGGTCGAAGGATAGGTTATCCGGAAAGAGCGTGAAGTGCCCGGCCGAAAACCCGGTTCGCTGGACCTGTGCTGCCATGAACACCCATGGCGCGGGGCTGAATATAATATTTTGTGTAAAGGATAATTTTTGTAAGGGCCTAAAATTAAGAATGGGTGTCGTATTTTGCGTATTTTTCGAACAATGTCAAACAAGATCATATCCAATATGACAACCAGCGACAAGCGTGCTAACGCGGGAACTGAAAGAAAGACCCGCCGCAGGGGAGTCATTATGGTCCTCCGGATCACTCACGCACCGGTGCCGGGTCCGGCATCGATGAACCGGTACCGGTTTTTTGGGACAGGCACGTTCTTGTAATCCGGGACTGAAATGACCAGGAACGAATATGCACGTGAGTACCTTTTTCGTGAGCGGCTGCATACCTCTTTGATCCAATCTGCATGGATGCCAGCGAGAACCCGTTTTACCGGATCAGGGAACAGGTGCGTGCCATCACCGGTTATACGGACGTATCCCCTATCACCGGAGGGTTCTCCTTTGAGCAGAAGTACCTGCTGACCGGCGGGGATGCAACACCATACCTTGTCCGGATAATCCATACACCCCACCAGAATGACCTTTTAAAGAAACAGGAAGAATTCAGGATCCTTTCCCGTCTCCGGCAATACTCAAAGCTTGTCCCAACGACCATTGCCTTTGGCACAACGGATGATCGAACCCTCTGCTTCATGGTACTCACGTATTGTCCGGGCAATGATGCTGAAGGGATTCTCGCCAGCCTTTCTGCTGAAGAGCAGTACCTCCTTGGGGTCGAAGCCGGGAGGGAATTAAGGAGACTGCATGGTATGCCGGCCCCGCCCATGCTGCCGGAATGGTCATGCACCATTTCTGCAAAGTTTAAGAGAAAATGTTGTGCCTTCATCGACAAGGGGCTGGATCTGCCGGGTATGGATCTGCCAAAAATTACGGCATTTGTTGAAAAAAACCTCCCCTGCATCCGCAGTACCCGCCAGACGTTCCTGCACGATGATTATCACCCGGGCAACCTGATTATCCAAAACAAAAAATTATCCGGCATCATTGATTTCAACCGGTATGACTGGGGAGATCCAATTCATGATTTTGTGAAACTTGGATACTTTTCCCGGGCCGTCAGCATCCCGTTCAGTGCCGGCCAGGTTGACGGGTATCACGGCGGGTCGCCCCGGCCGGAGTTCTGGCAGAGATACAGCCTGTATTGCGCTATGACAATTGTCGCTGATGTCCTCTGGTGTGCCCTGTATGAAGAGAAGGGCGGCGTTTCCGGGGTGATGAACCGGGCGTTACAGCGGGATTGCATGGTTATTGCCGACCATGAACAGTTCACATCCGCGGTTCCCGGATGGTACAGGAATTATCAGCGCCCGGCAACGGTTCGTTCTTTTGGGTCTGGAGAAAAACGGTAAAAACAGGATCACGTGGGGAGATAGGGTCACGGGCGCTCACCGCCTCATCGGGGCTCAGCCCGTGGAGCAGGACCTGCC
>DANA01000058.1:0-18964 GCA_002508495.1 Methanoregula sp. UBA276
CCGTCCATAACCGGCCTCTTCGAGCTCATCCATGGAGATACCCTTGTGGCCTCCCTCGTACTCCATGATGAACTGGCCCTTGTCGATCTCTTCCTTGTGGACCTTGTCCGGGTCGACACCGTACTTCTCCTTGATCATCCTGCGGGCAAGGACCGGGCTGACCGATCCACCACAGTTGACCCCGATCATGATGACGTTGTCAAGGTTGATCTGCTTGCGCTTGGCAAGTTCGTAGAACGCCATCGCGTCACAGCCCTTGACGGTGACACCGATCTTCATGTTCGCAGCACCATCAAGGTACTTCTTGACGAGCTTGGGCAGGAGGAGGGTCCCGCAGTGGAGTGAACCTGCCGTGTTTGCAAGTTCTTTTGAGTCTTTCACCAGGACCGGTGTAGCATCATAGAGGTCGGCGCCCTTGGTGATGACCAGGACGGCATCGACGGCTTTTGAGTCAAGCGCGTGTTTCCAGAGCGCGGTTACTGCACCGCCGAGTTCTGCCTTCTTCTTGATCTCTTCGTTCGTGGTCCATGCGTAGAGCATATCGCCTTTCTTTGCCATGATCAGGCCTCCTTGATCTTCTCGATTTTCATAGCGCAGGCCTTGAACTCAGGGATCTTCGCAACCGGGTCAAGCGCATTGTTGGTAAGGATGTTCGCTGCGCATTCCGCGAAGTGGAAGGGCAGGAATACC
The DNA here is from genome assembly GCA_002508495.1 of Methanoregula sp. UBA276. Lineage (GTDB taxonomy): Archaea > Halobacteriota > Methanomicrobia > Methanomicrobiales > Methanospirillaceae > Methanoregula. The sequence goes on from DANA01000058.1 coordinate 691, forward strand.
ACGCCTTTCTTGATGCCCGGGGTGATACGGGTGCCAATCGTGATCTCGCCACGACGGGTGATCGCCTTGACCATCTCCTTGTCCTTGATACCCAGTTCCTTTGCATCCTCCGGGTTGACCTCGATCCAGCCCGTGGGTTCCTCGCGTTCGAGGTCCGGGGAACGGCGGGTCATGCTGCCGGTATGCCAGTGCCAGATGCAGCGCCCGGTGGTCATGAGTAACGGGTAGTCCTTGTCGGGAACTTCTGCCGGTGGCTTGTACTCAATGGGAGTGAAGATGCCAAGACCGTCGGGGTGGGTGAACTTCTCCTTGTGCAGGATGGGGGTACCCGGGTGGTCGGCGGTCGGGCAGGGCCAGTGGAGTGCCTCGGGCTTCTCAAGGCGTGCATACGTCATGCCGCCATAAGAGGGGGTGACCTTGGTGATCTCGGTGAAGATCTCTTCTGCGCTCTTGTACGGGAACTGCTTCTCGAATCCCATGACCTTTGCAAGTTCGCAGAAGATCTGCCAGTCCGCCTTGGCCTCGCCGGGCGGCTCCTGGGCCTTGCGCCACTTCTGGACGCGGCGTTCGGTCGAAGTCTGGGTGCCGTTCTTCTCGGCAAAGCAGGCAGCGGGCAGCACGACATTTGCCAGTTGTGCAGTCTCGGTGAGGAAGATATCCTGTACGACCATGAACTCGGTGTTCCGTAAGCCCTTTTCCACGTGGTGGAGGTCCGGGTCGGAGATCATCGGGTTCTCGCCCATGATGTACACGCACTTGACCTTGCCGGGTTCATCGGCGAGGGTGTTGATCAGGGTGGTAACCGTCAGGCCGACCTTGCCTTCCGCAATCTGGCAGCCCCATGCATCTTCCATCTTCTTCTTCATCTCGGGAACAAGGACGGACTGGTACCCGGAGTACACGTTTGCGAGGGCTCCCATGTCGCAGGCACCCTGTACGTTGTTCTGGCCACGCAGTGCGCAGATGCCCGTGCCGGGCCTGCCGAGGTTGCCGGTCAGCATCTGGATGTTTGCAACCGACTTGACGTTATCGACACCGGTGGTGTGCTGGGTGATACCCATCGAGTAGAGGATTGCGGACTGGCCGGACGTGCCGAACCATTCTGCAGCCTTGATGATATCTTCCGCTGGAACGCCGGTGATCTTCGCCACGTTCTCGGGGCTGTACTCGGGCTTCATCACGACTTCTTTGACCTTCTCGAAGTCCTTGGTACGGTTCTTGATGAAGTCCTTGTTCTCCCATCCGTTCTTTAAGATCTGCTGCATGAAGCAGTTGAGCAGGGCTACATCGGTTCCCGAGTAGAACTGTAAGAAAAGGTCAGCCTGCTTCCCGGTGGGGGTGAGCCGCGGGTCTGCGTAGATGATCTTTGCACCGTTCATCTTCGCCTGCATGATGCGGCGGCCGATGAGCGGGTGCTGCTCGAAGGTATTTGTCCCGATAACAAGGAGACACTTCGATTCTGCAATGTCCGCAATCGACTGGGTCATGGCACCGGAGCCGAATGCACCGGCAAGACCGACGACCGTTGATGCATGGCAGAGCCGGGCGCAGTGGTCGATGTTGGGGGTCTTCATGACGGCCCGGGCAAACTTCTGCATCAGGTAATTCTCTTCATTGGAGACGCGGGCAGAAGCAAGGCAGGCGCTCTGCTCGCCCTGGTACTTCTTGAAGTTCTCGGCGATCAGCTTATATGCCTCGTCCCAGGACGCCTCGACAAACTTGCCGTCCTTTTTAATGAGCGGCTTTGTCAGGCGGTCCGGGTGGTTGATGAACTCCCAGGCATAGTTGCCCTTGGGGCAGAGTTTCCCTTCATTGACCGGATTGCGCTGCCAGGGTTGGACGCCGACGACCTTGCCATCAACAACAGCAAGGTTGAAGCCGCACCCTGTCCCGCAATACGGGCAGGTTGTTGGTACGTATTTGAAATCCATGTATCACACCTCGTGACAATATCAGGTCTGACAGAGCGTTATTTAAGTGTGCTGAAATTTTTGCGAAAAATGGGGAATATTTGTGGGTATCGATTGATCTCAGTGATATTCTCTATAAACAGCAAAGAATTATAGGATTTTAAAAATTAACCACTATTATTTAACGTGCTGGTGACAGCACATGTTTCCGCGCATGGGACCGCGCAATGGTGCATGAGAGCCGGGGACTTGTGAGGCAGTTACGGTACGGGGTCCGGACGGACTCGTACGTTGTGACCAGGGTAATTGCCCTCCTCACTCTATTCTTCTCAATGACGGTTGCGTTCATCGCCGGAATGACGCTGGTATACCTGTGCCCCGCATCGGAAAACTGGCTGAATATGGTGGAAATTTGGTATGGGCAGGAGCCTAAGATGCCTTTTTCCCTGGGTGGATAGCACAAAATGCATTGCCGCGCCAGTTGTCGATATTGTACAGGAGAAAACCCAAAGCGGCGGTTTTTATGCGTGCACTTGGAACAATGCATGCCGTGCAGGAATGTTATCTGTACCCATTTCCCTTGTGCATGGTCTATACGGGCGTCGGTTTATGGATCAGGTGGACTGAAGTTGCCTTGAATGATATACCCACAGTTACTCCAATATCGAGGTCCAGTTCTTCGGCAGATTTGCTGGTGACCAGTGCAGTTATCTCAACGCCGATATTGACCGTAATGGTCGCAAGTGATCCCGAAACACTTTTCCGGATAATGGGGCCAGAGAACAGGTTTCGCGCACTGGTCTCTTTCCCGTCGGTTTTGAACACCGTAATGTTATCGGCACGGATACACAGCGCGACACGGGCGCCTCGTTTTGCACCCGCCACCACGGCCACCTCCCGCATTCCCCCAATATCCACCAGGCAGACCCCCCCGTCGCAGGACGTGACCGTGCCATTCAGGATATTCTCATACCCGATAAACCGGGCTACCTGCTCGCCATGTGGCGAAGAGAATATTGTCCCGACCCGGTCTTCCTGGACCAGGCGGCCGTCAATGATCATCGCCATTCGGGTCCCGAGGCTGACGGCGTCGCGCCGGTCATGGGTGACATGGACGATCGTCAGGCCCTGGTCACGGTGAATGGTGCGGAGCTCGTCGATGAACTGCTCACGGGTGACAGGGTCGAGCGCAGAGAGCGGTTCGTCAAGGAGGAGGAGTTCGGGTTCGATGGCAAGCGCCCGCGCGATTGCCACGCGCTGCTGTTCGCCTCCGGAGAGTGTGAGGGGTGCCCGCGATGCGATGTGCTCAATCCCGAACTGGCGCATCAGCTGCCGGACCCGGCTGGTGATCTCGTGATCCGGCAGGTGGCGCATGCGCATACCGAACGCAATGTTCTTTTGCACGTTCATGTGCGGGAAGAGGGAGTAGTCCTGGTATACGAGTCCTATCCGGCGTTTTTCGGGGGGGATGCCACGCACATCCACCCCGTTGTACAGGATACGGCCGTCATCCGGCACAAGAAGCCCGGCTATTGCTTCAAGGACGATGGTCTTTCCGGCACCGGACGGGCCCATGATGCAGTAATAGTCCTCCTTTTTAATGGAGAGGGAGACTTCATCGAGGAGGAAGTCGCCAAGCGCGATGGAAACACGGTCAAACTCTATCATCGTACCTCCCGAGATACCGGGTCACTGACCGGAGGGCGAGGAAGACGACAAAGCAGGCAACGATCATCACGAACGCGACGGCGCTGCTCTCTTTGATACCGCCGGTCGTGAACCGGTAAAAGATGAGCGTGGAGATGACCATGGGATAGTACGCGATCATGATCACTGCTGCAAACTCGGAAATAGCACGCCCCCATGCGAGGATACACCCGTTGAAGATATGCCGCACGGAACTTGGCAGGACAATGAATATGAACGCCTGGAAGCGGGTGGCCCCAAGGGTCCGGGCAACATTTTCGTAATGCACCGGGACTTTCTGGAACCCCTCGCGCACAGAATTGATATAGAAGGGCATGGCCACAAAGAGCATGGCGACGACGATTCCGGGGAATGCGTCCTCAAAGACAATTCCCATCCCCTTCAATGGTGCCCCGATAAGTCCCCGCTGCATGAAGAGGATATAGACCATGAGCCCGGCAACGGTGTGGGGGAGGACGAGCGGGAGGTCGATCAGACTCTCGACAACCTGGTTGAGGCGCGACTCTGTCCGCGCAAGGACATACGAGAGGGGTGTGCCGAAAACCAGAAGGATGATGACCGCAAGGAGGCCCGCACCGAAGGTAAGGAGGATGCAGTCAACGACCTGTTTCTGGGTAGCAACCGTAATCAGGTACGGGATATCTGCAAGCTGCCCGAGGGTGATATTGATGAGGGCAAGGAGGGGGAGGAGCACCAGCATCCCGCCGATGATGGCAAAGCTAATCAGGCACCAGTCGGGTCGGCCGGTATTTCCGGTGATCTCCAGCCAGCGGCGTTTCCCCGTACCTGCCATAGTTTCTCCTGTCCGAATTGTATCAGTGTTCTTGTAATCCTTTTGGTGGGAATGAATGGAAAAAAGGTGAATGTTAAGCCTGCTTGTTCACCATGGAATCAAGTGATGCAGGGACCGCGCCGAAAGCGTCGGCCGGGACGATTGGCGGCTGGCCGTCAGCGGTCAGGATTGCCTGTCCTTCAGGACCGATGAGCATCTCGACGAATGCAAGCCCCATGTCCGGGTGCTCGGCGATCTTGGGAACCGTGACCCCATAGACAATCGGGGAACCGACATAGTTGGTTGTCCCGTCGCCTTTCACTGCTTTGGTCTGGACGGTCTTGTAGTTGTCAGCGTACTTCACTGCCGACAGGTCGATCTCCTCGGGAAGCTCGACAAACTTCAGGTTGTTCTGGACTGCCACGGAGTGGTACTCCCATGCATAATCGATGCCACCGGCCTGGACCATCTGGACGAGTTCTACGCTCTTAGGCCGGATTGTCAGCTTTGTTCCGTCCGGCGAGGGGTTGGTAGCGTCGAGGGTCCAGACATTTCCCGCTTTTGTGGCAGTGATCTTGCTGTGGTCTTCGACCAGGGTCTTGAAGATGGTGTCATCGCCATACTTGCCTTCTGCAAGCTTGATGACCATCGGTGTGCGGTACCCGCAGGGGTCTGCATTCGGATCGCTGAATGCCCACCGGACATCGTCCTTTGCAAGGATCTTGTACCAGTTGTCGGAATTGATCTCTCCGGCATATTTGCTGGTGTCCACGTACGTGAGTACCATCGAGTTCTTTGCAAAGGTCAGGTACCAGTCTGCGTCATCGGGCACCATGTACTGGGGGATGAGCGCGTAATCGGCAGAGGCAACGACATCGGCCGGTTTATTGTTCTCGGTCACTTTCTTGATGCAGTCAACGCTTCCTGCTGGTTCGAGCAGGACTTCTGTGTTTGGGTATTTGTCCTCGAACTTTGCCTTGATCTTCTCAAACGGCCCGGTCAGGCTGCCGGCAAGGAAGACCTTGACCTGGATCTTCTCCGCAGGGGTGGCTGCTGCTGTCGCAGCCTGGGTTGCTGCAGGGGTTGTCGTGGTCGTTGCCGATGGCTGGCCCGTGCATCCCGCAAAACATGCGGTCAGGAAGAGCAGCACAAAAATTATGGAAATGAATCCCACATGCACACGTTTCGTCATAATTTACCGGCATGAAGGTTAGTAGGATCACTATTCAATGTTTCTTTTTGGGATTTGTTAACAATGTTTAAAAACAATTGATAACCAAATGGTTTGAAGCGAATAAAATTAATTCTCGCTGCAAGTTAACTATCATAAAAAACGGATGCCGAAATCAGCATCTCTTTAAAAGGTCGGCAAAGATCGCGCCTCCCAGGATCTCGCCAGCCTCTTTCTCGTATTTTTCCCGCATCAGTTCGATCATCTTCCGGCTGCCTTTTGCGGTTGTCAGGATTCCCACCCGCTCGGCACGGGTAACAAGTTCCTCCTGCTCCATCATCGCAAAATATGGGAGGACATAATAATGCGGGACATCGAGGAACTCGGCAAGCCGGCGCGTTGTCGGGAATTTTACCCGGATGGTGTTGTCAGCAAATGCGACGGTGATCGACCGTTCCAGCAGCTGGATACGGATAGCAGCATCGAACAGGACATCAATCGAAAGGGCAGCCATGGTATCTTGTAAACGAATAGCACTGGCAGCCTAATAGTCGTTGCCAATCGTGTGTCCCCGTGCTGTACGGGAATGTTTCGTCACCGGCAATCCGGCACAAAAACGATCTTTCGCCATAGCATGGGCAGGGAAACGTCCCGCAGCCGGTTCAGGCTGTTATTTTCCCAAGCTCGTCTAAGATTGCCGTACCGAGCACCGCTTCGGATTCCAGACGGTACCGGTCCTGCATCAGTTCGATCATCTTCCGGCTGCCCTTGTGTGTGGTGACGATCCCTGCCCGCTCGGCTTTCGTCACCATTCCCTCCACCTCCATCTGGGCACAGGATCGCAGAACAAGGTAATGGGGGGTAGCGAGAAATTCCGCGATCCGCCGGGTTGTCGGGAACCGGATCCTGAGGTTTGAACCGTTATCAAAGGTCACGACAATAGATCGTTCCAGCAACAGGATGCGGAGGGTAGCATCGAAGAGTTCTTCAGATGAATGGTCTGCCATCAGCGTATCGCCGCCCCTGTTTTCTTTTGCATCCCCTGCGCAACCGGCCCGCTCCGAGCTAAAAAGGAATTGACGGGATAAAGATCAGTGTTTCTTCTTGTGCTCATCGGCGACAGGCTTCATGAACACGACTTCTGCACCGACCTCTTTTGCGATCTGCTCGATCTCAAACTTCCGGAAGTGTGTTGCCTGGATCTGAACTTCGCCTCCGGTCACCGCGATGATGCGGTACTTGGGCGATTCAACACCCTCACCGACTTTCTGGCGCTCGCGCACGTAAATCTTCATGGTTCTTGCTCCACGCTGCAGGGAGATCTGCGCCTCGTGTTTCCGGAGCGCAGCCGCTTACAGCTCTGATATATCAACTGGTTTACGAGGACTTAATACTTTTCTTTGTCATAGGCTAACTGGCAGATACTATGGCAAAACGGTTAGAACTCAAGAGCCGGCTGCAGGGCGAGACGCTGGTAAGAAAAGGGATGCTCAAAGCGCGAAAACTCCACGAGCAGATCCGCATTGCACCGGATATTAATATCCTCAAGATCGGTGGCCACGGGGTCATCGATTATGGCCGTGAGGTTATGCACCCGCTCTGTGCAGAGATTGGTGCATTGTCCCGGGACCATAAAATGCTCATTGTTACCGGTGGCGGCGGAAGAGTGCGCCACATCATGGATATTGGCATCGATCTCGGGATGCCCACCGGCGTCCTTGCTGAACTTGCTGCAAAGATCTCCGAACAGAACGCAATCATGGTCTCGATCCTGTTATCAGAATATGCCGGGACACGGATTCATACCGGGGATCTCCTCGAGCTCCCGATGCTCCTGAAACTGGGTATCCTGCCGGTGACGCATGGCACCCCCCCGTATGGGTTGTACGAATACCCCGCAGGAAAAGAGATGATCCCCCCGCACCGTACCGACACCGGTGCGTTCCTCATCGCTGAAGTGCTCGGGGCAAAGAGCTGCATCATCGGCAAAAACGTTGACGGGCTCTATACAGAAGACCCCTTGAAAAACCCCGATGCCGAGTTGATCCGGGATATCACCGCAAAAGAACTCATAAAAATGGACCTTACGGACATGGTACTCGAACCGAAAGTGATCGAACTCTTACAAGACGCGGTCAATATCCGGGAAGTCCGGATCACGAACTGCCACAAGCGCGGAAACATCGAAAAAGCGATCAATGGCAAAAACGCCGGGACGATCATACGGGCAGAATAGCGTTCCTGCTGGTATGGTTGCGGCCGCAAATAAGGTGTGATACAAATGGCGTGCGGCCGCTTGCTGGGAAATGAGGATCCGGCCAGAGGCCCCCGACATCGTGGCATGATGACGGTACTTGGAAAGATGCCCCGGTTCCTGACCTGCCCGTTTTTGGGCATATGAATATATGGCAATTGTTAATAAAACCATTTTGTTTACTAATTTTGTTTAACTTACTGGTGGTACCCGTTGGGGGATGCGATGGAACAATGCCACCTGCAGAAAGTGCTGCCCAGAAATGGAGCGCTCCCTTTTTTCCTTGTGCCTATGAGAAAAATAAAATCCTGTTGTTTTATGTACCAGGTTGAATGAACATTAGTTGATCATCATGGGATTCAGTACAGATATCATGCATGACTTTGTGGCAAAGGAGATCCGGTCAATCTATTCCAGTTTTGACGGGTGGACGGCAACCGTGCGGAGCCTTGAGGGAGGTTACAACCGGGTCGTCATCCTCGAACGTCGGGACAACGGGCACCGCGAGTGCGTGAAGCTCCTTGTGTCGTTTGGCACAGATGTTTCCTCTCATCTCCTTGAGGAACTGAGCATAAAAGAGAAGAGTGCCGATGGTACCCCGGTACGGTACTCGGTTGCCGTTATGGTTCCGGGAAATGCAGATACCAGCTCGGTGCCGGCCGGGATCCCCGTCTATACCATGCAGTCCTTTTCCTTCGATGGAAAGGAACTGGTGTGGGTCAAAAAGCCGGTACGGAAAGAACAGGCAGCTGTGGCAGCAACCTGAAAATAATCAATCCTCTTCTTTTCCTATCGTTCCGGTTTTACCCGCCTGCCTGACCTGAAAAGCCAGGCACACCAAAAATGTTATCTTGGGGAATATCCTGTTGTCAGGCTTTCTCGTAATATTTCATCGACCCGCAGGCGCCGCACCTGTCGCCTTCGATAAGGTAATCGGGTACGGATTCCCCGCAGCCGGGGCAGGTCACTGACTTCCATTTCTTCTTCTGCTTCACGGGAACCCGCACCTTTTCAGACGAGAAGATATTCCGGCCGGCTCTGAATATTTCGTCAAAGAGTTCACCTTTCATGTTCATCTTGTCAAACAAGGGGCTGTTGGCATACCAGATATCAACGGTGGGGTACTGTCTCAACTTCTCAAGGTCTACATAGACCCGGACTGCATCTGCCATCGGGCCTTCCGACGGGCGGTTCATGGTGATGGCAAATTTCCCGATGGGCACGACTTTCAGCCGGTTATTTCCAATCGTAATATGGGCAAGAACCTGCAGGGCATCCGGGAGGCATTTGGGGGTCTCGCAGACACCATAGAGTTTGTCGCCCTTTTTTGTCCCGAGGAGCTCCATGGCATAGTCTACCATGAATGCGCCGATAAGGACCCCGGGAGCCGGGTACGTATGGAACGCGGCCAGCTGCAGGATCTCCTGCTGGAGCCGTTCCGGCACCCCTGCAGTATTCATGCTCCGTTTCAGCGCATCGGGTTTCTCTGCCTCGTGTTCTGCCTGCATGGTAAAACGTTACCCGGTCATCAAATAAACATCTATTGAAAAGTAATCACTTCTCGTTAACGGGAATTTGGCGATCCCTCACGCGGGGCGGGGTCCATCTTCCGGAGATTGATCAGCAGGTTTTTTTCGGGAAGGGTAATTGCACGCAGCAAGAATGTCGTCTCCGGTAAGGCAGCTTGTGCTCATGTTCTCGCCAAAAAGAGCCGAAAGGGAAATGATGGACACGGGGATATGCATCCCGAATGCCGCAATCGCCGGTGGCGGGAGGATGGGCAGGCTGCAATAGGTGCGGACGCTCCAGCGATCGACCATAAGGCCCATCCTGTTCAGGATGGTGGTCACCTGCCCGCTGGAAAGAGAGACGGAAAGTGTCTGGCAGAGGTCAATGACCGGCGAACCGATCCGGGTTTTGGGGTAGAACGGTTCGTCCGGCATCATGACCTTACGGCACGTGCGGCAGTATGCACGGTGGATGATGACCTCGATGACCTCCTCGCGGTCATCGTCGCTGAGGAGAGCAAAGCGCTTTTTTCGGGTGTCGTACCCGGTCAGGGCGCCGCCGCAGATCCGGCAGGTGGGGCCGGTCCGGTATTCTGTTTCCGAACATACTCTGAGTGCCGCGTGCACAACCTCGGTCATCATGGGGGGAAGGGGACGCAGCCTCATGACAACCCCGTGGTAGTATCGTTCCAAATCCTGAACAAATTCACCAGCGGTTCCGTATTGTCCCCCTGGAATCGCAGGATACGCATATAGGTAATTCAACTTACCCCCAGATAATCCACACTTTTTGATTTTTTTTCAGAACGTATAAATATAGTGTTTACTGAGATCAATAATCAAGCAAAATTGCTTTACAAATTTTGCCGACAATCTGTACACATAGAGGTGTGTGTTCCGGGCCGCAGTCGCTTCTTTTCAAGCGAAAGAAACCCGGAAAAATCTGGTGATAGACGATGGAAGAAATCAAGAGTACTCTTAAGTATGTACCGACAACCTGTCCGTACTGCGGGGTCGGGTGTACCCTGAACCTTGTGGTCAATGACGGAAAACTGGTCGGCGTGGAACCGTTCAAGCGGAGTCCAATCAACGAGGGCAAGCTCTGTCCCAAGGGTGCGACCTGCTGGGAATCAGTCGACAAACCCGGCCGGTTGACCAAACCCCTCATTAAGAAGGGCGACAAGTTCGAGGAGGCCTCGTGGGACGAAGCCATCGATCTCATCGTGAAGAAGTTCACGGAGATCCACAAGGCCGGCGGCCCCAAGGCGCTCGGGTTCCAGACCTCGTGCCGTACCGTCAACGAGGACTGCTACGCGCTCCAGAAGCTCGCCCGCGTCGGGTTCCTGACCAACAACGTGGACAACTGCGCCCGTATCTGCCACGGCCCGTCCGTTGCCGGGCTCTCGCTCTCGTTTGGCTCCGGTGCAGCCACGAACCCGTTCGAGGACGTCCTGAATGCCGATCTCATTGTCATGTGGGGCAGCAACGCTGTCGAAGCCCACCCGCTTGCTGCACGCCGCGTCATGCAGGCAAAGAAGAAGGGCACCCCGATCATCGTGGTCGATCCCCGTTACAGTGCAACCGCACGGCTCGCCGACACGTGGGTCCGGTTCACCCCGTCAACCCACATCGCGCTTGCCAACAACATGATGTACTACATCATTAAGGAGGGCCTCGAAGACAAGGAGTTCATTAAGGAGCGCACGAAAGGCTTCGAAGATCTCAAGAAGATGGCCGAGAAGTATGCCGACGCCACCAAGATCCACGGTGTCCCACAGGAGACGGTCAGGGATATTGCCATCCAGTACGCGAAGGCAAAGAACGCCGTTATCATCTACTGCCTCGGTATCACCGAGCTGACCACTGGTACCGACAACGTGCGCTCGATGGGCAACCTCGCCCTCCTGACCGGCAATGTCGGCCGCCCCGGCGTCGGTGTAAACCCGCTTCGTGGCCAGAACAACGTGCAGGGCGCCTGCGACATGGGTGCATACCCGAATGTCTATGCCGGCTACCAGGCCTGTTCCGTTCCGGAGAACCGTGCAAAGATCGAGAAGGCATGGGGACTTGCTGCAGGATCGCTGCCCGACTGGTACGGTTCGACCCTTACCGAACAGATCAACGACTGCGGAGAAGTCATCAAGGGTATGTATATCCTCGGCCTGAACCCGGTCGTCACCTACCCCGACTCCAACCATGTCAAGAAGTGCCTTGACAAGCTCGATTTCTGTGTCATCCAGGATATCTACTGGACCGAGAGCTGCCAGCACGCGGACGTTGTCCTGCCCGGCACCTGCTTTGCCGAGAAGGACGGCACGTTCACGAGCGGCGAGCGCCGCGTGAACCGCGTGAGGAAGGCAGTCGATGGCCCCGGTGAGTCCAAATACGACTGGGAGATCATTGGCATGATCGCAAAGAAGATGGGCCTCAAGGGCTTTGACTGGAAGTCCGCAAAGGATGTCTGGGACGACATGCGGGCCTGCACGCCGAACATGTTCGGTGTAACCTACGAGAAGATGGAGAAGCCCGAGTCCGTCCACTGGCCCTGCCCGACCGAGGAGCACCCCGGCACCCCGATCCTCCACTGCGGCAAGTTCTCCGCAGCTGATGGCAAGGGCACCATGTTCGGCCTCGAGTACCGCCCGCCCGCGGAAGTTGCCGATGCCGAGTACCCGTACACGATGATGACCGGCCGCCTCATCTTCCACTACCACTCCCGGACCCAGACCGACCGCTGCGCCGACCTTCACCGTGAAGTGCCCGAGTCCTACGTCCAGATCAACACCGAGGATGCAAAGGAACTGGGTATCAGGCAGCACGAGAAGATTAAGATCACGAGCCGCCGTGGCGAGACCATCACCACCGCCCGCGTGACCGATGACGTTGCCCCGAAAGTGCTCTACATGACGATGCACTTTGCCGATGGTGTCAACAACCTGACCAACACAGTGCTCGACCCGATGTCCAAGATGCCGGAGCTCAAGCACTGTGCGGTCAAAGTTGAGAAGATCAAGGAGGCCTGACCATGACCAAGAAAGGCGATATGCTCTATGCCTGGACCACAGATGCAGAGATCCAGAAGAAGGCAGAACTTGGTGGCGCCGTCACGGCGCTCTGGAAGTACGCGCTTGAGTCCAAGATGGTCGATGCAGTCCTTGCTGTAACCAAGGGTGCTGACCTGTACGATGCCGTCCCGGTCCTCATTACCGACCCTGCCGACATTGCAAAGACCGCTGGCTCGCTCCACTGCGGGACCCTCCTCCTACCCAAGCTCATCAAGAAGTACCTTGACGGAGCAAAGAACAAGAAGATCGGTGTCACTGTCAAGGGCTGTGACGCGATGGCGTTCTACGAACTTGCCAAGCGCAAGCAGATCAACCTCGACAACGTCATCATGATTGGGGTCAACTGCGGTGGATCGGTCAGCCCCGTACTCGCGAGGAAGATGATTGCCGACAAGTACGGTGTCGACCCGAACATTGTCCACAAGGAAGAGATCGACAAGGGCCAGTTCATCATCGAGTACGAGGGAGGCCACAAGGGCATCTCCGTTGACGAACTCGAAGAGGCAGGCTACGGGCGCAGGTCCAACTGCCGCCGCTGCAAGATGAAGATCCCGCGCCAGGCAGATCTTGCCTGCGGGAACTGGGGTGTTATCGGTCCCAAGGCCGGAAAAGCCACCTTTGTCGAGGTCTGCTCCGAGAAGGGTGCAGCACTCATGGATGGTGCAGTCAAGAAGGGCATCCTCGCAACCGAGGCAGCCAACCCCAAGGGCCTCGAGATCCGTGCCAAGATCGAGGGTGCGATGTTCAAGCTTGCCGACAAGTGGCGCAAGCACGACTTCGAAGCGCTCGGCGAGGGCAAGGACCGGCTCAAGTACATCATGACCGAGACCTCCCGCTGTATCAAGTGCTACCAGTGCATTGACCAGTGCCCGATCTGTTATTGTGTCGATTGTACTACCAAGAACCCGGCAATGGTGCCCCCGGGCGAGCTCCCGGTCAACTTCATGTTCCACCTGATCCGGTACTCGCACATCGCAGATTCCTGCGTGAACTGCGGCCAGTGCGAAGAAGTCTGTCCCGCGGAGATCCCAAACGCACTGATCATGCACTCCCAGCAGGTCGAGCTCGAGAAGATGTTCGGCCACACCCCGGGTGTCAACATGGAGCTCCCGCTCATGGCCTATGTTGAGGAAAAAGAGGAGCGTGCCCGGCTCAACAACACCGGCAGCGACATGATCTACCAGAACGTCTTCAGTCCCGTAAAAGGGCGCTAAATAATACCATCTCTCCGTTTTCCCTTTTTTTTAAAAACCGGGGTGCCAAAAAGATCGTGCCCGGCTCTTCCGGCGTTGTGTCCATGGATCGTAGGATCCATGGTGATGAGAAGAATGCATCAATGATACATCAGTGGTCTTCAAAGGAAAGGTGCCCGCCCGTATCTCCGGGGAGTCTCATCTGATGTTTGTTGGTACTGCACAGTTGGCATATTTTAATGATGCAACAGACCAGATGCCCGCCATCTTCTGCATGGCACACCTGCGTTGCAAAACCCTATATAAGATTTTTGAAAAATATCGTAGAATACCAATGACCACTGATATTCTCTCAGAAATAAGAATATCTGAAACAGCACACCCCGCCCGGATATCCGCCGAAGCACACAGCCATTACCGGCAGGCTTCGGAATTTTTGCACCAGGGAAAAACCGAGGATGCGTTACACTGCCTGATACAGGCCGTGGAAATTGCACCGGATTTTGCTGAAGCCCTGCATGAGACCGGCAACTGCCTCCAGAATCTTGGCCGGTGCGAAGAAGCGAGTCTGTACTATTCCCGTGCACTCAAAGAGATTGGGGATCGCTTGTGTGAGATCGGCAGGTATGAAGAATCGGTGGGAAAGTACTGGGTTGCAATCCGGCGGTATGAGGAAGCGGGGGAGTTTTATGACCGGCGATCATCTCCGGCCCGGCTGAGTGCCAATCGGAAACCCAAAGAAAAACCCGCCGTGTGAGATCAGCGCAGGTCCTGGTGAAATAGGAAAATCAGGGGCGTGATCTTCCCGATCCGGAACCCATTATCCCCGGTACTTCAAGCGCTGCCCGCTCATTTTTTCAGAACCTGATACCGGGTAATTTCGTTCTGGCTGTATATTGTCCGGTTATGCATAAAAAACCGAATTTCTTTTTATAAAAGCCGGGTTCATAACGCACGATGGTATCGCTGATTATCTGTCATAAGAATTTAACATACCTCCAATATCAACGAAATATGCCTGAATCATGCAAATTCGCATGGCATATGTTTTTATAGCCACCTTCCGTTTTTTTTCTGTGAATGAACAGCTTGAGCCATTGAAGAAGATTCAGATCCTTCTTCGATCTCATCGCAAAGGGCTGACAATAACCGATATATCCAAAAAACTCTCCCTCAACAGGAACTCTACTGCCAAGTATCTCGATATTCTCCTCATCTCCGGGGATGTTGCACTCAACTCCTATGGCCCGGCAAAGGTGTACACCTTTTCTCATAAAATGCCCCTGTCGGCAATGCTGAAATTTTCCGCTGACATCATCCTCCTTATCAATAACAAGATGCGGGTTCTCGATGCCAATGAAAACGCAATCACGGTTCTTGGCATCCCCCGCCAGAGTCTTATCGGGAACCAGATCCAGGACATATGCTCCCCGCTCATAACCCGGCTCGCCATTCCCGAGATATTCGATGAGATCCAGGTAAAGGGGGAGATCCAGCGTGAGTTTTGCATAACCCTGGAGAATCAGGAGCGGCATTACCGGATGCGTCTTATCCCGACGGTATTTGACAATATGGAAGAGGGTGTGACGATCATCGGGGAAGACATCACAAAACAGATCCAGTTTGCAGAGTCCCTGATGATCTCCGAGATGCGGTATCGTGCCATTGTACAGGACCAGACAGATATCATCTGTCGCTGGCGGCCGGGCGGAGATATCACGTTCATCAATGAATCACTGAGCCGGTTTATCGGCGTTCCCGGCGATTCCCTATCGGGAGAGAATATCCTGTCCTATACCCACCCGGATGACATCCCCATCTCAAAGGAAAGGATCACCTGCCTTACCCCCAGCACGCCGACAATCTCCTCAGATATCCGCCTTCTCGATAATAATGGGATATACCACTGGTACCAATGGAATACGCGGGGGATCTTTGACCATGCGGGTGCCTTGATAGAATGCCAATCGGTAGGGCGCGATATCAACACGGAACGGCAGCAGGCACAGCAGATACGGGAGAGTGAAGAGCGGTTCCGCATGATCACCGACCATTCCCCGTTCCCTATCTCCATTGTCGATGACGCCGGCAACTTCCTGTACCTGAATGAAAAATTTTCCGAACTTTTCGGGTACACTCTTGCAGATATTCCTACGGAAAGAGACTGGTACTACCTTGCATTTCCCGAACTGTATGAACCCCCGGAGGTTCTTCCGTCATTAAAAGATGATGCCGGATATCCGCTTGCGCCCGAGATGAGCCCCTGTGTGCGGCTGGTCACCTGCAAAGACGGGACCGTCCGGCAGATCAACTTTTTTGAAGCTACCCTTAACTCTGGTGAAAAGTTTGTGGTATACGAAGATCTCACCCAGAAACAGGAAGCAAAACGACTCCAGTCCGTTCTTGCTACCATTGTGAACTCTTCAAACAATCCTGTTGACCTGTACCGGAAACTCACCAGCCACTCCCCCCCGACATAACTGCATGATACAAACGGTGCTTTCATGAAGACACGAACCCAGAACAGCGACGTCCCCGTCCTCATCGTTGAGGACAGCCGGACCCAGGCTGAGTACCTCGAGCACATTCTTGAAGGTGAAGGGTACCCTGTTGATATTGCAACGGATGGGAGCGAAGCTTTGGAAAAGATCAAACAGAAGCCTCCGAAGATTGTCCTGACTGACATCATTATGCCGGAGATGGACGGGTATGACCTCTGCCGCGCCATCAAACGAAATAAGGACTTATCCCACATCCCGGTCATCCTGGTCACGCAGCTCTTCGACCCGGCTGACCTGATGAAAGGCCTGGAGGCTGGAGCGGATAATATCATCATCAAACCGTTTGAACCCGAGCATGTACTATCCCGGATTACCAGCACCCTGCAGTCACCGGTACGTCCGGATTCTGAGGGGACTGAGCCCACGCTCGAAGTTTCCCTTGAGGGCAAGACGCATCACATCCCGGCAAGCCACTTCCAGACTCCCGCAATCCTACTCTCAACCTACGAGCATGCACTCAGGAAAAACACGGAATTGCAGGAAGCACATGACCGTCTTGCGGCCGAAAACGAGAACCTCCACCAGCGGATAGCGAACCTTGAGCAGGGGAGTGGAAAAAATGTGGTGCCAGGGAATTTTTCCGGGTCTGCACCCTTCCCTGCATCCGCTGGCACAGGTACGTACGGGCAATCCCAGACCATCACGGGGAGTGAAGAACGTTTCCGCAGGATAGCTGAACTCTCTCCCATTCCCCTGTCGGTTATTGATGGTTCCCGTAATTTCCGGTTCCTGAATAAACAGTTCGAAGAACACTTCGGATATACCCTCAAGGATATTCCCACCGAGAAAGACTGGCTCGCAACAGCATTCCGGACCAGTGCCCGGTCAAAAAACTTAATCCTGATCTGGAAACAGGCGCTCGAATGTGCCGGGGATGAACCCCGATATAAATTTCCCATTACCGCAAAAGACGGCAGCGTCCGCCCGGTTGAGATCTATCCCCTTCCCCTGCCTGATGGTGAGGTGTTTGTCGTTTACCAGGACCTCCTTGATAAGAGGGAATCCAACCGGCTCCGCTCGGTCCTTGAATCGATTGTCAATTCTTCCAATGATGCCATCATCGGAAAATCGCTTGATGGCACTATCATGAGCTGGAATAAGGCGGCAGAACGGTACTACGGCTATCTTGCAGAAGAGGTTACCGGAAAGTCCATTGACTGTATCGTCCCGCCGGAACTGCGCGAACAGCTCGCGCTCTTCTTAAAAAGGGTCGGAAATGGAGAGACCATCGACCGGTTTGATACAATACGGCTGAAAAAAGATGGATCGCGCATTGAGGTCTGTGTCACCCTGTCCCCGATACGGAATGATGACGGCCAGATAATCGGGATCTCAACGATCGCCCAGAATATTGCGGAACGAAAAAAGTACGAAGTCAGCCGGATGTTCAACCAGCAGGTTCTTCATCGCAGGTAGATGGTATCCACCAGACTTTATACCCGGTGCTGTGGCAATCAGGGGGATACAGGAAAAATCCCGCCGGGCATGGTGCCATAGAGCACTCTTTGCCCCAGCGGGAGGTTGAGAAGCAAGCCTGCCTGTAACCTCAAAAAGAAGATTGCCTATCTGGTATTGTAGGTGTGATATTGAATTTTTGTGATAGAGTCTGTTACGTGCTCAACCCGAACGTATCCGGAGAGATCTTAACCAGTGCTTCTTCGGCTGCGACCTTTACGTAGCCGTTGTCGCGCTTGAGTACTTCCTGCAGGCTCTTGATTGCCTTAGGGTCGCCAAGTTTTCCGAGGGCCGATGCTGCTGCGAAACGAACATCCTGTTCAGGATCTCGTAAGAGCGCAATTATGGAGTCGACAGAATTGCTGGCACCGATATTTGCCAGTGCATCTGCTGCAAGGTACCGGACCCAGCGGTCTTCATCGGCAAGTGCCTGCACGAGGAACTCGGAAGCCGGTTGTCCGAACTTCTCAAGATCCACGACGTTTTTCCACCGTTCAAGATTGTCCTTTTTTGCGAGGGCTGCAACGATATTCTGCATAGTTTTTCTCATCCTCCCCGTCTGGGGTTGACAAAGAGTCCTTTTGGCAGTATAATGAATTTTTGCCAGTATCTATTGCATGGCACATCTGAATGGCAGAAAAGGGTATACGGCGATAAACCTGCATGGCCCAAGAAACC